>CAZVVM010000007.1:0-37009 GCA_964630635.1 uncultured Ruminococcus sp. | reverse complement strand
GCAGCTCTCCGCATCGAGATCGGTAACGCTCTTGAAGCGGCAATGAAAAAGTAATGTGAA
This sequence comes from uncultured Ruminococcus sp., assembly GCA_964630635.1. Taxonomy (GTDB): domain Bacteria; phylum Bacillota; class Clostridia; order Oscillospirales; family CAG-272; genus Colimorpha_A. Next base: position 36,949 of record CAZVVM010000007.1, on the reverse strand, counting down.
AAACGGCAATTCCGAGAGGGATTGCCGTTTTTGCGTTTCCTGCACGTAAAATTACTGTTGACATAATCCGCGAAAAACGATATAATGGTTTTACAGTTTTTATACACGAGGTATACTTATGAAGAAGGTATTAGCATTTGTTCTCGTGCTCTGCACACTCCTTTCTCTTGCCGCTTGCGGAAGCAGCGGAAAGAAGTCGGGCGGCGATACGCCCGCAAATATCCAAGCGTGGACTATGCACAGCTTCGAAAAAACGGTAGTAAACGTTGCTCCGAAGGGCGAATTCTCGACCGAATACACGGTTTATCTTGCCAAAGGCGAGACCGAGGGCTGCCAGGTTGCCGTTTATTCCGACACCAAACTGCAAAACGTTACCTTCGTTCAAACGTCAGCAGACGCAGAAAACATAGAGACAAGCATCTATGAAATGTCTCGTACACATAATATCAAGAGAAAATATTATACGGATGCCCTTGTTCCGTATAACGGCGGAAAGCTGACTCTTGAAAAAAGACGAATTCTCCCGTTTATGGTCGAGTTCAAAACGAACGAAAACACCGTAGCGGGTGAGTATAAATATACTTACGAGCTGCGAGATCAAAAGGGCAAGCCCCTTGCTTCCTATGAAATAACCGTTCATGTCTGGGATATCACGTTGCCTGCCGATAAGACCTTTACGACTGCTGCAGGGCTCACGAATGAAGGTATATTCTATTCCGGCGGTGGTTTTTACGAGGGCTGGTATAATGTTCTTCTTGAACACAATATCTGCGCCTATACTCTTCCGTACGACATACTTGATGAGAGAGCAGACGCATATATGTCCGATCCGCGTGTAACGTCATTCATGATCAATATTACAGATTTTATAACGCAAGAAGCTAAGCTTCTGAAGATTTATGAGAAATTGAAGACTAATCCCGTATGGCTTGAAAAGGCATACTTTTACCCGCTTGACGAGCCGCGAACGGAGAGGCATCTATCCGATCTTCGAAATTTGGAAAAGCGTCTTACCGCGCTTTGCCCTGAGATCGAGATAATGGCACCCTATTATACGAATATCCAGCTTGGAGAAGGCAGAGACCAGACTGACGATATGGCGGAATATACCGACCTCTGGTGTCCGAAGCTCTGTCTCTGGGACGACGCAAAATCTTACGGCGAGTTCCTCGACTACACACCGAGCAAGACCTTTGCCGAAAGAATGGCTGAACAGCAGGCAAAGGGGGACAGAATATGGACCTACGTCTGTAACGATCCCGACGATCCCTACGCTCAGCTCTTTATTGACACGGAGGGCGTACATCAGCGTCTTATGTTCTGGCAGATATACCAGAGGGATATTGAGGGCTTCTTATACTGGTCGACTAACTACTACGGAAGAAACGGCGGCATTCGTATCAATCCGTGGGAAGACACCAACACAAGAATTGAAAACGGTGACGGTCAGACGATATACGGTTGCGGATTTTTGTTCTATCCCGGTAAAGACGTTGGCGTGACCAACTGCGTTCCGTCTATCCGTGCAAAGATCATCCGCGACGGCGTTGACGATATTGAGCTTTTCTACCTTGCAGAGAAATATCTCGACAAGGATTGGCTTATGGAAAAGACCAAGGAAGGAACTCCCACTCTTACCGAATATACGTCGGACGACAAGTTCGCAGCTCTCCGCATCGAGATCGGTAACGCTCTTGAAGCGGCAATGAAAAAGTAATGTGAAAAACGGCAATTCCGAGAGGGATTGCCGTTTTTGCGTTTCCTGCACGTAAAATTACTGTTGACATAATCCGCGAAAAACGATATAATGGTTTTACAGTTTTTATACACGAGGTATACTTATGAAGAAGGTATTAGCATTTGTTCTCGTGCTCTGCACACTCCTTTCTCTTGCCGCTTGCGGAAGCAGCGGAAAGAAGTCGGGCGGCGATACGCCCGCAAATATCCAAGCGTGGACTATGCACAGCTTCGAAAAAACGGTAGTAAACGTTGCTCCGAAGGGCGAATTCTCGACCGAATACACGGTTTATCTTGCCAAAGGCGAGACCGAGGGCTGTCAGGTTGCCGTTTATTCCGACAAAGAGATCAAAAACGTTATGCTTACCCTCAAGTCGGGTGAGACTGAGCTTATCAAGCCCGCTATGTTCTCGATGAACAAAACTCATAGAATTTCGAAAAAGTATTACACGGACTCCACGATTCCTTATTACGGCAGACGCCTTACTGTTGAGAAGGATGTAATTCTTCCATTTATGGTCGAGTTCACGACCGATGAAAACACACCTGCCGGCGATTACGAATACGTTTACGAGCTCAAGGATAAGGAAGGCGTCCTTTACGCTACCTATAATATAACCGTTCACGTATGGGATTTCGAGCTTCCGAAGGAAAAGACCTTCGCAACGTCAGCCGGACTCCGCTCGGATTTTATCTCTCTTTTTAACGGCACGTATAACGACGATGTCTACGCGGCGTGGTACGATGCGGTTCTCGAACACAATATGAGCGCATATTACATTCCGTACGGAATTTTCGATGAGCGCGGAGAAAAATATATGTCCGATCCTCGCGTTACGTCGTTTATCGTTACGGTCCCGACAGATGACGATGGCAATATACTCGTAGATGAATTGGCAAAGATCCGAAGTAGACTTAAAGAGAATCCCGAGTGGCTGAAAAAGGCGTTTTTCCTGCCGCTTGACGAGCCGCATACAGCGGAGCAGCTCGCCGAGCTTCGCGAGTGGGAAAGACAGCTTACCGAGCTTTGCCCCGAGGTCGAGATAATGGCTCCGATCTATACCAATATTCAAACAGGCGCAGGCACCGACCAGATCGATCATATGGAAAGCTATACCGACCTTTGGTGCCCGAAGCTTTGCCTTTGGGACGACTCGGAGTCCTATGGCGAGTTCCTCAATTACACACCGAGCAAAAGCTTTGAAGAGAGAATGAACGAACAGATCGCAAAGGGCGACAGGATGTGGAGCTACGTCTGTAACGATCCCGACGACCCGTACGCACAGCTGTTCCTTGATACCGAGGGCGTAAATCAGCGTCTGCTGTTCTGGCAGATGTATCAGAGAGACGTTGAGGGCTTCCTTTACTGGTGTGTTAATTTTTACGGCTATAAGTCTACCGCGAAAAGCACCCCCATTAACCCGTGGGAAACCACCAACACCAAAGTCACGAACGGCGGCGGTCTGACGATTTACGGCGAGGGATTCCTCTTCTATCCGGGAAAAGAAGTTGGAATTGGCGGAGCAGTACCGTCCATTCGTGCGAAGATCGTACGCGATGGTATTGACGATATAGAGATGTTCTACCTTGCGGAAAAGTATCTCGACAAGGATTGGCTGATGGAAAAGACCAAAGAGGGAACACCTACCCTTACCGAGTATACGACGAACGACAATTTTGCCGCTCTCCGCATCGAGATCGGTAACGCACTTGAAGCGGTGCTTAAAAAGTGATAAAAAAACGGCAATTCCAAAGCGGAATTGCCGTTTTTTAAAGGTGAATGTTGACATAAGCGGCCGCAAAAGCTATAATATTATTTGATGGTATTTCGAAGGAGAAAACAATTATGAAGAAACTTTTGGCTATTATCCTCGCGCTTGTCACGGTTGTTCCTTTTGCTTCCTGCACGAACGGCAAAAAAGCCGATAACGGCGGAAAAGAACCGCAAAGCGTCAAGGCGTGGGCATTCCATAGCTTCGAAAAAACGGTTACAAACGTAAAGCCGAAAGGCAATGACCTTTCAACCGATTATACCGTATATCTGTCTAAAGGCGAGACCGAGGGCTGTCAGATCGCCGTCTATTCCGATAAGAAGATCGAAAACGCAACTCTGACGAAGAAGTCGGGCGAAACGGATAATATTGAAGTATCCGTTTATTCGATGAACCGTACGCACAAGGTCAGTAAATACGATTATACCGATTCGCTCATACCTTACAGCGGAAAGGCGATAAACCTCGAAGCGAAGATCATTCTTCCGTTTATGATCGAATTCAAGACGAACGAGAATACACAAGCAGGTGAACACGAGTACGTTTACGAGTTCAAGGACGAAAAAGGCAAAATTCTTGCGACATTTAACATAACCGTTCACGTCTGGGATTTTGAGCTTCCGAAGGATAAGACCTTTGCAACCTCTTTTGGAATAGGTGCGGAATTTATCTCTTATTACGGAGTATTTAATGAGGAGATCTATGCGGTATGGTACGATATGCTCCTCGAGCATAATATGTGCGCGTACGAGATCCCGTACGATATACTTGACGAAAGAGCAAACGACTATATGTCAGATCCTCGTATTACCTCTTTCCGCGTTCCGATACCGGAAAACGAGGATGGAAGTATAGACGAAGCGAAGCTCCTTGAATACTACGAGAAGCTCAAGACCAATGAGGATTGGCTTGATAAGGTATATTTCTATCCTTTCGACGAGCCGAAGTACGAGGAAAAGATTGAGGAGATTCGTGCGTGCGAAGAGAAGCTTACCGAGCTTTGCCCCGAAATTGAGATAATGACACCGTATTATACTAATGTCCAGCTTGGGGAGGGCAGAGACCAAACCGAGGATATGGCGGAGTATACTGACCGTTGGTGTCCTAAGCTCTGTCTTTGGGACGACGAAAAATCCTACGGCGAGTTTCTTGATTATACCCCAAGTAAAAGCTTTGCCGAAAGAATGGCGGAGCAGCAGGTAAAGGGCGATATAGTATGGTGCTATGTCTGTAACGACCCCGACGATCCCTATGCGCAGATGTTTATCGACACGGAGGGCGTAAATCAGCGCCTTATGTTCTGGCAGATGTATCAGCGCGATATTGAGGGCTTCCTATACTGGAGGGTCAACTATTACGGATATGAGGAAGGCACCGCGTTTATTGAAAATGCGACCCCGCAGAACCCATGGGAAACGGTAAATACCAAGGTTACAACCGGCGATGGCAAGACGATATTCGGTTGCGGCTTCCTTTTCTATCCGGGAACACTGATCAGAGCGGGAGCTGTCGTGCCTTCGATAAGAGCGAAGATAGTCCGTGACGGTATTGACGACATCGAAATGTTCTACCTTGCCGAGAAGTATCTCGATAAGGAATGGATAGTCAATAAGACCAAGGAAGGCACGCCTTCTCTTACCGAATACGTAAGCGGCGACAAATACGTCGCTCTCCGCATCGAGATCGGTAACGCACTTGAAGCGGCACTTAAAAAGTAACGGTAAACGGCAATTCCGAGAGGAATTGCCGTTTTTCTTATCAAAACCATCTTGACGATTTGAAGTCGAATGCGGTATAATGAGTATATACGATCAACGGAGGTAATTATGGAAAAAATACTGAATTATTATGAGGATATAAAAACAACGAGCATTTTGCTTTTGGTTCCCGAAAGTGAAAGATTTTCATACGTGTCTAAAACCAATATACACAGCGAGATAACCGACTGGGCGTACGGCAGACCTCTCGAAAGAGAATGTATAGAGATATATGGCGGCAAGGAGGCAAACGGCGAAGCGGTTGTCTCTGATACGGGTAGACGCTTCTTCCTTAAAATTATTGCCTGCATACCGAATTGGATGGAGTACGTTCTTCCCCTTACCGTTACCGTCAACGGACAGGTGATATACGAAAACAAGGAAGCGTTCTTTGAGCAGGTAAACCTCGGCTGGCCCGCGCTCTATATCGAGATTCCCGAGGGCGTCTTGATAAGTGGAAAAAACACGTTCGGAATTAAGGTCGAAAAGCAGCTTTATCTCTCCGAGCTTTCGCTCGTATCTTATCCGAAAATTGAAGACCTGAGCCAGGTCTCGATGATAAAATATGCTAAACTGAACGGAAGATTCGCCGTTGCGATCTGCGATAAGAGCCGTTCGTTTAAGAAGCTTGAGAGCATCGAAAACTGCGAGTTTATCGGTGCAAGATACTATAAGGACCTCTGCGTGCTTTCCTTCAACGCAAGCGGTCTTGGCAAAATGAGCTGTACCGCCCTCTTCGGCGGCAAATCGGTAACACTCGATATGCCGACGGCAGTCGATAATAACGATGATTTCGTTTTCGGTACCGATAGCGACGACCACCGCCACGACGATTCCGACGAAACTGCGTTTATAGTCGAAAACGTAGTCCTTTCGGGAATGGGTAACTTCGTACAGTTCCGTCCCGAATACGGACGCAATTATTATAAGATCAAGCCCAAAGAGGACTATGAGGAGCTTATCGGGCTTATGTCCGATTTCGGTATGAAATACGGACTTTGCGACTGTGATCTCGTTCTCCAATATCTGCCCGATATCTGCCCCGAAAGCTTCTATGGCTATCATATCCACGAGCCGTACCTCTTCTTCAACCCGGTGCTTCTCGAAAATCCTCTTGAAAGCAAAAGAATTTTGTGCGAGCCGGAAAAACTATACGCATCGGAATCGTTCGGCGAAACCAAAGCGCTGTACGATTGGGCGCTGAAAAAGTCGAAGGAGATCTATTCCAAGAACAAGGGATTGACCTCGCTCGGCGCGCCGTCACTCCTCTGTGTCTACGAGGTGGATTCGGGCGTCGACAGAATAACGATCGAGCCGGTATCAAACCTGAATCTCCTGGCGGGTGCAGTAAGAGCAAATTCGACCAATATATGGGGCGCGCATTTGCCGCCGGACTGGTACTTCGGTGTGCCCGTCGATACGGTAAAGGCGAATAAATACCGCCTCGGATTACAGTACCTTTACCTCAACGGTGCAAGATACCTTTACACAGAAAACGCGCTCTTTAAGACCAACGCCTTTGAAAGATGCGACTGGGAAAGTGAGTACTGTGTAGCTAACAGAAAATATCAGCGCGAGTTTTACGAATACGCGATGACTCATCCGAGAACGGGTGAGCTGGTCGTTGATAAAGCAATAGTCTACGGAAGAAACGAGTTCTTCATGTGGAAGGTCAACGACAGAATGGCAGAGCTTAAGGAGAAGGACTGGGATGCTGTCGTCTGGGGCAAGTGGGATAACGCGCATCATATCGCATGGAATGCCTCCGAGGCATGGCTGCCTGTGAGTGATAAGCAGAACGTATTTGAAAGCCCGCTTAATAAGAACCTCTTCTCGGGTACGCCTTACGGAAACGTTGACGTCGTTTACGCCGAAAACGATTTTTCAAAATATAAGCAGCTAGCATTCCTCGGCTGGAATACGATGGACGAAGCGCTTCTTGACCGCCTGAAGGATTACGTTTCGAATGGCGGAACGCTTATGATCTCCTATTCGAATTTCAACTTCACCGACAGAAACGATAAGGAGCCGACCTTCCCCGAAAGCGGTGTGCTGAGGGACTTTATCGGTCTTGATATAAGCGGATATGCCCCCGTCGGTAAGAGCGCAAGATTTGATGACGGAACGTCACTTGATTTTGCAGAAAACATCGAGATCGCCGTCGGAGAGCTTTGCGGAGCGAAGCCGATATGCGTTGACGAAAACGGCAACGGCGTAGTTTATGAGAATAACTGCGGCAAGGGCAAAATATACCTTGTCGCATTCAAGGATTATATCAAAAACGAAAACGATATAAAGGTTCTCTCGCATCTTATGACTCTTATGGGCGAAACGGGAGATACGCACTGCGAAAACCCCAACGTATCCTTCACGGTTCGTGAAACCGAAAACGAATACCGCGTATCGGTCCTCAATATGAATTGCCTTGAGGACGCCGACGAGGATTATACGATAAACTTCCGCGGACATAAGCTCGCGGGTAAAGTAAACGTAGGTCAGATAATTGACCACGTCATCGCAAAGTAATAAAAAAGACGGTTACCTGAAGTAACCGTCTTTTATCTTTGTCAAGGAAAATTATGTTTTTTGCGGGCGAACGCAGTTCGCCCCTACCGGAGATATATTGAATGTAATCTTGCCTTCCCCAGCGGGGAAGGTGGCCGAGCGGAGCGAGGTCGGATGAGGAGAAATAATAAGTGAAGTAGCTGATTTGATATAATCGAATTGTACAAGTTCACTTCACCTCATCCGTCTGCTCCTTCGTCGCAGACACCTTCCCCTTAGGGGAAGGCAAGCGGCTAAACGCCGACTGTCATAGAGATACTACTTCTTAAAAAACTGATAATAATAGCAGGGTATCATACCGTTGTAGAGCTTGCGTACCTTATCGGCGCGGCGACGGTAAAGACGCTCAAAGGTTTCGTCGGAGGTGATGACGTATATCTGCCACGAGCCGAGAGTCTTGAAATGCTCGCCCATCTTGCCGTATAGCTCGCGCGCTTCTTCAACGGTCGAAAGCCGCTCGCCGTAGGGCGGATTGCAGACTACCGTACCGCGACGACCCTCGGTCTTTATGGTAAGCGCGTCCTGCTGAAACACCTTGACGTATTTGCTCACGCCTGCCTTGCGCACGGTTTCGCGGGCAATATTCACGGCGTTCTCGTCAATGTCCGAAGCGTACGCTTCAAAATCGGTGTCGACTATGTTGTCAAACGCCTCGTCGCGCGCATTGTCCCAGTCATCCTCGGTAATGAACGGATAATCCTCAGAGCAGAACGAGCGGTTAAGACCGGGCGCGGTGTGCGTCATCATAAGCGCCGCCTCGGTAGCGATGGTACCCGAGCCGCACATCGGATCCCAGAACAGCACGTCCTCACGGGGCCGCGCAAGCTTGACGAGCGCCGCCGCAAGCGTTTCGCGGAGCGGTGCCTCGGTTGAAACGGGGCGGTATCCGCGTTTGTGAAGCGGCATTCCGCTCGTGTCGATCATAAGCGACGCTATATCCTTGAATATGAAAAACTCGATCTGATATTTTATCCCCGTTTCGGGCATGAATATCAGTCCGTAGTGACTGCCGAGGCGCGTTGCCGCCGCCTTTTTGATTATCTTCTGACAGTCGGGCAAGCTGAACAGCTTGCTTTTTATGCTGTGTCCCTTGACGGGAAATATATCGTTTCTACCGATGTAGTTTTCCCAAGGCATCGCCTTGACACCCTCGAAAAGCGTGTCGAAATCGGGCGCGGGGCAGGTGCCTACCTCTATAAGCACTCGCTCGGCGAAGCGCAGGTTTACGTTAAGGCGCGGAATAGCCGAAAGCGGCGCTGAAAATTTAACTCTGCCGTCGATGGTCTCTACGCGCTTGTAGCCGAGGGCGTCGATCTCCTCGCCGAGAAGCTTCTCAAGCCCGAAAAGGCAGGTGGCGACAAAAATTTGTTCTGACATTGTTTTCTCCCGAATGTTGATGAAAAAATTTTACCACTTCGTTGCCGAAAAGTCAATAAAACGGGCGCAAAAGTGTGCTTTTAGGTCGCTGTTTTCGCCTGTTTTGAAAGTTTTTTGACGATTTTCTCCCTTTGTTCAAAAAACTGTGTTGCATAGTACACATTTTTTTGTTATAATAGAAATACATAAAGACGAAAGTGAGCTGATGCGAGTGCTTAAACCGAGAATACTTGTCATAGGCGACGCGAGAACTGAGATCGTGGTCTCGACCGATTCGATGCCGGAAAGAAACGGCAGAACCGAGGCGGAGAGCATCGACTATTATCCCGGCGGAAAGGGAATAATATCGTCGGTCGCACTTGCGCGTCTCGGCGCAGATGCCGTCCTTTGCTCTGCACTCGGCGACGATACCTATGAAAAGGAGCTTGTCGAGTATCTTGAATCCGAGAGGGTAGATACACGTTATTCTCCCAAAAAGAGGGGCGAAAGCACGCCTATCGACGTTGTAATCAAAGACTATAACGAATGCGAAAAGACGATAACGTACGTCGGTGCTATTGAAAAGCTCACCGAGGGCGATATCGAGGAAGCGTTCATCTCCTATCCCGATGCGGTCGTTCTCCACGGCGCGCTTCCCGAAAAAATAATAGATGAGACGGTAAGACAGGTGGGCGATCACGGGCTTCCTATGTTCCTGCTCACGCTTCCCGATCCGTCAAGATATCCGATTTCGCGTATAGGTGAATGTGAAATACTCGTGACCGACGAAAACGGTGCCGTCAAATATACGGGAATACGTCCGTCCGATCAGGAAAAATGTATGCGTGCCTGCATAGCTCTTTCTCAGAGAGTCAAGGCAAAGCACGTTATCATTCGTCTGGGCGAGCGCGGAACCTTCCTCTTCGACGGAAAGTTCTCGACCTTCGTTTCGGCATACGACGTTCCTCAACCGAAGGGTGTTGAAAGCGACGACGCGTTCGGCGCGGCTCTCGTCTACGAATATCTCCGCTCCGACGGCGATATTGCGCGCGCCTGCGACTTTGCTACGGTCGTAAGCGCCGTGTATCTTACGCGCGGCGGCGGACTCCGTGCCTATCCGTACCTCGAGGATATCAGGCGATTTGTAAAGAGAAACGGGATTGACTACGATGTCGACGAGTTATAATTACGAAAAGATAACGGGAACGTTCACGTCGTCCGACGATGAAAGCAAGGTGCCGTATTATATATACGTTCCGAAGTGTAACCCGTTTGCAGTGCTTCAGATAAGCCACGGAATGTGCGAGTATATCGAGCGCTACGAAAAAGAGGGCTTCGTCTCGCGTCTGACCGAAGTCGGAATCGTTGTCTGCGGTAACGATCACCTCGGTCACGGCCCGTCGGTACACGACGAAAAGCTCGGTTACTTTACCGATTACGAAAAGCTGACCGAGGATCTGCATATACTTAACGGAATAGTGAAAAAACGATATCCGAGCTTGCCGTATATTTTGTTCGGACACAGTATGGGTTCGTTCGTTGCCCGCGATTACGTAACGAAGTTTAACGATATCGACGGCGCGGTATTCAGCGGAACGACTGCGGGAAATCAGCCGCTCGGCGCCGCGAAGATGCTCGCAGGTCTTATATGCAGAATAAAGGGCGAAAAGCATAGGAGCAAGCTTCTTGACAAGCTTGCATTCGGCTCCTATAACAAGGGCTTTGAAAAAGAAAACGACAAGGTCTCGTGGCTTTCGCGTGACGCGTGGGTGCGTCAGCACTATAATAACGATAAATATTGCGGCTTTATGTTCACAACAGCCGCGATGCGTGAGCTTTTCAAGCTTCTTATCTCGATTTCGAACGGCGAATGGGTAGAAAAGGTGCCGATATCGCTTCCCGTCTTTATCGTTTCGGGTGACAAGGATCCCTTGGCGGACGGCGGAGAGGGAATAAAGACGCTTTACGAAGCGCTCGACGACCACGAGATGAACGAGCTTAAAATGAAGCTTTATCCCGAAAGCAGGCACGAGATATATAACGACCTTAACCGTGACGAAGCATTCGGAGACCTGATCGAATGGGTCAGGGAAGTATCGGAGGGTGTGGTTGCCTGCCGAAGCTATAATTCAATACCGTTCGGAAGGGTGGAGTAAGTTGAAAAGACTGATGGGAATAGACTGCGGTGACGTTCGCACGGGAATAGCCGTAAGCGATCCGCTCGGAATACTCGCCTGCGGCGTCGGAACCTTCAAGGCGGCGGGCAGAAAGGCGCTGATAGCGATAATTTTAGAGCAAGCCGAGAAATATGAAATCGACGAATTCGTCGTCGGAAATCCGATAAATATGAACGGCACGGTCGGTGACCGCTCGCTGAAAGCACAGAAGTTCGCACAAGAGCTTGAAAAGGAATCGGGCAAGCCGGTCCACCTCTTCGACGAGCGTTGCACTACTATGGTCGCGCACAGCATTATGAATATGACCGATACGCGCGGAAAAAAGCGCAAGGAAAACGTCGATACGTTATCGGCGCAGATAATCCTTCAAAATTATATGGACAGCCATAAAAAATAAAAATAAAATAATAAACATAGGAGAAAACACTATGAAAAAAATTTTACTTATGCTCCTTTGCGGAGCGCTTATGCTTTCGGTATTTGCCTGTGACAAGCAGGAAAAGACCGATCCCCCAAAAATGGATCCCCCTGATTGGGAAGAGCTTACCGACGAGTATGACGAATGGGCAAGCGAATGCGTAAATTACCAGGCGTCGTACAGAAAAGACCCCGAAAACCCCGTTAATCAGAATATGCTCAAAAAATGGCCGAGAGACATCAAGGATTGGAACGAAAGAATCGCTGAAATGCTTGATGAGCTTAAGGACTTCCCTGAGGAAAAAAGCGCTTATATTGCCGAGCTGAAGAAGATATCGAAGAAGCTGACGGGAATTGAAGCGGAAACTGCGACGAAGGCAGAGGCAGATGCTTTGCTTGACGAGTACGAAGCTTGGGCAGACAGTTACGTTGCCTTCGAGGAGGCGCACGACAGTAAGGTCTCGCAGGAGTACAAGAGTGGATTTAACGATTACGTTTTCGAGCTTGCTGTCTATGGTAACAAGATAAACAGCATCAAGCTCAGATTAGAGGATGCCGAAGCGCTTGCCGATTTCACCGCGGAGATCGCAAGAATAGACGCAAAAACTCCGGTTATTGATTAACTGATACAAAAAAGACACTTTCAAACGAAAGTGTCTTTTTTATGTCTACCGGTTATCAGTCAAAAATCACAAGCGACTTTATATCCTTTTCCTGACGGATGCGCTCGAAAGCAGCGGGCGCTTCGTCGAGGGTGCATTTATGAGTAAGGAATATGTCGACGGGTATTTTGTCCTCTGCAAGCATCTTGCACGTTTCGTCTATCGTGACGTGTACCGCGGGGTCTATCAGCTGACATCTGAAATTAATGGGGCAACGTCTTATATCGAAGGAGTACGGCTGCTTCGGAACGGCAAATACCGCAAGAAGTCCGTCCTTCTTGAGATACGGCAAGCCCTTTTCAAGAGCTCTCCAGTTTCCGCAGCATTCGAACACGATATCTGCGCCGCCGCTTGCGATAATTGCGTCTCTTGCCTCGTCAACGTCGATATACGTTTCGTCGGCACCCAATTTTTTCGATATTTCAAGCTTTTCTTCGATAATTCCGAGAGCTATTACCTTTTTTGCACCGTAAAGCTTCGCAAACATCGTAAAGGAAAATCCGACGACGCCCGTGCCGATAACGACAACGGTCTTTCCCGTAAGGTCGCCGACCTGCTTTATTGCGCTCGATGCCTCCGCAAGAGGGAAGGCAAGAGCTGCTTTTTCAATAGGAAGATCCTTTGCTATCGTGTAATTCGCGTTGTATCTGTAACGGTATCTGTTTGCTTCATCAACCTCGCCGTGATCTGCAATATACGCGTCAAGGTCTCCCGATATACCGTATTTGGCAAAGCCGCCCCAGGTAGAATAATACTTTCCGTCATAGCCGTTGATTATTGCATTGGAGCATATTACTCTGTCACCGAGCTTGTACTTCGTGACCTTCTTGCCGATCTTTATTACCTTGCCGAAGCATTCGTGACCGATAACGACGGGATAGTCGGGAGTGTGAAACAGGTTGTCGATTATCATTCTGTCGGTAGTGTTGCAGAAAACACAGCCCTCGTTTTCAACGAGCACCTCGTAATCATCGGGCTCGGGAATCGCTATTTCGACTATTTCAAGCTTCCCCTTTTCGGTTGCGGCAAGCGCTTTTTGCATCTGTTTCATTTTGTAGATGCCTCCTATTTTTAGCATTGTAGAGATTATAGCATAAGCTTATTCAAAAGTCAATGAAAAAGCGTACGCGGAGCAGTCGTTTTTTTTGCACAAATCAAGAAGATGCTTTTTGTGTATTATGCGGATTTTATATTTCTGATTGACAAGTGCTTTTCGGTATGTTAAAATTGGGTTGTATTAACAAAAGGAGATTTGATATGAAAAGAATTTTCGCCTTCATAATGGCACTTTTGATGGTCTTTGCGGTTGTCGCTTGCGCTAAAAATGACAAGAAGCCGATTACGACGACTCCCGAAGTAACCACGACTCCCTCGGGAACGACCGGATCCGACGACACGCCGTATCCCGACAATACGACGGGGGTCGACGTAGGGACCACGCTCGACGGAACGACCACTCCGGGCGGTACAGGCACAACGACTACTCCCGGCAGCACGACCAAACCGGGTGGAACAACTACTCCCGGCGGAACGACTATGTCGGGTGGAACGACTACTCCCGATATTACGACTACACCCGAGATAACGACCGCGCCCGGCGGAAGCACTACGCCCGATTCTCCGAATGAAAACGTGTTGGCGATGCCCGTTGACTGGTCGGCAGCTACCACGAAGGATGCAAACGGCTGGGTAATGCCGTATATCGGACAGTGGAAGCTTCTCGGATATACCAATCTTGACACTGCTACTCCCAAGCTTACCGACTCCACCAAAACTCCCGCTGCATATAGAGCCGAAGAGCTGAAGAGCAACGGACACAGTTATCTTCCCGGCCCGTACTTCGGCGTACACGACAATGAAGCGGCTATTCAGTGCAGCGACAGCGTTGCATACAAACAGTACGGCTGGTATACCAACTGGAATCAGCGTTGGAGCGGCAAGACCTTCTCTGCGACGGCTGACGACAGCGGTATCTACGCTATTGCTCACGCAGGCAAGCCCGGCGCGATCACGTTTACCGCGCTCGTCGACGGTGACTATACTTATTCCGAGACCGTTGAGCAGCTTCTCTTCGTCGCAGGCGGAACCACTCTTTCTTTTGAGGTAACCGTAAGAAAGAACGGCGAGGTTTTGACTTCGTTTGTGCCGACCTCGTCCAACAAGACGAAGACGCTCACAGGAACCGTTACCCTTAAAGCGGGCGACATTCTTATGTTTGCTTTCGAGCAGAAAACGAACGTCACCTTCAGCAGCAGCCAGACCGAACACAAGAGTAATGACCCGAACTGCTTTAAGGTTACGAACGTAACTGTTACACAGCAGAACCACGTTTGCTCTTCCGCAACCACGACGAAGCATAACAGCGCTCCCGACTTCTGTGCGCCTAACGTAACGAGCTATTACTCCTGCTACTGCGGCAAGCTCTATAAGGATGCAGACGCAAAGACCGTCCTCGCCGAAAAGGATCACGTTTGGAAGAACGGCTCCTGCACCGGATGTGGCACCGCTTGCAGCCACGACGTTACCTCGGCTGACGCTACCTGCCATAAGGCGGCTGTCTGCTCTATCTGCGGATACGTTGTTGCTCCCGTTACCGCGGGTAATCACAAGGACGCAAACGGAACGTATAGCTATATAGGTAACGAGAAACATAAATTTAACCGTACCTGCTGTGACAGTACGGATATTGCTTCGGAGGCATGTATGTACGGAAACGATAACATCTGCGATAAGTGCGGAAACGATAAGACCAAGAATAACGAGGATGCTGTCCTTGTTGCTATGGCAAATCAGACCAAAAAACAGATACAGGTCTTTGACATCAGCACGGGCAATATGAATACTCCCGTTTGGAGCTACGATATTACCGTTGGCGGCGTCAGCGGCTTCAAGGTACGTAACTATTCGCCCTACGGTGACGTTCTTCTCGTAACCGTCGGAACAAATGCCGAAATGGTAGCGGTCGATACCAAGGAGATCGTTTGGAAGACCACCAATACTCCCGGAAACTCTCACAGTCTTGACATTATGCCTAACGGTATAATCGCGGTCGGCGGAACCACGGGTCATTGCGTCAACTTCTATAACATAAACGGCGATGATCCTACGAAGATCCTTTACACTCTCCCGCTCCAGCACGCTCACGGTGTTCTCTGGGATCCCGAGTACGAGGTTCTTTGGGTAACGGGCGACACTCACCTTTGGGCTCTTAACGTAACCCTTAACGCTGACGGAACGGTCACCGTTGTTAAGAATACAGAACTTTCTGCGCCCGACATTTCTGATACTGATACTCACGACCTCCAGCCCTATCGCGGAGACAAGAATAAGCTCCTTATTTCGTCGAGCCACTACCTCTACGTCTATGACAAAGTAGCAAAGACTTATACGGTTGTTGTTACAGAGGACGCTATCAAGGGCGTTGGTAACACCGAAGACGGCGGTCTGTTCTATATGTACTACGACGGCGGTAACGACAACGGTCAGGGCGGCGGTTGGAATACGACCTATATCGAATACATCGCTCCCGGCAGTAGTACCCCCGTTAAGATCTACTCCGATCAGGGACGCTTCTATAAGTGCCGTCTCTGGGAAACGAGCTATCAGTAATAACTGAAAACGTAAAAAGCACCTGCGAAAGCAGGTGCTTTTCTTATACGAAAAAGCGCTCCCCGAATGGGGAGCAGACCGAAATTATAAGCCGGGTTCTGTCGTCCTTGAATTGCTAAATCAAGGACCTGTACTCATCTATCTATTCCGTACGTTGCCGCACGGCTCTAGCCGCCCCGAGATCTCTGCCGAGCAGGCAGTGAAAATCAGTCTCATTGGGGAGTTGCTTCGGGTAGGGTTTACATTTGCTCTGCGTTACCGCGAGAGCCGGTGAGCTCTTACCTCGCCTTTCCATCCTTACCGCATACGCGGCGGTTTATTTCTGTTGCACTTTCCCTGAAGTCGCCTTCGGCGGACGTTATCCGTTACCCTTGCTCTATGAAGCCCGGACTTTCCTCACGGTAATACCTTACGGCGCAATACCGCGCGAGTACGTTTCTCGGTCACGCTCAAATTATAACATAAACGGCGTCGGTTTGTCAACTCGCGTTTATTTTGTCTTTTCGATAAATAATTCTGCACACAAATTTTTAAAATTCCAGACGGGAATGATTAAAGCGCACGGAAAATTCCGTGCGCTTTTTAAACTTCAATCTATATATCTTAAGATTGATCGGGATCTATAGCATTAAAATTGACATCGCAAATTGGTTTAACAAAATTATACATTGCCCATAATTGATTCGTATCAGCTTTTTTTACCACTTCTCTGTCAAAAACAAAGGGTTCATAAACCATTTCGCCGCAGTGATTGCTGGCGTGCAAGGGAATTTTGCAAGTTGAAGCAAAATCTGAAGTCATTTCGAAAGAAGGCACTTTAAATGATTTGAGTACATTTTCAAATGCACTAATGCCGACATACATATGCTGTATTTCAAAGTCATAAAAGAACTCATCCTCAATGCTCATTTCTGCATTGAAGGTAATACAATAAACATTATGTATCTCCTTGTGTGATGCATTTATATAATACTCACCACGGGGATCTGTAAGCCAATTATGAGATAAATATGCAAAAACACTCGGTGCATAATATTCGTAATAACTTGTTGTTTTATCTTTGTTGTGAAACGATGCCGTTGATATGGACTTAAAATTTATTTTTATGCTATCTAAATAAGGATCAAAGTCATCTTGCCACGGATCATGTCCGTATTTTGCAAGAGCAAATTTCATCGCCAACTCATCGTAAAGTGCCAAAACATCGTTGGCGGTTATTCCGGTTTCTACAATAGTTTCGTATTGCCTGATTTCTAATTCTTCAAATTCGCAAGAATAATTTTTCTTCGGCTCTTGCGGGATTTTGGGAGCATTTGTATCAATCTGATCACACCCAAGAGTTCCAAGCAGAAAAAATGCCAAAATAACGAATATTATTTTTTTCATTAAATTTTCCTCTTTCACTGTCTGATTCATAATTTACTTGTCCAGTATATCACAGCACAATGTCTTTGTCAATATAAAAGCGCACGGCGAAGAGTGCGTCAAAGTTGACGTTTTGTCAAAATATTTTGGGATATTTATACTTTCCTATTGCAAAATGACTTAAAATGATGTATAATTACTATAACTAACAGAAAGGCATTCGGTTTTATTCAATGGCAGTCAGACTTAATACAAAGTACGCCTCCGACGTTGTTACCTGCGAGAAGCTCAAAGCTATCTCGGGCGAGGTCAACGCGGCGGTAAAAGCTCTCCGTACAGGAAGCGGCGCAGGAAACGATTTTATCGGCTGGGTCGATCTTCCCGTAAATTACGACAAAGAAGAATTTTCCCGCATTAAAGCGGCGGCTGAAAAGATAAAGAAGTCCTGTGACGTATTTATCGCTATCGGTATCGGTGGCTCTTACCTCGGCGCAAGAGCGGCGATCGAGTTCTGCAAGAGTCCGTTCTATAACTCGCTCAAAAAGGACACTCCCGACGTTTATTTTGCTGGAAACAGCATAAATTCCGCATATCTCAACGAGCTTCTCGCTATCTGCGAGGGCAAGGACGTTTGCATAAACGTCATTTCGAAGTCGGGTAAGACGACCGAGCCCGCTATCGCGTTCCGCATCTTCCGCGAGCTTCTTGAAAAGAAGTACGGCGAAGAGGGCGCAAGAGAGAGAATATTCGTTACGACCGACAAGGCAAGAGGTAAGATGAAGGAGCTTGCAACCGAAAAGGGTTACGAGAGCTTCGTAGTACCCGACGACGTCGGCGGCAGATATTCGGTTCTTACCGCTGTCGGACTTCTTCCCATCGCAGTTGCGGGTATCGACATTGACGCGATGATGCAGGGCGCGCAGAAGGCAAGAGACGACTTCTCCGAGCCCGATATGATGAAGAACGACTGCTACAAGTACGCAGCAGCAAGAAATATACTCTACCGTGAAGGCAAGAAGACCGAGATAATGGTCACCTATGATCCCGCGCTCGCTATGATGAACGAGTGGTGGAAGCAGCTTTACGGCGAGAGCGAGGGTAAGGACGGCGTCGGACTTTTCCCCGCGTCGGTAGTCTTCTCGACAGACCTTCATTCCCTCGGTCAGTATATTCAGCAGGGTGAGCGAACTCTCTTTGAGACCGTCATCGACATTAAGAATGACGTAAGCCCCCTCGTTATCCCCAACGATCCGCAGAACGTCGACGAAATGAATTTCGTTTCGGGCAAGACGATGCACGAGGTAAACCGTAACGCGTTCCTCGCAACCGTTCTTTCCCATACCGACGGCGGAGTTCCCAATCTCGTTCTCGAGCTCGACGGCAGATCCGCCGCCGACTTCGGATATCTTGTATACTTCTTCGAGCTTGCTTGTGCCGTTTCGGGTTACACCCTCGGTGTCAACCCCTTCGACCAGCCCGGTGTTGAAGGATACAAGAACAATATGTACGCCCTCCTCGGCAAGCCCGGCGCAGAGCACGACAAGCGCCGTGAGGAGCTCAAGGGCAGAATTAACTAATTTGTAATCTATTTTTGGAGGTATACCACTATGCTCAAACTCATCGTAGGACTCAAGGGATCGGGCAAGACCAAGACCATCGTAGAAATGGCTAACTCAAAGCTCGCTGAAACCAAGGGTGCCGTCGTATTCATCGAAAAGGGCACCAAGCTTATCCACGAGGTAAAGCATCAGGCAAGACTTCTTGATACTGACGAATATCTCGTAAACAACGCTGATAAGCTTTACGGCTTTGTTGCAGGAAACTACGGCTCGAACTTCGACGTGTCCGATATATTCATAGATTCCGCTCTTAAGATCTGCGGAAACGATATGGCTGAATTCTCCGCGTTCCTTGATAACGTCGTTGCTTTCACCGCAACTCACCCCGTGAACTTCGTTATCACCTCTTCGCTTGCCGTTGAGGATCTTCCCGAGAAGTATCACCAGTATCTTTAATTTAAAAAATTCTGCCGTGTGACGACCACACGGCAGTTTTTTCCTCTCACTGTTTTTGGTTATTTACATAGAATGTGTGTAGGAGCAATATTGCTCTTATAACGAAACCAAAATGGGAGGAAAAATTATGGCTGATAACAGATGCCCCTCCGGATACGGAAAAGAGACCGTATGTATTGACGTAAACCGCGTTCTTGACAGCTGCAAGGATAAGGATTGCTTCTCTGACGTTAAGGTCTATCTTACCGATTTCGGACAGGATATTATAGACAGAGCCGGCGCGATCAGAGTGAAAAGCACGAAGATCGTCGGCGTGAACATTGACACCGAGCCCGTTCAGTTCAACCGTGGCTTTTACCAGATACTTATCCGCTTCTACGTTAAGCTCGTCTTTGAGGCGTGCGTGAACGTCGGAAGATCGGTTGAGTTTGAAGGAATCGCAGTTTGCGATAAGAAGGTAATTCTTTACGGCAGCGAGGGCAACGTAAACATTTTCAAGAGCTGCCCGTCCTGCGAATTCTGCGATCCCGCGCCCGAGGGAAGCGCGACTACAAATATGCCGACGGTCGTCCTTGAAACCGTCGATCCTATCGTTCTTTCGGTATGCAACGTCGATAAGCCCTGCTGCCGTCCCTGTTGCTCGATAGGCGAGATCCCCGAGAACGTATGCGCTTTCGTCAACGGTCCGCTTTGCGATCACGATGACGGAAGAACCCTTTACGTTACGCTCGGCTTCTTCTCGATAGTTCGCATCGAGCGTCCCGGTCAGTTCCTTGTTCAGGCGACCGAGTACAGCGTTCCCGAAAAGACCTGCCCGCCTGTCTGCGAGGAGGATCCCTGCTCGCTCTTTGAGAAGATGGCGTTCCCGATAAACGAGTTTTCGCCGCCTTCACTCAGATGTTAAAATAAGATGATAAAAAGGGAAGCTCCTCGCGGAGCTTCCCAAGGAAAAATATGTCGGAAAAGATTATCGGCTCGTTAAACGAGCATACGCTTCACCTTGCGCTGAAAAAGTATATCGAGCCCGACCCCGCGTTCCACGAGGTGGAATACGGGGCGTTTGTTGCGGACGTAAAGCGCGGAAGCTGTATATGTGAAATTGAAACGACGTCGTTTACGAGAATGAAAAAGAAGCTGGATTTCTTTCTCAATGAGAACGAGGTGACGGTCGTTTATCCGATAGCGGTAAAAAGATGGGTAGTGTTCGTTGATCCGAAAACGGGCGAGACGTCGGAGCGCAGGCGCTCACCTGTGAAGGGCAGACCCTGCGACGTTTGCGAAGAGCTTTTTAAGATAAGGGAATATATCGGTCATCCGAATTTTTCCTTGAAGCTCGTTTTCATCGAAGAGCTGAATTATAAAAGACGCAAGGGTAAGCGTTCGTCTGTCCGCGAGGATAGAATACCGCTGTCGTTCGTTTCGGAAATGAATATCGTTGAAAACGAAGACTACGCGATGCTGGTCGACAGTATTCCCGACGGCGAATTTACCGCAAAGGAATTTGACAAGGCAAACAAGCTCGGAAGTATGAGGGCTTGGTCAATTTTACAAATACTTATCTGCGCTAACGTTGTCGAAAAGGTCGGTAAGAAGGGAAACGCATTCATTTACAGAAAGCTAAATTAATCTTTTGAGCATCAGCTTTACGGCGTTGTTGTCGGGCGTGACCGCGAGGATAACGTATCTGCCGCGGACAAAAACGGTCGGCTCGTAGACTCGGTAGCTCTCCTCGGTCTTGTTGTGATAGCGAATGAGCGCCGTGCGCTTGCGTAGCAGCTTGGCAATCTCCTCAACCTCCGACGAGGAGCGCACGCGGATAACGTGAAGCTCAAACGGCTCTTGGCTGTCAGATAAGATTATGCGAAAGTCCTCGATCAGATCCCATTCGGGCAGCTTTTCTTTTTCGCCCGTGTATAGAAAGGTGAAGTCCTCGGGAGAAATGTAGCCGTATTCGCCCTCGACTCCGTTTTTGACGTATTGTGACGACGGCGGTACGTCGTATAGCGAAAGAAGACGACCCGCAACGGTGTCGACCTTCGGATTTCCTCGGCAGGACGAGAGAATAAGGGTGCAGAGAATAATAAAAACGAGTGTTTTTTTCATAGTAACCTCCGATGTTTACACAGTATAATTCTATTTTATCGAAGAGGGAACTATGCTTGAATGAAAAAAGCCATTCGCTTATGCGAATGGCTTTTTGGCAGGGGTAGAAAGGCTCGAACTCTCGACACCTGGTTTTGGAGACCAGTGCTCTACCAACTGAGCTATGCCCCTGTACCCGAGAATTATAACATATTTTTTTGCGTTTTGCAAGAGAAATGTCAATAATAATTATGAATTTTTTGTAAAGACGAAGAAGCTGCGTTTATTTATCAATATATGCTGTAAGGTTTAAGTGAGTGATAACAAAAATTCCGCACACCTGAACGTGTGCGGAATTTTTTGTAAAAGCTTTATTTACCTATAAACATCTGCGTCCAATAATTTCCCGACGCGACGTAGCCGACACCGATTTCGGTAAAGGACGAATTAAGGATATTCGCGCGATGGCCTGCGGAGTTCATCCAAGCGTTTACGACCTCTTGAGGCGTTCTTTGACCTTTCGCAATGTTTTCTCCTGCGCTTCTGTAGGTTATGCCGAAGCTTTTCATCATCTGGAAAGGAGAGCCGTAGGTCGGGCTTGTATGGGAGAAGTATCCCTTGTCCTTCATATCCTGCGATTTATAACGTGCAACTCGTGAGAGCTCCCAGTTGTGCGTTAGCGCCTTTAGTCCGTTTTGAACTCTGATCTCATTGACGAGACGTACGACCTCCTGCTCGTAAGAGAGGACCGACGAGTCGTTTTCGGGTATGTTAAGCGCCTGACCGGGATATATAAGGTCGGGATTTGATATTTGCGGATTGGCGGCTTTAATTTCACTCAAGCCGATCTGATATTTAACGGCGATCTTCCACATAGAGTCGCCAGACACAACGGTGTGTGTCGTCGCAGCCGATGCGCCTACCGTAAGAAACGCGGCGATAATTACGATGCTTAATGCAATAGCAAAGAGTTTTTTCATTTGTTTCACCTCCGTGATGTGATTTGGGTATTTGCCTTACATTTCGGAAGAGGTCGGGCGACGGTCGCCCGTCATCCTCCGAATACAGTATAACATATCTCACAGGGCGAATGCAAATGTAATTTCAGGTAAAAATGGAAAGGGAAAGAAACTAAAAATCTCAACGTGAGAGCGTTGAGATTTTTGTTTGTTCAGTTAAAGGAGAGTTGAGTATTTATTCGTTTCACCAAGCAAGAGCTTTCGTTAAAAACCGTCCGGTGTGCGATCCTTCTATTTTCGACACCTGCTCGGGCGTGCCGCAGGCGATGACGGTTCCGCCGCCCTCGCCGCCCTCGGGACCCATATCTATGATATAGTCGGCGGTCTTTATGAGGTCGAGGTTATGCTCGATGACTATGACGGAATTGCCCTGATCGGTCAGGCGCTGAAGGATCTGAATGAGCTTGTCGACGTCGGCGGTATGAAGTCCCGTCGTCGGCTCGTCTAAAATATAGCAGGTCTTTCCCGTGCTTCTCTTCGCAAGCTCGGTTGCGAGCTTGACTCTCTGCGCTTCGCCGCCCGAGAGGGTGGTCGACGACTGACCGATCTTTATATAGCCGAGTCCTACGTCGTAGAGCGTCTGGAGCTTTCTCTTGAGTCGGGGCAGGTTTTCAAAGAAGTGAAGTCCCTCTTCGACCGTCATTTCAAGAACGTCGGAGATGTTCTTGCCCTTGTATCTTACTTCAAGTGTATCGCGGTTGTAACGCTTGCCGCGGCAGACGTCGCAGGTGACGTATACGTCGGGCAGGAAGTGCATCTCAATCTTCTTCACGCCGTCGCCTTCGCAGTTTTCACAGCGTCCGCCCTTGACGTTAAAGGAGAAGCGTCCCGACTTGTAGCCGCGCATTTTTGCGTCGTTGGTCGACGCGAAAAGCTCGCGGATATCGTTGAAGAGACCCGTGTAGGTCGCAGGGTTTGAACGCGGCGTGCGTCCTATCGGGCTTTGGTCTATGGCGATGACCTTGTCGAGATTGTCAACCCCCTCGACCCGCTCGTGCTTGCCTGCGCGGATGAGCGCGCGGTTGAGCTTCTTTGCAAGAACGGGGTAGAGTATCGAATTTATAAGCGACGATTTTCCCGAGCCCGATACGCCCGTTACGCAAACGAGCATTCCGAGCGGAATAGCAACGTCGATGTGCTTCAGATTATTCTGATGCGCGCCGATTATTTGCAGATACGAGCCGTTGCCCTCGCGGCGTTTTTCGGGAACCTTTATCTTTTTTCTGCCGCTTAAATAATCGCCCGTAATGGAATCCTTATTTTCCATTATTTCTTTCGGCGTACCCGACGCAACGACAGTTCCGCCGTGAACGCCTGCGCGGGGACCGATGTCGACGATATAATCGGCTTCCATCATAGTTTCCTCGTCGTGCTCGACGACGATAACGGTGTTTCCGACGTCGCGGAGCGATTTGAGCGCCTCGATCAACTTGTGATTATCGCGCTGATGGAGACCTATGCTCGGTTCGTCGAGTATATAGAGAACTCCCATAAGGGAGGATCCGATCTGCGTAGCAAGGCGTATTCTCTGCGCCTCACCGCCCGAAAGCGAGCCCGAACGGCGCGTCAAAGTAAGGTAGTTAAGACCTACGTTTTTGAGGAACGAAAGGCGCGCCTTAAGCTCCTTTACGATGTCCTTTGCTATCTTTTCCTCGGTAGGCGTGAGGGTCAGGGAGTTTATGAAATCAAGCGCGTGATCGACCGACATCGCGCAGAAATCATCGATGCTCTTACCGCCGACCGTGACTGCGAGAATATAGTCTTTAAGACGTTTTCCGTCACATTCGGGGCAGGGAATGACCTCAAAAAAGTCGTCGTAATAATCGTTTTGCCCCATATTGTAGCGCTGTTCGATGATGTTAAGCACGCCGTCAAAGCGTACCGACTGACGTACCTTTCTTGCGTCAAAGGAGCGTTCGATATCGTATATCTCGTCACCCGTGCCGTGCAGAAGCGCGTCAAGCGCTTTTTTGGAATAGTCCTTTATCGGCGTTGTGAGCGTAAAGCCGTGCTTTTTGCCGACTGCCTCGTATAGGGGAGACATCCAGGTGCTTTCCTCGATGCTCTTGAAGCCGTTTACGTTTATCGCGCCGTCGGCGATCGAAAGCTCGTCGTCGGGAATGACAAGCTCAGCCGACACGGTACGAAGCTCACCGATACCCGCGCATCTGTCGCAGGCGCCGAGAGGGTTGTTGAAGGAGAACATTCGGGGAGAAAGCTCGGGCATGCTGAAATTATGCTCCTCGCAGGCGTAGTTCTGCGAATATGTGCGCTCGGTCTCGCTTCCGTCGGGGTTTATGACGGAAACTATCATATTGCCCTTAGAAAGATTCAGCGCGTTTTCCGCCGAGTCGGTAAGACGCATATCAATGCCGTCCTTCATAACGAGACGGTCGATAACTACGTCGATAGTGTGCTTGATATTCTTTTCAAGAGCTGGTGTCTCGTTTATATCGTAGGTCGTGCCGTCGATACGAACGCGGACGTATCCATTCTTTTTTGCTTCCTCGAGCACCTTTTCGTGCATACCCTTTTTGCTTCTTACGACGGGGGCGAGGATGATGAATTTCGTGCCTGCGGGTATGGTTTTAAGGTCGTCGAGTATCTGGTCGATGCTCTGCTGACGGATCTCTTTGCCGCAAACGGGGCAGTGCGGTATACCTATTCTCGCGTACATAAGACGCAGGTAGTCGTATATTTCCGTTACCGTTCCGACGGTCGAGCGCGGGTTCTTCGACGTCGTTTTCTGGTCTATCGAAATGGCGGGGGAAAGTCCCTCGATGAGGTCGACGTCGGGCTTGTCCATCTGCCCTAAAAACATTCGTGCATACGACGAGAGGGATTCGACGAAGCGTCTGTGTCCCTCGGCGTAAAGAGTATCGAATGCGAGCGACGATTTTCCCGAGCCGGAAAGACCCGTGAATACCACGAGCTTGTCGCGCGGGATCGTTACGTCTATATTTTTAAGGTTGTGGACTCTTGCGCCCTTTACTGTGATTTTCGGGTAAGACATTAATTTTATCCTTTTACTTTAATCGTAGCGATGCAATTTTATCACGCAGATAAGCCGCGCGTTCGAAGTCGAGTATTTTCGCCGCGTCCTTCATCTGCTTCGTAAGCTCCTCGGCAAGCTTTGCCTTTTCGTCGCGCGAAAGCTTCTTAGCTTCCTTCTTTTCGAGCTTGTCGGACTTGCTCGGCGACATACCGATCTCGATAAGGTCGCGCACGTCCTTGACGATCGTTTGAGGGGTGATTCCGTGTTCTTCGTTGTACGCCATCTGTATCTTGCGTCGGCGGTTCGTTTCGTCGAGGGTCGCCTTTATCGACTTGGTCATAACGTCGGCATAGAAGATGACTTTTCCCTCTGCGTTTCGCGCCGCGCGTCCGACGGTCTGTATGAGTGCCGTTTCGGAGCGGAGCAGACCTTCCTTGTCGGCGTCGAGGATCGCAACGAGCGATACCTCGGGAATATCAAGTCCCTCGCGGAGCAGGTTGATTCCGACGAGAACGTCGAAAACTCCGAGACGCAGGTCGCGTATTATTTCCATTCGCTCTATCGTTTCGACGTTGTGGTGTATATATTTTACCTTTATAAGGTTCATTTCAAGGTATTCGGTCAGATCCTCTGCCATCTTGGTGGTGAGCGTTGTGACGAGCACGCGCTCGCCTCTCTCGGCGCGGATGCGTATCTCGCCCATAAGGTCGTCGACCTGTCCCTCTATCGGTCTTATCTCAATTTCGGGGTCGATGAGTCCCGTCGGGCGGATAAGCTGCTCGGCAACCTGAACGGAATGCTCCTTTTCGTATGCCGAGGGGGTCGCGCTGACGTATATTACCTGATTTATCTTGCTTTCAAATTCCTCAAAGAACAGGGGACGGTTATCGAATGCCGACGGCAGACGGAAGCCGAAGTTTACAAGGTTCGTTTTTCTCGCCTTGTCGCCGCCGCTCATTCCCTTGACCTGCGGAAGCGTCACGTGTGACTCGTCTACGAACAGCAGAAAATCCTTCGGGAAGTAGTCCATCAGGGTATAAGGCGTCGTTCCCGGCTCTCTGCCCGAGAATACGCGCGAATAGTTTTCAACGCCCGAGCAATATCCGAGCTCGCGTATCATTTCCATATCGTATCGCGTGCGCTCCTCGATTCGCTGTGCTTCTATCAGCTTGTTTTGGCTCTTGAAGTATTCAACGCGCTCTTCAAGCTCGGCTTCGATCTCATTAAGCGCCCTTTCGCGCTTGTCGTCGGTAGTTGCGTAGTGAGTTGCGGGGAAGACCGATGCGTAACGCAAATCGCGCAGAATTTCGCCCGTGAGGTAATTTACCTCGGTCAGACGGTCGATCTCGTCACCGAAAAACTCGACGCGCAGAACCGTACTGTCGGACGACGGCGGGAATATCTCAACGACGTCGCCGCGCACGCGGAATCGGTTACGCTCAAAGCCGACGTCGTTTCGGTCGTAGTTTATCGAAACGAGGCGCTTGAGCAGCTCGTCGCGCTCCATAAGCATACCGGGGCGGAGCGAGATCATAAGATCGGTGTAATCCTCGGGGTCACCGAGGGAGTATATGCAGGAGACCGACGAAACGATTATAACGTCGCGCCGCTCAAAAAGCGCTGACGTAGCCGAGTGGCGGAGCTTGTCTATTTCGTCGTTTATGAGCGCGTCCTTTTCGATATAGATGTCCTTGCCCGGAATGTACGCTTCGGGCTGGAAGTAGTCGTAATAACTGACGAAATACTCGACTGCGTTTTCGGGGAAAAACTCGCGGAATTCCGAGCAAAGCTGTGCGGCGAGAGTTTTATTGTGTGCAAGGATAAGCGTCGGGCGGTTTACCTTTGCGATGATGTTCGCCATCGTGAAGGTCTTGCCCGAGCCGGTGACGCCGAGAAGCGTCTGATCGCGGTAACCGTTATTTATTCCGTCGACAAGCTTGTCTATGGCTTGCGGCTGGTCGCCCGTCGGCTCGAATTTTGAGTGCAAAATAAACTTATCAGGCATATCCTTGCTCCTTTCGGCAGTATTTTTACCGTTGTATTTACAGCGTGTGTTTTTTGAAGTAACGTATGATCGAAAGAACGATCACGATTCCGACGATCGGGAAAAGGGCGGTAAAGAGCATACCGACCTTCAGCCCCACCTGTTCGGCAGAAATGTTGAGGGAATTGCCGACCTTGACGGCAAAGTCTGTCACCGATACTTTATCAACGATGATTCCAAGAAGCTGCGGAGATACTGATGCTCCGAGATCACCGCCCGCCGCCATCAGAGCGAATGCCGCAACCGATGCGTTCGGTATTTTTTCTTCCATCATAATAAGCGTTCCGGGCCACAGCATAGAGGTGAACAGACCCGTCATAATGCAAGCTACGAAGGCGAATATTACGTTCGTCGAAAGTCCTGCGACAAGGTAACATACCGCCGCGCCTATCATACCGACAAGAAGCGTGCGATAAATATTTTTACCGAATTTCGCATAGGAAATTCGCGCCACGCCGAGGAGAACGGCAAACATTGCCGCACCGAAAATGTCACCGTAAACCTTGCTTATTCCCAGCGCGTTTTCCATAAAGGTGGATATCCAGTTGGTCATAACGTTTTCCGAGCAGCTTCCGAAGAAAATGCAGGCCGCGCAGAGCGCAAGACCGACCGTGCGGTTCTTCATACGTCCGCCTGACACGGAATTTACTCCTTCACCGTCCATTTTCGGCGTCGGAGAAAGAATGAACATTACTGCAGGTATCAGCGGCAGGCACGCTAAAAATATTATGAGATATACCCAGCTTTCGGCTCCGAAGAATTTTATGAAGAGGGTACTTATCACGATCATCGTGCAGACTCCGAACGCGTAAAGAGAATGGAGCATACTCATATCCCTTTGCGGATTATCGGACGGTATCGCCGCTATGATCGGGCTCAAAAGCACTTCGGAAAGACCTGCCGATATAGAGAATACGACGGTGCCTATCACCAGTCCCAAATAAGCGATATTCGGAAAAAACGCAGGAATCAACGCGTAGATCAAAAGCCCCGCCGTCGTGATCATCGGCATCAGTATGACGGTAAGACGCGTATTAAAGTGTTTAGAGAATACCGTGAAGATGAGATCTATACCGAGTTGAGAAACAAAATTCACAAGCACGAGCGTTCCGAGGAGCGTGTACGATATTCCGAACGTATCACGGAATATTACGAACAAAAGCGGCGGAACGCAAAAAATAGAAGACATCGTAAAGTTCGCCATATAGCAGGCGAGCTTCGTCAGCTTATATTTTGAAGTGGGCATATTGATTATACTCTGTATTTTTCTATTTCGGAAGCAAGGTATCTTCCGACCTTGCACTGAAACGTCTCGGCGTCAAGCGAAAGCTCCTTCGGGAACATATTCGAGAAGAACGATTCAAAGGTGAAGTCACCCTCGTAGCCGATCTCGCCGAGCGCCTTTGTTACCTCTGCCCAGTTGATCTTCAGCGTGTAGGGCAGGGTGTGATTGTCTTCCTTGAAGTTGGTGTCGTGGACGTGCAGACAGTAGATGTGCTGCTTGCCCATCTGACGGATGAAATCGGGAATGCTCGTTCCCATAAGAGAGGCGTGTCCGATATCGAGGCATCCGACGAGGTACGGGCTGTTTACCGCGTCTATGTATTTATTGAATTCCCAGGCGCGCGAGCAGGTGCTGTCTGTTATCGCCTCGGCAGAGGAGTTCCACTGCCACATATTTTCGGTCGCAACCTTGATGCCGAACTTTTCCGCGTAAGGCATTAAGCGGTTATAGAACTCGACGTTCATCAGGAAAAGCTCGTCAGGATGCTCCTGATAGCAGAGGTGCTGCTTCGGGTGAACAACAATAACGTGTGCGCCGAGATAAGCGGCAAACTCCATTGCCTTTACAATATCGTTAAATATCTTTTCGTCCTTTTCCGGGTCTCCGACGCTCGACGGGAAGGGCGCGTGCGCCTGATTGCAGGTGATGCCGCATTCCTCGGAGAGTTGCTTTATCTTCTTTGCATAGTCCATATAGGAATCGGTGAAAAACGGATCGTCGTTCGCTATTTCGCATAACGAATAGTCGTAAGCGTCGAAGCCCGCCTCTGCGATAAGGCGGATCGCGCCCTCAACGCCGTGTTTTCCGAGAAGATCCGCTGTGGTTGTCGAAACGATCATAATGCTGTCTCCTTGTGAAGAAAAATCTGTACTTGAATTGTATCATACTTCGGATAAAAATGGAAGATATTATATAATTATTTTTGAAGAGATTTTTTCAGTGCCTCTGCGTTTTTCGTCATAAGCGAAATATATGTTTCTCCGTTTTGCTTGTCTTGCTTCGTAATGTTTGCGCAGGAATGGAGAACTGACTTTTTGGCGCCCGTTTCAGCGCATATCGTGTCGGCGAGGGAACCGTTCGACAGCTCGGTTACGAAAACCGTTTTTATTCCGTTTGTCTTTACGGTACTTATAAGCTCGACCACGGTAGAAGCCGACGGCTCGGTCATATCGGAGCAACCGGGATATGCCGAAAGATATTCAATTCCGTATTCGCAGAAAAGGTGTGTGAACGGGAAGCGGTCGCCGAAAATTACCGTCTTACCCTTTGCAAGCTCTCCGACCTCTTTAAACGCGGTATCAAGAGTTTCAAGCTTCTTTAGATACTCTGTCAGATTTGCCGAAATATTTTCCTTTTCCTCGGGGAAAAGGGAAATGAGCTTTTCCGCGATCTCGTTTACCATCAAGACGGCGTTTTTAGGCGACGTCCAGTAGTGCTCGTCGTTGTGACTGTGACCGTTGTGGCTGTGTTCATCTTCCGCAAAAAGATGGATAAGCGAAAGCTGTTCAACGTTTTTCATATCGCTGCCCGAAAGTAGCTTGTTTACCCAGCTTTCGTCCTCACCGCCTATTGAGAGAAATAGGTCGCAGTTTTTTATTTTCGCTATCTCTCTTGCGGACGGATCGTACGAATGGCTGTCCTGCCCCGGCTTGAGAAGAAGCGTTACGCTTCCTTTTTCGCCGATCAGCTCACGCGCAAAATCGTATAGCGGAAAGCAGGTCGTGATGATCGATATGCCGTCGCCGTTTTGTACGGGAGAGCAGGAAAAGAGGGAAATAAGAGCGGAAATTAAGAGAGTTAATGCGAGAAGCTTTTTCATATTTTCACCTTGCGTTACTATTAAACGTCTTGAGAGGATTGTATGCCTTCTCCAGTGGGAGAAGGTGTCACGGCGGAGCCGTGACGGATGAGGTGTCTATGAAGGGAATTTACTCCTCATCCACCGCTATCGCGGTCCCCCTTCTCCCTCAGGAGAAGGCATTGAAGTTCCAAACTCTATGTTCAAGTATAAATCTTTTTCCTCTTTCCGTCAAGAAGATATGAGAACAATTCTCAAATTGAGCCGGAAAATTCACGGATTATTAACTATTTTATCCCCTCAAATTATTGACATTATTTTACTTCGGTATTATAATGTTAGGGTGCTAACAAAAATGTTCGAAAACTAACAAATCGGAGGTGCATTTTTTGTCAAAGGAAGCTCACGTCGGACTCACGGTCAGGTGCCTGCACCACAAGATCGGCAGGGAGATAGCGAGTATTTCGGGAAAGCAGTTCGGCGAGTCGACAACGCCTGTTCAGAGCTGGATAGTCCGTTACCTTTACGATAACAGAGATAAGGACGTATTCCAAAAGGACCTTGAGGCGCGGTTTTCCGTGCGCCGCTCGACGATGACCTCAATCCTTCAGTTAATGGAGAAAAACGGTCTTATCGTAAAGGAAGAGGTGCCGACCGATAAACGGCTTAAAAAGCTGATACTCACCCCGCTTGCGATCGAAAAGCAAAAGAAAATGGCTCTTTGTATCGACGAGCTTGATAAAAAGATCAAGACCGGCATCAGCGAGGAAGAGCTTAACGCTTTCTTCGCGGTTGCCGAAAAAATAAGCGCAAATCTTGATTCTTGAGGAAAGAAAATGAAAAACTTTAAAAATCTTTTAAAATGTGTAAGGGAATTCAAGCTTCCCGCGATACTGACGCTCATTTTTATTATGGGCGAGGCGGTCATCGAGGTGTTTATTCCCGCGATAACGAAGGATCTTATAAATGAGATCGAGCGCGGCGGCGCTGATATGAATGACATATTGAAGCACGGTCTTCTCCTCGTGCTTATGGCAGCCCTGTCGCTTCTGTGCGGCGGAATTGCGGCTGTTACCTGCGCCAAGGCATCTGCGGGCTTCTCGCGTAACATCCGCCACGATATGTTTTATAAGATTCAGGACTTTTCTTTTGAGAACATAGACAAGTTCTCGTCGACCTCTCTCGTCACGAGAATGACGACCGACGTAAGCTACGCACAGATGTCGTTTATGATGCTCATCAGAATTGCGGTCCGTGCGCCTATGCTTCTTATCTTCTCGATAATAATGGCGTTCCGCGAGGGCAAGGACCTCGCTATGACATTCGTCGTGGTAATTCCCGTTCTTGCGTTCGGACTCTTTATGGTGGCGCGCAAGGCGATGCCTGCCTTCCGTCGTGTTTTCAAGAAGTATGACCGTCTTAACGAGTCGATCGAGGAAAATGTGCGCGGAATGAGAGTCGTCAAGGGCTTCTCGCGTCAGGAGTATGAAAAGGAGAAGTTCAATAACGCCGCTAACGACATCTGCCGCGACTTTACGAAGGCGGAAAGAATCGTTGCGCTCAATACGCCGATAATGCAGCTCTGTATGCACTTTAACCTTATCTTCATTCTGCTCATCGGCTCGAAGGTGATAATTACGAGCGGCGGAAGTGAGCTTGGAATCGGTTCGATCTCTATGATGCTCACCTACGGTATGCAAGTGCTTATGCAGCTTATGATGCTCTCGTCGATATTCGTTATGCTTACGATATCGGGCGAGTCGATACGCCGTATCAGCGAGGTGCTTGAGGAAAAGCCCGTGCTTGCACCTCCCGAGTCACCCGTTACCGAGGTAAAGGACGGCTCGATCGTATTCGATAACGTTTTCTTTAAGTACTCTGCGGCGGCGGAGAGATTTGCTCTTGAAAATATAAACCTCGATATCAGATCGGGAATGACCGTCGGTATCCTCGGCGGAACGGGCTCGTCCAAAACGACTCTCGTTCAGCTTATACCGCGTCTTTACGACGCGACCGAGGGAAGCATCCGAATAGGCGGCGTTGACGTCCGTGATTACGGTCTTAAGGAGCTTCGTGACTCGGTTGCGATGGTGCTTCAGAAGAATCTTCTCTTCTCGGGAACGATAAAGGAAAACCTCCGTTGGGGTAATGAAAACGCCACCGACGAGGAGATCGAGGAGGCGTGCAAGCTTGCCTGTGCGGACGAGTTTATCGAGACCTTCCCCGATAAGTACGACACGATGATAGAGCAGGGAGGAACGAACGTCTCGGGAGGACAGAAGCAGCGTCTTTGTATTGCCCGTGCGCTTCTTAAAAAGCCGAAGATACTTATTCTCGACGACTCGACGAGCGCCGTTGATACACGCACCGACGCAGTGATCCGCTCGGCATTCGCCAAGTATATTCCCGAAACCACGAAGATAATAATCGCACAGCGCGTTTCGTCTGTTCAGGACGCCGACCTTATACTCATAATGGAAAACGGCAAGATAGTTGACAGAGGAACTCACAGCGAGCTTCTTCAGACAAGTGAGATCTACAAAGAGATCTACGAACAGCAGACGAATGGGGGTGATGAGGAATGAACAGACGCGGAGCAACCCATCGCGGCGGCAGAAAAATGAATTTCAAGGCGCTCGGACGCGTCCTCAAATTCCTCTTCAAGTCCTATCCCGTCCTTCTTCCCGTTACTGCGGTATGTATAATTTTTGCTTCAGCAGTTTCTTCTATCCCCGCAATATTCCAGCAGAAGGTCCTCGCAGTTATCACTAAAAGCGTTGAAGACAAAGTCGCTTGGAGCGCGGCATCAAAGGAGATCTTGCCTCTCATTATCGCACTTATCGCACTTTACGCGCTGTCGCTTGCTGCGGTAACCGTTTACACCCAGCTTATGGCGAAGATCACGCAGGGCTTCTTAACGAAGATGCGCTGCAAGCTCTTCGACGGAATGCAGGATCTGCCCCTCAAATACTTCGATACCAATAAGCACGGCGATATAATGAGCCATTATACGAACGATATAGATACGCTCCGTCAGCTTGTGTCGCAGTCGATACCGACGGTGCTTCAGTCGGCGGTCGTCGTCGTTTCGGTGCTTACGATAATGCTTTGGTACAGTGTCTGGATGACTCTTGTCGTTCTTGTCGGAGTTGCGATCATAATGCTCGTTTCGGGTAAGATAGGCGGCGGCTCGGCAAAGTACTTTATCCGTCAGCAGAAGGCGGTCGGTAAGAACGAGGGCTTCGTTCAGGAAATGATGAACGGACAGAAGGTCATCAAGGTGTTCAACCACGAGGAAGCCGCAAAAGAGGACTTCGATAAGATAAACGACGAGCTTTATCACGACAGCTACCGCGCTCACGCATATGCGAACTGTCTCGGCCCGATCGTTATGAATATCGGTAATATTCTTTACGTTATCTGCGCAACGGTCGGCGGAATTTTCCTTGTCAATGATATCGCTAACCCAAGCTTGAGAGGATTGTTTACAACGGGTAACATTATGGCGCTCGGATTCAGCGTCGATATCGTAGTTCCGTTCCTCAATATGACGAAGCAGTTTACGGGTAACGTAAACACCTTCTCACAGCAGATAAACTCAATAGTTATGGGACTTGCAGGAGCAGAGCGAATTTTTGAGCTTATGGATCAGAAGCCCGAGGAGGACAACGGATACGTTACCCTCGTTGACGCATATATCGACGAAAACGGAAATGCGGTCGAAACCGATAAGCGCACGGGTCAGTGGGCGTGGAAGCATCCTCACGGCGACGGCACGGTCACCTATACTCCTCTTCGCGGCGATGTCAGAATGGAGGGCGTCGACTTCGGATACGTCGAGGGCAAGCAGGTGCTTTACGACGTTTCGGTTTATGCCGAGCCGGGACAGAAGGTCGCCTTCGTCGGTGCGACGGGCGCGGGTAAAACTACGATTACCAACCTCATTAACCGCTTCTACGACATCGCAGACGGTAAGATACGTTACGACGGCATCAACGTCAATAAGATAAAGAAATCCGACCTGCGCCGCTCGCTCGGTATCGTTCTTCAGGACGTAAACCTCTTCAGCGGAACGGTTATGGATAATATCCGCTACGGTAAGCTCGACGCGACCGACGAGGAATGTATCGAGGCGGCAAAGCTTGCGGGCGCAGATGATTTTATCACGCGTCTGCCCGACGGCTATAACACGGAGCTTACGAATAACGGCTCAAACCTCTCGCAGGGTCAGCGCCAGCTCATCTCGATAGCGCGTGCGGCAGTTGCAGATCCGCCTTGCCTTATCCTCGACGAGGCAACCTCGTCCATTGATACCCGTACCGAGGCGATTGTTCAGCGTGGTATGGATAAGCTTATGGAGGGTAGAACGGTGTTCGTTATCGCTCACCGTCTCTCAACAGTCCGTGACTCTGACGTTATTATGGTCCTCGATAAGGGACGCATAATCGAGCGCGGTAACCACGAAAAGCTTATAGCAGAGAAGGGTACCTATTACCGTTTGTATACGGGAGCATTCGAACTTGAATGATTTAAAAACAATAAAAGCGCACAGCTTAATTTGCTGTGCGCTTTTTCCTTTTTTGTTGGTTGACAAAATAAACGGTTAGTAAAAACACAATGACTATACTGATAATCTGTGAGGTTGAAATCCCAAGAAGCGAACCTCTTTCCTTATCCCCTCTGAAAAATTCAAGAACAAAACGTACGGTTGAATATATCAACAAGTAAAGGGCGGGCAGGAAGCGAAATTCGTCCTTCAGGAACAAAGCCATCATAACAAAAAAGATCAGAAGAAGTGCGGCGGCTTCAATCAACTGTATGGGCAAAAGAGGGGTGTTTAGCGGAGTATTGCCCGCACTTTCGTAGTATACTATACTTATCGGACTTTTATGCTCAATGCCGTAGCAGCAACCGCCGAAGAAGCAGCCGACGCGTCCGAATGCGTGACCCAACGGCAGACACACAGAATAAACGTCGAAAAAGTCGGTCGAGATCATTTTGAATTGCTTAACGTATATTATAAGTCCGAGCACACCGCCTATCAAACCGCCGTAAAAAACAAATCCGCCCTTCAATACTGCTTCAAACGGTATATGATTTTCAATTATTGTTTTTAAGGAGACGGCTAAAAATAATAGCTTTGAGCCGAGGAGCGCACCAATAAACGCATATATTGCCGATCCAACAAGATCAAATCGCTCAATATTTCGCTTTTTGCATATAAGCGCTCCCGTAAGCGCGGCTATCACGATTCCAAGATAAAAACAGATCCCGTAAATTGGAATTTCTCTATTGAATAGATTTATGTATGTGATCAAGGTACACCTCGTATTCTTAAAAAGATAGCAGCTCGGCAAAAGGTGTCGAGCTGCTTCGCCTTAAAGGGAGAACGCTATTGCCGTTCCGCAAATTACACAAATACCGCACGTAAAGAATGCGATTGCAGTGAATACGACGGCAATAATGCCGACGACGAGACCCGCGGTGGCAATTCCCGAGGGCTGACCTGCAGCTTTGAGCTTCTTGCCTCCGTTTACGCTAAGTACAAGTCCGACGATGGCCACGGGAAGACCGAGAAGCGAAAAATATCCGCCGAGTATTCCAAATACGATACCAACTATTCCAAGCACAAAGCCTATGACTGCGGCACCCTTGCCGTTCTTTGGCGCGGGCGTCATATTGCTATTGTCCATTATATACCTCCTTTCTTACTGATTTACTAATCTATGAGTCACACAGAAAAGTTCAGTATTCTGCAATATGTAACAAATTGTTACATTTAAAGAGTAACACATTGTTACAATAATGTCAAGGGAAATTATAAAAAAATTACTAAAAAATTTACGGTGAAAGAAATGAATAGCATGAAAGGGCTCAAAATCATCCGCAAGCGAAAAGGACTTACACAACTGAGGGTTGCAATGGATCTCAACATCAGTAGGGAAGCGCTGTCTTATTATGAGAATGGAAAAAGGTGTCCTGATATAAATACTCTTAAAATGCTGTCGAATTATTTTGACGTTTCTATCGACTTTTTGATAAACGGCGAAGAGTTTATCCCCCAAAAGCGATACCTATGATATAATAAAAAACGGATA
The DNA here is from genome assembly GCA_964630635.1 of uncultured Ruminococcus sp. Classification (GTDB taxonomy): domain Bacteria; phylum Bacillota; class Clostridia; order Oscillospirales; family CAG-272; genus Colimorpha_A. The sequence continues at coordinate 196 of CAZVVM010000007.1, read as the reverse complement.
ACGGGAAAACCGTTATCCGTTTTTGTATTGAACGTGGGAGAGGCGGCGGGAGCGCGTGGGGTTCCCAAAAACGAGCGAATGCGAGTTTTGGGGGTTCCGAGCAAGCCCCCGCCCTACGAAAAACGTGGCGGAGCGTTTAAGTGTTTGGGATAGCGTGAGCGTGGCAAGAGCGGACCGTCGAGGACGCCGATCCCTA
>CAZVVM010000006.1:0-39516 GCA_964630635.1 uncultured Ruminococcus sp. | reverse complement strand
CTCCCGCTTCAAGTCCAATATCGGTTGCGTCTCCGGTCTCGCCCTTGCTGCCGTTGCGAACGGTTAAAAAGAATTCCTCTCCGTTCGTAAGCTTGAATGTAATAATGTTCTCTCCGCCGTCTTCTTCGGATGGTATCTGTTTGACAGACGCTATCCCGACTCCGTCCTCGCCTACGACGAGATCCGTCGGAAAAACAGTCGGTTCGCATGAAAAATCAACGTCAAACGTCATTACGCAGCACCTCCTCGCTCAACGAATCAATTACAGGAACAGAGAACACTTGTGACGCGAACACCTTGCCGTCGCTCGTCAGAATGCGAAGCTGCGTCTGCACGTCGGCTTTGTCAGAAAACAATAGCGTTTCCTCTTGCGAAAGAGTAACGGTCAGCTTTTTATCGTTCATCAGACAGTCTTCTGTCTGCTTTGTTAATTTGTTTTCGCCGCTCTGGCTTAAAGTCACCTCTGCCTTCGTGATCTTCGAGCAGTCGATGGGTAATCTGAATATAAACGTCGGCGTCGTCGCGCGTATCATAGTATTCTCCTTTGTCTTTTGTGTCCTCATAATAACATAAAACAGGAGAACCTCGAAAGTCCCCCTGTTCTGTGCAGTCGCGCGGAAAACGTCGTATTGACAGACGTATTATCCTGTGTTAAAATGTTATTAACAATATGTGAAATTAAAAGGAGCAAAATATGGGATGGTTTAATCGACACAAGACATACTATAAAGAGGAGATGAGAGCGTGCCTTAAAGAGTTTATGATAAACTATATTAAGGAAAAACCGTCATCTGTCGATACGGTGATGCAGATATGTTCAGAAATTGATTCCGCGCTCCAATCCAGTTCGGAAAAAGACATTCGCAAGACACTACTCGTTGATTCAGCTAACGTCGAGTTCGCTACGTTGAGTTTGATATACAATGTAGCGATCAGAACTATTCAGCCGAAGGACAGAGATTCGGCCGGACATGACATTATCTTTGGCGGAAACCCCGCATATGAATTGTGTCGCGATGTAAACAAGATAAAGTTGGATAGAGGATATATCAGCAAATTCGAGTATGACGAAAATAATATAGCCGCCACAATGGCGTGTGCTATTTCCCCTTTTGGAAATGGAACTCAATCAATGTATGATATTGAATACAAAATAAAAAAACAATGGACTCGTTAAAACGAGAGTGAAAGCAAAGCGGAAAGGTTTTACCTTTCCGCTTCGTTTTTTATTTCCCGGCTGCTTCCTTCAGCCATTCCCTTACGACCGCGCTCGTTTCGTAAGCACTTCCGTAAAGTCCGGTCGAGGTAAGGAGCCGTCTTATTCTTGCCATTTCGTCAGCGTCGTTGCTTCTCCAAGCTTCCTGATACCTTTCCTTCCAGTATCTTGTAACGGAGCTTCGCACAGCCGACTTTGCCTTGGCTTCCGCTTCCTTGCGGGACTTGTTTTCGTTATAACGGGTGCCGTTCTTCTCGGCTTCCTTTTCGGCTTTCGACATATAATTTTCTACCTTAACCTGAATAAGATCGTCTATTATCATATTCGCCGTGTCGGTATCGTCTTCCTCAAGAGAAGCGTTTACCTGCCAAGCGCGGTATATGCTTTCAACGTTTTCTTCCTCGTCGTAGGTCTCGGCGTTCGCAAGTTGCTCGGCTTTTTCGTTTATCGCGGAAGCGATCTCGCTTTTGGTATATATTCCGCTGTAACGCTCCTTTAAGGTCTTGAGTATCTTTTTATATTCCCCGTCGTTACCGTTGTTCATCGCCTCAGCGGCGGCGCTTACCCTTCCGCAGAAATAGGTATACTCCCCGTATATTACCTCGGCTGCAGTGACCTCGCTTATTCCAAGCTCCGAAACGAGAGTATCGACAAGCTCGTCAACACCCGAAAAATCGCTGTCGTTCAGCTCCTTAACGAGCTTCTTTACGCGGCGGTCGTTTTCTCGTATCGCCTTCTTTACCGCGCTTTCGTAAGAAGCGTCGTCCTTATAGCTTTTTCTTATGACCTTGAGCCGTCCCGTGTCGCCTTTTTTGAGTGCTCGGTATATTGCCTCGCTTCTCGTAAGCTCCTTGTTCGAGAATCCTCTGTCAAACGCGCCGACGATATCCGTAGGATAAACGTCGTCGGTCATATCTACAATAAGATTTGTAATGGCTTTTATATCCCGCGCGACATTCTTCAACGGAATGCCGCCCAAGTTTGCGGTTTCAAAAAGCGCGCTCTCCACGTCTTTGTCCGTTATCTCTCCGTCGATCAGACCGTTTACCGAACGGGCAAGATTAATTATCAAGGTCATATCGGGGCGATCTACCGTATATCCCTCAAACACAGAAACGACGTCTCTTACATACGGTAAATATTCGAGCGGATTAAACGCTTCCTTCAATTCAGCGGCAAAAGCGTTAGCCCATTTTTCGAGAAACGCCTCGTCCTCATCGTCGTCTCTCATGGCACGCACAAGACCGACAACAAGACTGGCAAAGATACTCGTAACGGAAAGCGCAGCCATCGTTCTTACGAGAAATTTTCCTGCCGCTTTGGTGTCACGTCCAAGCAGGTGAGCACGGTAATATTTCAGCGCGGCGATATACGCCATTCCGGCGTGGGTGGTGGGCTCGCCCGAAAAAGTCGTGGCGAAGCGATCCAAATCTCGGTCGCTTCTCATAAGCCCGCTTCTCGTATTTACCGAGTCGTAGACCTGTGTCTTTGTCACAATCTCGGTAAAACGCCTGCCGACTGCCTTAAAATATTCCTCGCTTCCGACCTTATACGTACCCTTATCCGCAATCTCGTACTTGACGGCAAGATATATTCTCTGCCACGCAATACGGTCGCCCCAGCTCGGCAAGAAAGACATAACGTCATCAGCTACCTTCTTTATGCGGGACCAGCTTTTAGGGTTGGTTGCCTCGTACCCGATATAGTTCTTTAAGGACGAGCTGTTTCCGATGTCGAAGCGCCCCATCGCTTTGATCTTTACCACCGGCGCAAATTTTTCCATCTCTTCCTGAAGAGTATCGCCGCCCTTCGGCAGCTTGCTCTTTTTGGCAAGCAGCAGATACTTGGTGTCAATTTCTGCGGCGGCTCGCGCAATAGAGAGCGGTTGCTGTGCGATTACCGACAAATTCAGCGAAACTGCGGCCTTTTTTGAGTTGTTAAAGAGCTTCATCGCCATGCCGCCCGGCTTCGGCGTTCTGCCGTTCAGGTCATTTATGTAGTTTTTAACGTATTTAACCGCAGACTCCCCGTACATTTTCTTTATGAGAGCCGTCGTCGATATCCCGTTCTCGGAAAGCTTTGACGACCTTTCATCGAACACTCTTGTCAGATTTTCAATGGGAAGAACGTAAGCGCAGTATTTTGCCATTGTATCAATGTGCTCACAAACGACGTCGTCAAAGGGGCGTATTACGATCTCGCCGTCAGCGCCCTTTTGTGTCATCTGCGCCATGCCGACGTTTTTCAGAAGCGTGACGTTGTCGTTTGAAGTTGTTCCTTTGTCGGGTTTGCCGTTTTGTGGAGTCGGCGTCGGCGCTTCCGCCTTTTTGACCGTGATCGGGAAATAGCTTTCCTCGTTAAAAATATCAATACCGTATAAAGCCCTTGAAACCTCGTTGCCTCTCTTTCCGAGCGAGGTGATGAACGCTATCATTTTGTCGGCGTAGTCCTTTTGTGGCTTGGTCAGCTCACCTTCTATCAACGAAATATCCTCGTCGGTCAGAATGAAGGATTCGTCCGTTAAATGTTGGTAGCTTTTTTTGTCGTAACGGTACGACGTATTATTTCCGAAGGAAAAGCCGCCGCCCTTCAGATGCGCTCGTCCCTGCTCGCGCTTCCAGGTTGCGTAGATCGAAAGACGCTCCTGAACGGTCAGCTTCACGCTTTTTCCGGACGATAGCGTTATCTCAACGGCGTTCTTCGTGTTCCATTTTCCGTGATCGGCGGTTTTCTGAGCTTCGATCCACGTTATTTCCGCTTCATCAGTAATTCTTCCGTAATCATCCTGAGCGTAGACCACATCCCAAAACAACTCTTTCAAGGAATCCGATCCGATTCTTTCAAAGGCATCACAGGGACGAAGATTGTTCCATGAAAAACCATTGAGTTTAGTCAAAAGCCATTGCAATTTGGGATTTTTCGGATCGCTCCTTTCCTTCATTACGGCTCCGAGCTCGTTAAGCTCATCTTGCACGTTCTTTACGCGAACCCTTATGTCCTCGGTCTTTCCGTCTCTGAATATGCGGTTGGACAGCTGTACCTTGTGCCTTATCATTGAGTAGGCGCGGCGTACCGCTTTAAGCTCGTCAAGCGACATATCCTTTATAAGGGTATTGCCGACGAACGCGGTCAGATCGCTCAAATGAGAGTGAACGTCAGCGTCGTAAGCTCCCGCAATATAACTGTCGGATGATTTTCCGAGTTCAGCATACGCATTTGCCAGCTTGTATATAATATCTTTTGCATCGATACTGTTGATGCGCCTTTTTTCGGCATCAAATGCGGCAGAAAGCTCACGGTCAAGCAAGTGTATCTCGTGCCGAAGCTCCTTTCTCCTTTCAACGTTCGGAGAAACGTTATCGTCTGTCGAATGAAGCTCGTCGTACAGGGCGTTATATCTTGCCAGCTTTTCCTGCTCCTCGTCGCTCAGACCTTCAATACCGTTACGCGCCATCGTTTCATTGTCAAGGAACATAACGGAAGACAGGTCAACGGCGGGTCGAACGACGGACTTCATTTCGTCCTTTACGTTCTTTTCCCTGGTGCCTTTATTAAGCATCCTTTCAAGATCGTGGGCGATGCGCCTAATGGCGTTTCTTTCAAGCGTCCTCTTTCTCTTATCCTCGGCTCTTTCTCTCTGCTCGTTTGCTCTTTCCTTAGCGCGCTTATACGCCTTGTCGCGTTCTCTGTCTACGAGATCCTTTAAGGGCTGTGCGTTTTCGAGCTTCAAGAGCAGTTTGTCCTCGCGGTTAAGGCGATCAACCGCAACCTTCTTTTCTTCCTGAAGCGCTCGGAGCTTGCCCATGTCCCTCGGCCCCTTGCTGAAGGATATATCGTGTATCTGTCGGTCAATATCATTAAGCCGATTTTCAAGCGCTTCTATATCCGCGATCTTCGCTTTGTACTTTGCGAGCTTCTCCCTCTCGGTGTCACTTTCCGCCGCGCTTTCAAGCGCGTTTACGAGCAGACCGCGAGTGGAAACGTCCTCGCCGCTGCGGTCGGAGAACAATACGCTCTTGCCTATTACACCGTCGGGGCGTTCCGTGTGTCCAAAGTGACGCAATACCGATTCCGGAAGAACGTCGGGGAAATGCTTGTTGACATACGACAACAATTCTGATATACTAATCGTGGTACGGTAATCCGGCGTAGAAACCGGGGGTGCATTGAGCACAGCCGTACCTTCTTTTTTTGAATTGTGGGTGTCGTAATCGGTCTTTGCATTCATGGCATATAAAACGTCCATAGACGAAAGCTCATTACTATACTTATTAACGATGAATCGGACGATTTGCAACTTGTTTTGAGTGTTTTTTGCAACGCCAATCAAAACGTAGCTTTCATCCGCCTCTTCTTTCGAGGGGATCAATTCGTTGATTTTTATGGCGTTTTGGATTATCTCGCCCGCCTTTATTGTTGAAGCGGCATTGTCGCTCGCACGACGATCAAGACCGTGTCTCAACCCGCTCTTAGACAAAATAACATTAGCATCTATATCTTTCACATAGACGGACACGCTTCCATCGCTGTTGGTATGACCAACGGCGGCAGCGTTCTTTTTTGCCTGCGATATTATGTCTGCGCGATCTATGGACACACTATCGTCCAAAATCGTAATGGGCATATCCGGCTTGGATATTGTTGATTCATAGGAGTATTTTTCAGCCGATTTGATTCTCGCAACATCGTCGGATCTCGCGCGAGTTACCTTCCTCTGACGCTCGACGATATTCTGAAGCACCTTTGCCGCCTCGAGACGAAGAAGCTGCCTGTCGGCAATATCAATACGATTTGCCGTCTTGGTCTTCTCACCCATAAGCGAGCGCAGTTTTTCTTTATCCCTCGGCCCCTTGCTGAAAGATATCTCGCGTATCTGACGGTTAATATCTTCGAGCTTGCCTTCAAGCGCCTCGATCTCCGCGATCTTCGACTTGTACTCTGCGAGCTTCTCCCTCTCGGCGTCGTTTTCCGTCGCGCTTTCAAGCGCGTTTACAAGCAATCCCCTCGTTGACACGTCTTCGCCGCTGCGATCGGAGAACAAAACATCTTCCGAACTATTGACAAAATCGGAGTTCTGTGTTATCCTATCCTCGATATCAGCGGTTTGATAGGGTGTTACTACTCCGTCTTTGGAGGTGATACCTTGACCGCTGATATTTTTTTGCGTGTGGATAGAATGCACCCACATCTTATTTTTGTCCCTTGATTTACGAATATCCACCTTCACGGTCATCGGGACTCCGTCAACCACAACGTTATGCTCGATGTATGCGTATTGTACCGTTTTGCCCTCGTGGGTGTTTCCTACATTGTCACCAACGAGATGCCCGTCGCGGATAATTTCGGGAAGCATCCTTACAGTTGCGAGCTTGGCATACTTGAGGAGTTTTCCGCGCCTGCCATAGTTGTTGTCGTTGAAAGTCTCGTCTATACCGCTCTTATTTGTCTCGATGACCATTCCCGACTCTTTGTTCACATCCGTTCTTCTTCTGTTTTCGGTATCTGTGAAGAACCCTTCTTTTTCAAGTGTGCTTAACACTTGCTTTTGAACGTGAATATAATCGTTCGGGCTTGTTATGCCGAAATCTTCAAGAAGATTATCGGTATATTGGGGAGAAAGCATTTTGTCCGAGACTTGACTAAAGGGCATGACAGTCTTTGCTTTTCGCTGCCGCTCGACGATATTCTGAAGCACCTTTGCCGCCTCGAGACGAAGAAGCTGCCTGTCCGCAATATCAATGCGATTTGCCGTCTTGGTCTTCTCGTCCATAATCAAGCGCAACTTTTCCTTGTCTCTCGGTCCCTTGCCGAAGGATATCTCGCGTATCTGACGGTTGATGTCCTCAAGCTTGTTTTCAAGCGATTCGACCTCCGCGATCTTCGACTTGTATTCCGCAAGCTTCTCCCTCTCAGCGTCGTTTTCGGTCGAGCTTTCGAGCGCATTTACGAGCAATCCTCTCGTTGACACGTCTTCTCCGCTACGATCGGAGAACAATATTTTTCCTACTTCATCCGATGAAGTTTTTCCAAGAGTTCCTCTTCCGTCTCGCTCGAATCCACCATTTCCATAAGTTCCGTTGCTATCTCCTCGGCTGCTTCCACTCCGTACTTTTTGTGAGTACTCGTTATAATTGACAGCACTCTTTTTACTGTACTCTCTTGCAAGTCCTTTCTCCCTAAGGAACGAATAATAAGTATAACTGAACGTCCTTCTTTCATATAACTGCTCCTTTATTATTTCCATTTCGGTTTCGGTTTCTATATCAAACCTTACCACTTTGTTTATTGCCGGATTATTCTTTGTTCCTGTTACGAAAACGAATACGTTATCCACGCCGAGCGTTGAATGAGGATCATCATTGACCTCGATTATTGCCTCTCCGTAGCCAGATTGGGTAAACTTCTTTAGAGAGCCCTTTTCCTGTATTTTTGAATACAGATCGTCAAGCTCGTTCTTGGAGATGGCTTCTGCGTATCTCGCCCAGCCGAAATCATTATACTGCTTTTGAGAATATTGGTCAATAGATTTATTGTTCGAGGTTTTGCCAAAAGACGCGGCAAGCTTCGCATTTCTCTGACGGTCAACGATATTCTGAAGCACCTTCGCGGCTTCAAGGCGAAGAAGCTGCCTGTCCGCAATATCAATGCGATTTGCCGTCTTGGTCTTCTCATCCATAAGCGAACGCAGCTTTTCCTTGTCTCTTGGACCCTTGCCGAAGGATATCTCGCGTATCTGACGGTTGATGTCCTCAAGCTTGTTTTCAAGCGTCTCGATCTCCGAGATCTTCGACTTGTACAATGCAAGCTTGGTGCGTTCTTGGTCATCCTTGACCGTTTCTTCTAAGATTTGCGTCAAAATAGTACGTGATGAAACAGACTCACCATAACGACTGTCGAAAAGTGCTCCATCAGCAATTTTGTCTTTATTTTCTAAATGTCGTAGTGACTGTTCGAGTATGCTTCCAGATCTGACTTGTAGTTCTCCGTTGCCTCTTGAAGCTGTTCGGGAGTGAACTCCGTCGGCTGCATCGATCCCGTATATTCTTTGTCCGCTTCCTTCGGATTCGTGGCTATTAACTTCTCGATTCTCTCGTATTCGGATTTCGCTTTCATTCTGTAAAACATTCCTAATTGCATTCCCCACGCGAAATACGTCATGTGAAGATTTTCCATCATCTCTCGATTCGTCAATTATTTCATCCCCCTTTGTTGATGAATCATGTACATTATATCCCATTTCGTGAAAGATTGCAATAGTCCTTTGTCTCTCAGCATCGGGGTCATAAATCATCCAAGAGGTGTCAACTTTCGTGCTCCGCAACTCTTTTTCGGAGAGATGGGCGCGATTTTGAGTGTTTCTCGCTTCTGCCTCTCCTATAAATTGACGATATATAGTGTTTAGACTTTCTTCATTACGCTTGATAGACTCGCGTGCCTTGGTTTCGATATAGTTATCCCTATCTTCCGGGGTTTTCAACGCCTTATACTCATCGCTGTCTTTATATCTGTGATATGTATTATTGTAAATTACGCCGAAAGCAAGCTCATGATTTCCACCCCTCGAAAAATGCTCCCTTGCTTGAATTGCATGCTGCATTTCATGCAATAAAGTGCTTTTGGTTGCAGAAACCGTCATCCCCTTCTTAATAATAATTTTGTTCTCGCCGTGACAATATCTTCCGCGTCTTTTACTATCGTTTTCAATTACATCAACAAATTCGACTACTATGTCTTCCATATCTGGATAAGCGTCAAAAAGCTTATCGTGTTTTACATAATCTGAAAGGTATTTAGGATTATCAACGAATCCATCTGGCTTAAATGTCATATTTTTGTCGCTTATTTCATAGCGCCATAATCCGTCCTTTCCCTGATACCAACCCAGGTTGCGTCGTATCGTTTCAGGATTTACTTTTAGCTTTGAAAGAATTACCGAAGTAACAAAGGCGACTCTGTTAGCTGTAAGGGAGTTTTTACCAACGGCACTATACTTTACCCCTTCGGAAATTTCAAATTCTGAGACGTCTGTTTTTTTGAAGTTTTCGCTTGCATCCACAAGTCCTTCCGTAAAAAGCTTTTCAAGTTCGGATACCGAATCCTTCATTTTTGCGACAAGATTTCCCTCGATGGTATCAGTCGATAAGTTTTTATATGTGCCAAGCACTTTTTGAAGCTTGCCAAGCATATTGGCAAAGAACTCTTTGACCTTTTCCCAAAGAGTCTTATCTTCCCATTTTAATTCGACGAGATTCTCGACAACATTTCCCGATGAAAGCATAGTCTGCATCGAATCAGCAACAAACTCCTCATAAGCGCCGTCATAAGTGAGTTTTCTTCCGTCATTCTCGGCCATAACGATTTGATTTTTTATAAGCGCATCGACGCTTATGCCCTTTTCACCGTATTTTTTAACGAGAAAATCAGCAAGCACCTTAAACTTAGAGGGTGACCATTGACGAATGAAGTGAACAAGCTCGTGCGATAGTGTAAACAAAATAGTTCCTTCGGCATGTTTTCCAGCATTAAGGTCAATATGTATTTCTCCCGTTTTAGGGTCGTAAAATCCGTTAGGCGCGTGAACTTCTTTGCCGTCAGCGTTTCGATAAACGCGTTCGCCCTCTCCGTTCAGGTATGATTCATAGACATATATGTTCATACCAAGTGCTGTCGAAATTATTTTTGCAGAGAACAACCCGGCCTTTTGCTTATCATTAAGCGAATCCTCATTGATTTCAAAAGCTTCGCCCGTCGCTTCGGAAAGCAATTTGCCGTCATTGCGTGCATTTTTTGAAGTGTTCTGCATATCCTTACTATTGACATGTAGTGCTTTTTTTAGTATACTTGTCATATAGAGATTGCTATTCGCATCACTCGGCTCTGTCGTGCTCAGAGTACCGGCTGGTTGCTTGGCAATCTCTTCTTTGTTTATCGCAAGAACATCGTGCAAGTAAAGTCTTTGACTCTGTTTGTCACGCTGAAGCATCACTCCCATGTAATACAATTCGTTTGATATTTTTATTGGTGCTGCTACTACGATTCGATCATAATTATTACCGCCTCGCCGTTGTGAATCAATGACAACTCCATTTTTAAGAACCTCTGGAATAGCCGCAAATGACACAACCTTGTTATAGGTCAGGCCATGCGCCAGATCATCTCTGACACTTGAATTGGTAAGCGCAACATCTCCAAATTCTGCCGTATGTACGTTGTTGCCAAGCGAAGCGAAATAATTTTGTATTCGTAAGCGTATCGGATCATTTGACTCCGAAAACTCTTTTCCGGAAAGAGACACAACTGCATCCATTTCTTGTAACCTGATCGAATTATCAGCTATTTCGGATTCCTTGTATGATGGATATCTAATCGAATATTTGCCGTTTGAACGTTCTTCGACCGATTCCTTGCCTTTTATTCTCTCTGTTTTTCTCTGTATTCTTTCCTCAGTAAACACCTGCCCGAGCTTGTATATATGATCGTTCACCGCTTCGGGAAGCGCCTCGGAAAGCTCACGCTTCGGTATATTGTACTTTCCGAAGGTGTATGCTATCGACGCGGCCTTCAGATACTCGGCAGGCGATATGCCAAACGAAGCATCGTATCCGTCGATAACGGTCTTCATAACGGTAGGATGAAGACCGAAGGACGCTATCTGCTCGTAAAGCGCTGCTTCGTTATCGGATGAAAACGAAACGTCGCGCATATTCACCGTCTGCCCGTTCTCAAGCTTAAGGTAAACGTCGCCGTTCTTATCAACCGATGCAACGTCGGCGATCTTTACCGCCTCGCCCGTCTCCGTCATCCTCGTCACTCCGTCCTCGCTGACGTTCACCGTCCGCGAGGTCTTTGCGTTAAAGGCGGATTTTTCTTTTTGCGCCGATGACGTATCGGTTTCCAAAACGCCTTCCGGGAGAACAACGCTGCCGTCTTCGTTCATCGAAACGCCAAGTCGGCCGAGAGCATATTCCGCGTTGCGGAGATTAACGCTTGATTCGGCATCGGTTTTCAATTCACGTAAAACGTTTTGTGCCACTCGGTTGTCAAGAAGCTTGACCTCATGCGGTAAAAGCTCCTTGCCTTCCATGCTTTTCAAAATAGCATTTGCTGTAGCTTCGGCTTTCTTTTCATTAACACCGCTTTCTATCAGTGCGTTTTTAACGTCCGTCTTGTTTTGCGAAAAACGAGCGCTGTCTACTCCTTGCGACAGTTTGGCCGCAAGGCGTGCGGTTTTCCCGCTGATTTTTCCCGTGTCCTTTGATGCGTCAAGCTTTGCCTTTAGCTTGCCCGCCGTCTTCACGACACCCGCCTCGTCGTACGCCTTGTCGTGTGCGAGCTTCATAAGTGCGTCGGCACCCGATTTGTCCGAAAGTATCTCTCTGCCCGCCGCGGTATTCGATCTGATTTCTTTGACAGTGTTCACCACAGTCGGCCCTGCTTCAAAGCCAAACGAAGTAACCGCGCCGAGGAGTCCCGAGTATATTATTTCCTCAAGCTCGGGAACGGTATATTCTTCTCCTGTGACGATTGATTGAAACAGCGGTTCAAGAACGGTCTGCAGGGCTTCTTCGGCACCCTCGGACAGCATATTTCCGCCGAGCTTAATAGCTGCTTTGCCGAGCACACCGTCGACTCTTGCGATCATTTTGCTGACAAAGTGGTTCGTTGCCTTTCCGCCCAGCTTACTTATACCTCCGAGCGTATACTGAAGCGTTGCCTCCGATATTCCTACCATCAGAGCGTATGCCATAGCTTGACCGTCACTGTAGCCGAGCTGTTTCATCTGTGTGTATCCGTTTCCGGCAGAGGACGCTCCCATAAGAGTTGCGCCCGCTACTGCACCCGCCGCAGGATTGAACAATCCGATCGCATAAGAGGTAAGCATCGAGGGCACCATGTTTACCGTTGAGGTTGCGGCATCGTAAAAGAAGCGTCCGACATCTCCAAGCTCCTCGCGCACCATCGCGCTTGCCATCTGCGTTACATCGTATTCGTGATTTCCGCCAAAGATCGTGTCTATTCCGTCCGCGAACTGATCGAGTCCAACCTCGACGGTAAAAAGCGCCTTTTCCCACCATTTGTCTTTGCTTTTGGCAATAGCTTCGGCTTCTCTTTGCGCCAGATACGGCTCAAGCTTGTCGTAATATTCCAACATACTGTCCGTGCCGCCCTTTTCAAACATATATATGAGAGTCCTTTTCTCTGCATCCTCAAGATACTTGTTGTCTACGACGAGATCAAGCGGCGAAAACGACCGCGCTCCCGTAACTCCAAAAGGTGATGAGCTCTCTCTTTGCTCCCGTTCGGCATAATAGCGCTCAACGATTGAATCAACGTCCCAAGCGCTCATTGCTTCCTCGGTAAGGGAGTAATATTCCTGCATGCGCTTTACGTCATTGTAATACTTCTGCTTTTCCTTTATGCGGTCTTGGAGCGTACCAAGACGCTCGGAGTACTCGTCAAGCTTTTCGTGGTTTCCGTTATTCGGATCAAGTTTATTATAGTATTTCATTCCCGCAATAAGGGCATTGGCTTGATCCTCCATATATGCTATTTCTTTTTGCAGTCGGTCGAGGTCTACTGCTCGCAGCGCTTCGATATTCGCCGCAGCGGCAAGAGCATCTTTGTACGCTTCCTCGCTATCCCATTGAGAAAAGTAATCGTTCCAAGCTGTCGCCGCCTTAATGATATCCTCGTGAACGCTTCCCCTCTCGTCGAGCGCTTTGTTTATTTCGCTTACCCATTCCGAATCATAGTATTTGCCGTAGGTGTTAAGAATGGAGCGTATATTGTCCGCTTCGAGGTCGAAATTGCTTTTCTGCCCCGTTAATTCGTCAAGCCACTCCCGTGACGAGGCGTCGAAGGAATCTGCTTTTGTGCTCGAAATGTGGCGATTATAACTGTTGATGTAATTGCCGCTGTTCGTAAGCCAAGAGTTTACGCGAGAGCTTAATTCACTCCCTATCTTTTCGGAATTATCGAAAAATCTTGCTTCTTCCTCCCGTTCTTTTCTTTTTTGGACGCGGGAAACGAGATCGTTTGCGTCGGAGCTTCCGTTGCTGTCACTTTGGGTGTTTTTTCTTTCAAGAACGCGCGACACCAAATCGCGCTTTTTAGTACTGTAATTGTCACTCATAGCTTGCACCTTTTCAATTAGTACGCAAATTTTGCTGTTTTAGAAAATCCGCTTTTCCCGATACCGTGGCTGCCTTTGGATGGTCCGTAGCTTCCGGTCGAGTTACCTGATACACCGCCTTTTACGGTGGTGTCAACAGTCGGCGGAAGATCAAGCTTATTCAAGTATTCAAGATACCCTTCGGGGATAAGCGAAGCGGCAAGAGCTTCAATAACGTCAGGATTTGCCCCTTGTGTCTCCCACACCTCGAGCGTTTTGATGATTCTGTCGTATTCAGCGATATTTGCGGTGTATTCATCGGGCGTGATAACTGTTGACGCAAGCTCGTAGAGCGCGTTGATATCGGCAGTTGAAACGTCGTCGTATTCCGGTATCGTCTTCCCCGCATTGTTCGTATCATACCCCAGCTCTTTATACTTGCTGTAATCCCCCAAGCTTGCCGCGATTTGCGCCTCGGTGAGTTTGTTTGCGTTGCTGTCCTGCTCTTTGTTGTGGTCAAAGGTCGCCTGCCACTGCTCGTCTACCACCTTGTCTCTGTTAAGCTGATAATTATAGTTTCTCTCGTCAATAGCGCGGGTATAATCCTTTTCTTCGAGAGCCGAGAGCGCGTTGTATTCATTAAGCATACGCTCTCCCTCGTCGTTATACATTCCGTAGGCAAGGGAATAAAGCTCGGGGACAACGTCGTTCAGCTGCTGCATATATCCCTGATACGCCTGCTGACCTACGCTTTGCGCATAGGAGTTTCCGTATCCGCCCGTCATGGCGGATGCTTGTCCCATCGTATCCATCATAGCCATACGCCCGCCGAGCTTGAATTTATCCGCGTACTGCTTGTAAAGCGCGTCGCCGTTCACGTCGTAAGAAAACTTCTCTCTGTTCAGATATTCGTTCAGCTTGCTTTCCGCGGGCGCACTCCATTTAGAGGTTATTTCGGGCGATACCGCGTTTTTGTTAAGCTCTGTTTTGAGCTTCTTATCGTCTGTCATATTCTTTCTCCTTACGTAGTAGATAATTTTTTCCATCCGAGCCAGGCACCCGAATTATATGTGTTTATTTCGACCTCTCCCGTGGTGGCGGTGATCCTCAACACCGATGCTTCGCTGTCGGATTTTTTTATAACGATTCCCGAAGCGCTTTCGGCGAAAAACGGGGTAAGCCCGATTTGGCATTCGCCCGCGAAGTCAAGCTCGGCTTCTCCCGCATCCTGCGGCAAAATAGACCCGACCATACCTTTATCAAATTTTGCCTTCCAGGCGGAACGAAACAGGTTCTCTTCGTCATCTTCGTCACAATAGTCGCCGACGGTCACCCGCTTGCCGCCGCGACCGAGATGAAGCGCAACGTCCTGCGTCGGGATCTCGAACTCCTTGATCTCGCATTCGCCCAAGTCGTCTATTGCTCTTATTTGCACCGAATACGCTGCGTTCAGGTAGAACGCCTCGTCGGTTATAGCTCCGCTGAACTCAAAACATTCGGTTTCGGTTTCGGCTTCGCCCGTATGTTCGGATAAAGTCTGCCAATCCTGCTCGTCCCATACCGCATCTATCAGCTTGCGTCTCCACTGAAGAACACAGCCGTTATTTCTGCCAAGAGAATAATACGACACCTTTGCCTTCAGCCAGACCGTTTCGCTTCCGCTCTTGCGGTTTCCCGCGCTGTCGCTTCTGTGACAAAGGATCGCGGCATTACCGCTAAACGGTTCTATCCACGGCTTTGAATAGGGAAGAACGGATATTGTTTCTATCACCTCTCCTTTGAACCCTCTCGAATCGGTTGCATTTCCGACAACTTCAACGTTTCCGTGTGAAGTTATCGGGCCGATTGTGAGCGTGTCGGCTACTTGCGATGAGGGCGAGAAAGTGGAGGAAGCTCCAACGGAATCCGTCTCGACGTTGAGCGAGCTTATATCGGCGCCGTATTTGCCTGTTGCCGAGATGGTCGCCTTGACGCCTGATTTGCCTTGAATATACACGTTACTCAGAGCCGCCGGAACCGAGGACGGATTTGAAGGCGAAATCGTCATCGTTACGGTCGGCTTCGTATCGTCGGCTTCTACAATACAATGTGTGCTTTCTTCCGAATGAAGATAAACGCTCCCTTCGGCGGTCGTTGTGCTGATAACGAACGCCACGTTAAGCTCCGTGTCGCCCGACGCCGTTTGTTCGTTAAGCAGAGCCATATCCGACTGCGTGAAGGTGTAGGTTTCCAGCGCAAGATCAAGCTCACGATATGGTACGTATTCATTTTCCCCTGTCGGATCCGCTATACATATTTCCGCCTTTGATACCGAATCTCCCAAAGAATTTGTGTATTCGACTGTCGGCGGCGTTGTGTGCTCATAGCTGCTCGGGGCAGACGTAATAGTAACGCCGCGGGGAATTGGATCAAGCTCCCACCATCCACTGTACGCCTTTACTTTGCTGCTTCCGCTGTAAACAACGGTGTTCATAAGCACCGAGACGCCCTTTGTTCCGTCGTCATTGTGCTCAACGATGATTTCCCCGCTCACACTTCCTTTTTCGGCGGGAAACACCTTAGCGTCATAGCTTACCCTCTCCTTGTAATATACAAGCTTGGCATTGATATAGACCGAGGTCGGTCCGGTAGAGTAATAATTAACTTCCCCACCCTTTGAGGATAAGGTCCATTTGATGGTAGACCGATTATTGGCAATATCCATAGACTGTTCGCAGACCAGCTCCATATATCTGCCGTTATAGGAATCACTTTTCCTGATCGTCGTGCTTGCCATATCAGTTACCTCCTACCCAGACGAACGCGAGCCCGTCGCTTGAATCCATTTTGTAATCCTTGAAGATAACCGCGCCGGTGAAATATGCCTCGGTTATATAAAGCTTTCTTTTGCTTATATAGGCAACCTCGTTTCCCTCATCATCAAAGAATGAAAGTCGTCCGGGAGTAAACCAAGCGTAGTTTTTGTATTTACCGTCGTCGCCGATCTCGCCGAGTGCTATTCCGTAAATTGCGTTGCCGTTCTCATCATTCCCGAGATATCCTCGCTTGATATAAACCTTGGTAGACCTTACGTCGGTTCCTTCGGTCTTTACTCCGATATTTTGAATGTTCTCAAAAAGCTCGGTAACTCCTTTGGAGTTTTGCTCAATATTAAGCTTGGTCGTTTCAACGAACGTACCGAAATCAGACTTGGCAAAGTATTTTCCCTCGAAGCGCTTCCTTATCGTCTCTTCATACGCCGTCACAATATCTGCGGACTTGATAATGAGAGCTTTTATGGAATTGAAGGTATCTGTCGCACTTTTCTCGCTGCCCGCCGCGCTCCGTGTGGGCATAACGACGTTTGACACGTTCCCCGACGCGGCGCTGTCTACTGCCGACAAGGCGAAATTAAGCTGTTCCACCAGCTGATGTATATAGCTCTGCATCTGCGACAGCTTTCCCTCGGCGGTAGTCGCGGTGATGCTCGGGAATCTTAAATCTATCACTCGGCGTCACTTCCTTCCTCGGTAGTCTTGGAGATCGAATATATCTTCGCTTCTCCTCTGCCGACGATGCGCAGACGGAAATGGTCGCACCGTCTCGGACGGATGGGCGTTGTAAAGGTTCGCAGAGACGAGCCGACCATAGAGGAAACGTGATGCCACTGACCAAAGGAATCGTACTGCGCGTAAAACGCGACCTCGGCGCCTTTGTCGAGAGCCATACGGACGTTGAGCTTCGATACGTATTTCTTGTCTGGCGAATCGGTTCCTATAACTCCCGTTTCCGCCATCCATTTCACGCTTGAAGCATCAAGTGTGCCGCTTCCGAAAACGGTTTTTATTTTCTTGTCATCGTGATCGACGTAGTACATCTCGTTATCGCAGGAGCAGAATGCGCTCGCCCGCGTATTGTCCTCTTTATGCCAAAGACCTGTGACGGTATCGAACACGAACAAATACCATTTTCCGTCTTTCTCGGAGCGCATCGATATATAATACTTGTTATTATGTGCGCCGCCGACTGCCCCGTTACGGTACGGATCGCCGAAGCTTTCGTCTAATGCCGAGTAATGAATATCCCCGAAAGCGGAAGAAATTTCCGCGGGAAGTGAGCCGTCGTATACGCAGATGCCGTTTCTGCTCTTGTAAAAAAGGGTTTCATTCACAATGGCAAGCGAGTTGCCCGCGCCCTTCTGAACGCCTCTGCAGGCGGTGGACTGTATTTGAAAGTTTGAAGGGAAATTGCCGTATACCTTGTGAAGGACGTTTTCCTTAAAGAACAAGGGATAACCGAGGTGCGTTATTGCCCCCGTCCATTGTCCGTCGGTACCGCAGGAGGCGGCGTACGAGTCGGTAGAAAGCCCCATAAAGCAATTCCAGTTTTTGAAGTCGCCAAGCTTCGATGCGTATATCTCGTTCACGGGTATACCGTCAACAACACCGTACTTACAGCCCCACAAGCGGTTTCCGCTTTCAATGACGAAGTCCATATCGGGAACGCTTCTTTTAAGCTGAAGCTTCGTTTCTGCGGGTATCCTGCTGCTGAGAAACCCAACGATAACGACGTAGTCGTCCCTGCCCTCGGGATGCTCCGCTTCCTCGGTTCCCGGATCGTGATACACACTATATAGAGGACAAACAGTTCCTTCAATGTCCTTTAAGCCGTCAATGTCAGTGGGAAGACCGCTTATTTTCACCGCATCGTACTGATTAAACGACAGGGCGATACCGTGAGCGGAAATCTTAATATACGTACTTGGAACCTGCGACCAGACGCTGTTTGACGTTGAATACTGCTTAAGCGTATGCGGCGTTGAGGAGGTATCTACCCACGCCTTCGTGGCGTCTGCGGGCGGGTCGTTGCCATCAATAATGTCGTAAACGTTCCCGTCTATATCACACATCTCATAAGTTGCCGATACCGTTTCGGGAAGCTCAAAGGATGCTTCAAGCTTTCCGAAGGTATGATCCGCCGTATTGACGTATATCTTATCAGGAAATATAACGATATACGCACCCATCGAAACCAGCTGTTTAGGGGAATCTTCATTAAACCAAAGACCGTCTATCTCTTCTTTGTTGATATAGAGCTTATGTCCGTCAACGTAGCATAGAGCATCCTTGGCTATCAGACCGTTAGGGTTTATCGTTTCCGCATATATACCGCGCTTCCTTCTCGGGCAAAGAAGCGGATAATGATCCGAGGTCATATTCGTCATATCGTAAAACTCGTTTTCGGCTATCCTGAGGTTATGGTTATATCCTCCAAAGGTGTTTATAAAGTCACGCGAGCTGTTTTCCGAATTAAGAGTTGGGTATATCATATCTTCACCTCAAAAAAACTTCAGGTTAGGCGTCAGCGGCTTGTGATCGCGTCTGTAAGCAGAGGCAAAGGACGCGTACTCGGCGTTATACATCGTTATCGCGTTGTTGAACTGATTAAATTCGCCGTTCACGTATGCCATCTGCGCCTCAAGCCAATGTATATATAACGGCTCATAAGGGGCAGAAATAAGAAGCACGGTATCCCCCGATGTATTTTCGTCATACCCCTTGAATACAGTGTCGCGCCCACCCTCATGCAGGTCGATAATTTCCTTCTTTATGCGTTGATCAAGAGTCGACAGCCACTTTATTTTCATTGGGCGGTCAACGCCGTTTCCCGGCTTCACGGTATCTACGTATTCTATAACTTCGTTTATCGTCATCATTTATCTCCTTTTTCAGAAAAAGGGGAACGATGCCGTCCCCCTTTCCCCGTTATTTAGACTTTTCCGCCGCTTTTGCCTCAAATTCAAGCGACTGCATAAGCATCTTTTCGCTGTGGCGGAGCACCTCCGCAACACATGCAGGCGCCTCGACGTTTACGCCGCGCTTGATGAGCCACGTGCGCCCGTTTACACCTACGGGTACGTCATTCTGCTGCTCCTTGGTAAGAGGCAGACGTATCGTCACCGTATCCTTGAAGGGATCGGCAACCTTCTTCGGTTTCTTTTCGGCAGCTATTTCTTCTACCGGTATTTCCTTGTTGGCCATGTAACGACTCCTTTCATTTTGTGGGGGGAAGAAAGGAACCTTCCCCCCGCGTTATCAGTTAGCTTCTATTATCTTGTCGGAAAAATCCGAGCAGCACTCAACTCTCCAGATGTAGTTCTCAACGAGTATCTCTGCCGTCGAGGTAGCTTTCCAGCCAACGCTGCTACGCTGGTCAAGCGGGTCCCCGGTACCGGCGGAGCCCTTCTGCTTGAAGATAGTCTGAAGACCGCCGCCCTCGATCTCGGTGACGCCGTAAGCGTTTGCGCCGAAGAACAGACAGCCGTAAACGCCGAGCCCCTCGGGACAATCGTCTACGTCGGCGGGAACGGGAACGGAATCGTCGTAGGGATTAAGATCGTTGTCGCTGCCGTAATATATCTTCGCCTCTGAGCTTTCGACGAAGCGGACTCCGGCGATCTTGCCGAGCTCGCCCTCGTAAATGTTTTCAGGGGTGGTGTACTTGTGCGCATCCTCCCAATGCTCGTCGTTCTGAAGATCGTAGGCAACGTGGGGATGGATTATAGCAACGTAGCTGCCGTCGATCTTGGGTGCGTTGTTCGCCTTGAGAGACGCTGCCACGCGTCTTACCACGTCAACGGTCAGTTTACAGCTCTTGTCAAGATCTTTGCGGGATACGACCTCGGTCTTGGTGCCGTCTGCACCGATCTTGGGACAGTAATAGACCATAGTACCGCCCTGAAGCTTGTTACGGATAATGGTATCGAGCGTCATTCCCGCCTGCTTGCCGAGAACCTTTGTGGTCTCAACGAGAATGGGATCTATCGCCGAGAGCTCAAGCATGTCGGAGGTAACGATATAATCGCCGTACTGTCCGACCTCGGACTCGATAGAAGTCACGTTGAGCTTGCTTCCGTCCGGGGTAACGCCCTCGGTAAGGGGCTTCGTTGCCTTGGGAAGCGAAGCAAACTTGCGGAACTCTATCTTCTTTCCCTTGCCCTTGGGAATAGGACGCTTCTGACCGAACTGCGCGTGTACGAGCTCGGGACCCGCTTCGTCGATAAGCGTCATATCGTAGTGCGTCTTGTTTTCCACGCTCAAGGTATCGGTGAGCGTAGTGTTCGTGTTCAGCTCGGCGAAAAGCTGAAGGTTTACGGTCATAAGACCGTAAAGAAGGTTTTTAATTGCTTTCATTTTTCTCTCCTCGTTAATTTGATTGTTTTTGAGGAGAATCCGACCTTACATTTTCGTTAGGTCAATTCTTTCTCCTCGCATGGCACGGCGGTTTATTTCTTCCCGCTGTGCCTTTGACATTTTTGAAACGTCTATATTGCTCGAGGCGGCACTCTGCGAGCCGGTTCCGTTCTCCGTCGGGCGCGAGGCGTTATTCATGACTTTGTTTGCCATTTTTTCTTCAACCTTGCGCGCGGCAACCTGCATTGCGGCAGGGAGTATCTCATCGTGATGAACGACCTCGAAAGCGGTTCGCATATCGACGTTGTTACGAAGAAGCGACGTAAAGGACGTATTTTTGATCTCGGAATTAAGGTCAAAGGACGGATAAACCGTTTTAAGCTGCTCCGCCTCGCCCATCCATTTATCATACTGCGCCCGCCTGTTCTGATCGGCGATCTGCTTCTTCATAGTCGAGTTTTCTCTCTGCACTCTTTTCAGCTCCTTGAGCTGCTGTATCGTAACACCCTTTTCTGCCGCCTCGTTTTCATAGTAGGCATCGTCCTTGTCTATTGCCGCCTTTAGCGCGTCAACGTCGGACGGGTCAACTCCGTACTTATCGGCAAGAGCTTCGAGAACAGGCGATACCGCACGGTATCTTTCCTCGTTCTCCTGCGAGCTTTTAAAACGCTTTTTGACGATGTCCTGAACCCTTGCGTCATACAGATCCTTGTACTCGCCCTTGATAAGCTTCTCAAATTCCGCTGCTCTGTCGGTGGTGTTACCTTCATCGTTTTGCACCTCGGCGGCAGGTGCGGTTCCGCTTCCCGAAACCCTTGCGCCCGTATTCTGTGACGCGGCGTCCGCCACTGTTCCGCCCGTTGCTCCCGAAGCTCCGTTGCCGCTTCCTGCGCCCTCGTTAAAGAGCTGAAGATCAAAGCCCGGGAAATAAATAATTTTTGTCATTACGACAACTCCTTACCCGTAAGGTGGGCATTCCGTTATCTGCCCGTATCGTGGGCGAAGCGTGGTATGTAATGCCCTATTCGGACTCACCAAACGAATATAATTCCACGAACTGTGGATAATTTCGGGATAGAAGAAAATATCCCATCTGTATAACGAAGAACACGTGCAGCGCCTCGGTGTATCTGTTCAGTTTGGGTCTGACCGTAATCACGGCGTCTCCCTCGTCAAGGCGAATAAACGGTTTGCTCCTGAGATCCCCGTCGGCAAACATACATTGAAGCGTCTGCGCGGCGGTGTATGCGAGTATTGAAGCCGAAGCGCAAACAAGATCCTTGCCGTGCTTATCGGAATTTGAATGACCTCGCACGCGCATCGTGATGCTCCCGCGCTCTCGGTCCTCGTGAAATGAAACGGTTATTATGGTATCACCTCACTTCGGAGACGTGGACTCTGCCACTCTCTGCCGCGCCTTTTCAGTGCTCGCGCTTTCCCGTTCCTTTTCGCTTCCGCCGAGAGCTTCGGTATGTGACGTATCGGGGCTGACGTTACCGCCTGCGGCGGGCATAGGCGCACTGCCGAACTGCGCGGCAAGCTGTGGGGCAATATTCGTCCCCTTCAGCTGATCAACCGTCTGCGCAAGCATCATCATCTGCTGCATCATAGCCATCATCTGCTGATACATCGTGCCGTTCTGCGCTATACGCTGAGTAACGAACTGTTTTCGATCAAAGTCCATCATCTCAATGCAGGCAAGTGCCTGATCGGCGTTTTGCGGATTAAAGAAGCCGGCAGAAAGGAACTGAAGCGCAAGCTCGTTTTGTCCCATCTTTGAATATGGCGACGCCTTTTGAGCCGTTATCTCAATGTCAAAGAGCGGCATACGGTAGCCCATATCAACACCCGCAACGGGCTCCTGCTCTTGAAGTTTGATGCCGGAATTGCTATAACTGATATAGCTCTGCGCCCCGTTTTCTCCCATTATGCGGAAGCAGCGCGGAAGATCGTAAAACTGTCTTATCAGCTCTATGACCATAAGAACTATCTTGCGGTAAGCGCGGTACGCCGCCTTGTTGTTGTCGCGGGAAAGCTTGCTTCCCGCCTCCTGCATCGCGGCAATAGCTGATGCGGCTGTTACTCCCGAGGTCGTTCCGCCTGTCGAAATATCCCTTGTGCCGGTCGTTTCCTTAAGCTCCTCGATCTTGTTGTTCAGAATGCTGACGTAAATATCCGAGAGAACCTGAACAGAGATCGGACGTATGCTGTCGTCACCGACTCCCGAGCTTACGCGGATAAAGTCCTTCGTCGCGTCGGCAAAATCCTCAAGATTTATCGAGCTGTCGTCACGAACGAAGAAGCGCGGACGGGAATTAAAGAGCATATTGCGAAGGATCGCTTCGTTTCCTCTGTCGATGTACTCCTGGGCGTCCTTGCCTATGTCGATATAACCGAAGCCCGTCGGCGTTCCCTCGATGGGATAAAGCACGTCGAAAATAAAGGGATACATACCGTGATCGTACCAGCCCGTTTCGCTGTACGGCGGTCGGACGACGTTACCGTACGAGTCAAGCTTCGGCTCGGTCTCGTTCTCGGTCGCATAAAGCACCTGGTCGTTTACGTACTTGCAGTAGTGAAGAACCTTTTTGCCGCCGATATTCTTGTGATAGTACCAGTCGACGACCGACGATTTGTCGGATACGTCAACGGTATCGTCATAGAAATATTTATTGACCTCTCCCGTATCTCCGCCGCCGAGCTTATTTTCAAGCTGAGGGTACTGAGAAATCAGCACCTCGTTATCAACGAGCTCTACGTGGAAAACGTTGCGCGACTGCTGAATATCCGTGATCCCGCTTTCCCAAAATAAATTGAGAAGATCTACCTTCCGTATCGAAATGTCTCCGAGACCGTTCATCTTCGACGGATCCCAGAACACGCCGTAAACGCCGGTACCCGTTTTTAGCTTGTAGTTCCAAACGTCGGACCATACCTGCTCAAAATCGCATTGCTCAAGAAGTACGGGGACGATACTCGAAAGCTTTGCCGCCTCGGGCTTATCTCCTTCCTCGCGGGGCAGAATGTTCGGCGACGGATAATTATCCATAGCGTCGGCGTGCTTGTTGGCAATAGCGTTAAAGAGCCAGCCCGAAGCGGGCTGAATATCGCGTCGTTCACCGCGTAGGCACTCCCAATGGCGTATCTTATACCACTGCTCGTTTTCGACTATCTTCTTTTCAAGGTTCGCCTTGCCCTGCTTGTATCGTCGAAGGATAGTGTTCGCGCGGTTTATCTCCTCGCGCCCTACCGCCTTTTTCACGGGCAGCTTACTTTGGGGCGCCCTTTCGGCGTTATTCAAAGTCGCGGGAGCTTCACCTATTCCGTTCTGCGGGAGCATATTCTCGGGCATACTCGGCACACCCGTATTATTAAAAAGCTTTTCGTTCACTCTATGATCTCCATTCTCGGCGGTATCTTCGCCGCCGTTATATCGCGTTTGTCTATATCTAAGAACAGCCGTCTCGGATCGGAAGCGTAGGAATCGACAGCCGCGGGTCTTCGCGGCTTGATGGGACGCATCATGCAGAAATAACGTGCTTCGTCTGCAACGTGATCCTCGCCCTCGGTGTCAAGATCCTCGACCTTCCTTTCGTCGTATATAAGGGCGGGAACCGTTCTGATAAACGCCTTGCAGTTCTTGAATATATACATCATTGCATAGCCGTTCTCGTCAAAGCAAAGACGGTGATGCATCTGCATCCAGCCGGGTATTCTCTGATGGTCTCCCGGCGTAAAGTAAACTCCGCATCGGTTCGCCGCCTCGGATATTGATTCTCCGCCGTCGGAGGCGAATATCGCGGGATCGGCTACTCCCGTTATCTGCTTGCCCTTGAGCCAACGGTGCTCGCATTCGATACGGTGTATCTCGGAAAACACCTGCTGAGACGTCCACCTTACACCCGTATTGGGCGTTTGCGTACAGCCGTAAAGCTCCAAAATACGATAGGCAACACCGTCGTAATCAACTGCCCACCATCCGCAGGAGAAGGGCTTGTTATAGCCCCAGTCGAAGGAACGGTATATTCTCCACCCTGACGGTATCTCAAACGGCTCGATAACATGCGTAAAGCGTCTGTCGGAATAGTGTTCGGGATTATCCCGCCATTCGGTGAAATACTGTCCCGAATAGCTGTCCCAGTCACCGTAAAGAAGCGCCTTTCGCTCTGCCTCGGGAAGAGAAGCCAGACGCGTAAGATACGCGGGGTCGTTTGAAAGCAGGATTTTGTTATCAAAAACCGACGACGGCACGAAAACACGCGACTTGTATCTGACCTCGGGCGCTTTCCCCGGTTCTTCAACGATTACCTTCTCCCAAATGGTCTTCATCGGCTCGGCGGCGGTAATAAACCGCTCCTTCACCCAGCCGTGACCGATGCCTCCGGGATTGGCGGTACATCTCATATAACAGCGCGTGCCGGGACCGTTCGGACGGTTACGCGAGAGAAGATATACGTATTCCTCGTATGTAAAATGGGTAAGCTCGTCGAAGGCGATAAAATCGTATGCTTTACCCTGATAGTTAAGCTTGTCCTTGACGTGGTGCATCGAGCCGAAGATTATCTTCGCTCCGCTCGGGAAGTGCCAAACGTGCTCGCTCGCATTGTAGCGCGAGCCGGGAAAGGCGCGCGGATAATAGGTCAGCGACTTTTCTATAAGCTCGGCAAGCTGAGGAAAGGTTTTACGGAGTATAAGCCCCTTGTAGTGCGGTATTCCGACCTGTCGGGTGGCTTCCATAACGAGTGCGTCGCTTTTTCCGCCTCCCGCAGCTCCCCCGTAAAGCGACTCGTCCTCCCACCGCGACATGAATTCAAGCTGCCTCGGCTGCGGCGTCCAGATCGTCGTCATTATTCCTCGGGCGGTTGCTCTGCAGGGAGCACCGCAGGAAGAAACACAACTCCGTAGCACTTATCCTCGGGAAGCTCGTCGCGCCTTGCCTGTTTTTCAAGATTGGCTATGCGCGCCTTCTGCTCAGATATGTCGTATTCGTCCTTAGGAGAAAGGATCTCCTTTATGTCCTTGAGCGCGGAAGCTACCGCTTTAAGCCCAGCGCGGTCAATGATCGTCTCTGCCGTTACAAGCTTTTCCTTTTCCTTCACAGTCTCCTTCGATACACGTTTTGAGTCTGTGCCGTCGTAGGTGATCTTCTTCGTCTTAACGACCTCACGCAGAACCTGACGGTCAAGCTCCTCAACTGCCTGCTCAACTCGGTCAAGAAGACGGTCAACGTTTCCTACAACCCTCTCAATACGCTTCTTCTGACGGTTCTCGTGCGCCTTCACTGCTTTTCTTACCGTTCGCCCGACGCTCGCCTTTCTTTCGGCAGGCCACCCTTCCCTCCGCGCACGCTTTTCAAGCGTCGATCGCGGAATGCCGTGCTTCTCCGAAAGCGAACGATAGGACGCCTCGGGATCGGTAATGTATTCTATTTTCACCGCCTGCCAGTCCATCCGCACGCCCCTTTCACCTCTCATAAGCTCATCATATCACATTCAAATACGCAAACGAAAGTCCCCCTACGGTAAACCTGCTACAACGCAGGTTTACCGAACGATGCTTGCCTGTGGCAAGCGTCTCATCATTGCGAAACGAAGTGAAGCACATCATTTTCGCGCAGCGAATAACATCATTTTGTGCAGCGAACCTCTCGATTCCAAACAAAAAAACACGCACAGCTTTATCGCTGTGCGTGTCTGAAACACGAATTATATCAAGTATTAAAAACCTCGTCGTAGGTATAGTATTTTTCCTCGCCTCGTGCCGCCTTCTCCGACTCAGATATCATTGCTTCGACCGCTCGGCGTATCTCGCTCTTTTCGCTCGTTTTGCATTTGACGCTTGAGATCGTAAGCTCGCAGTCCAATGCAGAAGCAACCCTTATGAGAGTATCAAGCTGCGGAACGGTTCTTTTGCTTTCGAAACGCGCAATTACCGACTGCGTAAGCCCCGATGCCAGAGCAAGCTCCTTTTGAGTCATACCCATCTCATGTCTTTTTTCTATAAGTCGGTCAATAATAGCCGTACAGTTTTCAGACATCGTAATTGCCTCCCTTACCGAAGCGGTACGCTGTCAACGTAACAGCTGTCGGGACATAGATCGACCTTATTGTTCCATATTTCATCGCTCTTAACGTTTGGGTCAATATCCCACGCAATGCATCGGCAATCGTCAACGTAAACGCGTCGGAAATTGTTTATGTCAATAAACGGTTCAAAAACAGTATCGGGAAGCAAGAACGGTTTTACGTCATACAAACGCTGTTCTCCGTTGTCAAAGCTTATGGTCAGTGTAAAGTCGTCGTTCGGGACAACACCTACTATACTCCTTCTTCCGCTTGCAAAATATTCTGCCATTTTCGGCTCAAAACCTTTTGACAAGTAATAATCAACGCTCTTTTCCACAAACACTCCCCCTTTCGCAAAAACTAAAAGCTATCACTTTAACGGCTCAATGGCAAAGAGCTCCTGTTTAAGCTCAGCAAGCTCCCAGTTTTCCATTAGTTCTTCCTGATGAAAAGCCGCCCAACCTAACAGCATTTTTTAGCTGTTTGCTCGGAATGCTTCCGTCAAGCACTTCAAGATCGCGAATTGATATTAAAACTTCCTTCCCGCCGCAAGTGGCATGAAAGTGCGGCGGCTGATGCTCGCGCCAATTCATGAAAATTTTAATTCCGCGAAACATACATATTGTCGGCATATAATTCGTTTCCTTTCTTCGTTCTGTAATTATTATAGCACATTCGCTATATTGTGTCAATAGCAAATTTGCTATTTTCAAAACGATTATTGACAAATTGCAAAACAACTGTTATACTAATAATGCTACACAATTTTAATATGTCGAACTCAGGGTATTTTTGTCTTTTGGGGATAAGATACCCCCTGTTGCTGATACTACTACATATAGGATTTGTAAAAAACGCAGATTCCTCAGTGTAGTAGTGTCGCAAGATCCTGATTTCGACTGAATTGTGTAGCAACAATCGGAGTCTGCGTTTTTGTGCACCGGCTCCGGTCGGTGCATTTTTTATTTTCATCGAAAAGAGGTATGTTCTATGCAGATCGTTATGTCGGTTATTTTTCTCATCTGGACTGTAATTGCTGCTCAAAGTATTCACAACGTGGCGGCCGCCGTAAGACACGACTACGTTCCGGGTGCTGACAGGCACATGTGGAAAGTCATGTGGACGTTCGTTTCCTTGGCATTTATGTGTGTTCACTACCTTAGCTGGATTATGGGAATAATTCTCTTTTTGTTGATCTTTTTTGGAATGATCCACTACTGCTTCGGCTGGGTGCTGGTCATTCCGCGTCTGCTTGATCCTGTCAACAGAATGGAAAAAGCGATTTATAACGATTTGCGGTTTTCTATTGTAACGGCGATATTATCATTTGGAATTTTGATAGCATCGGTTTGGTACGTGGACAGCGGCTTCTTGCAGGACGTGGTTTCAAATAATCTTTGGATAATCGCCGTTTTTATCGGTGCGATGATTCTCGGTGCAATACTGAATTATGTTGTTCGGCTTTTCATTATAGCGAGCTACCCGTAATCAATACTCCCCGTCAAGCGTTTTTGCAAGCGGACAGCTCTTGTACCCAAAAGAATAACAATACTCACGCCGATGCTTTGCCGCATCGGCGTTTTTCTTGAAGACGAGAATGGTAGAAGCTCCGCTCCCAATACCGTCACAGTATATTTTTTCGCATTTCTCCCCATGATAAAAGGGACAAACCGCGTATTTAGACTCCTTCTTTTGCAAGAAGATTCCCCCTCTCAAAAATCACTTAATCGTGCCGTAACGTCGCCACACCCGCGCCTCATATCAAATTCCCTGCGCGAAAAAATCCGCTTTCCCTTACGGGAAAAGGCAAAAAATAACAGTAAAAATACCACAGAAAACGGAAAGCAGAAAAAAGCCCCGTATTTCAGGCGGCAAAAAATCACCTTGCTTCTCTCCCAAGCGCAGCAGATCCATTCGACTTCGTCTGCCCGTTGTCATTCTGAGCGAAGGGCAAAGCCCGCAGTCGAACCGCGAAGCGGCGATTCGAAGAATCGGAATCTCGGGCAGACTCCGCTCAGGATGACAAGACGACACTTCGCTCAGAATGACGCAGAGCGATTTCTTTTCCTTTTCCGCTTCAAAAATTCCGCATCCTTGCGGTAAAGGCGGGCATATAAGTACACACCGCCGTTGCAGTCGTTGTAAAAGCTCTTGACCTCGGCTGTCTCGTATCCGTCGAAGATAGCTTCGAGGACGCAGGCGCCGTCGCTCGGACGCTCGCACATCGCCTTCATCGTCTTGTGTGAGAAACGTCCGTCGCGGTCGATGGGCTCGGGATGATAAAGGTTCTTCGAGCAGGAGAAGGAACGCTTGCCCTTCTCGATCTCTTCCTTCATCTGCTTCGTTACGTACTTCGCAAGCCCCTCAACGCCGTTCTCGTTGAAGACCAGGCGGCGGGAATTGGCATAACCGAAGCCCCAAAGCGTTTCAAGCTCGTCGCGGTCAAGCCCACCCGAGAGCGTGACGTGATGATGAAAGCGTTTGCCTTCTCCGCCCTCGGTAACGTATACGTATTTGAGTTCAATACCGAGCTTCTTGTATCTGCGCTTGAGCCGGCGCAGGTAATTGCGAAGAAGCCGATCCGCTTCCTCTTTGGTGGCTGGAAGAAACTCGTCGCGGTATGTCAGATGCACCTCAACGTCGTTTTCGGTGAAATTGGCATTAAGGAGCCGAACAAGCTCCTTCTGAAGCCGCACGTAGTTAAGCTTTGCTTGTCCTTCACTCGTCGGCTTGGCTCTGCCGCGACGGGAGCCGGCAGGACGGTATACGGGATATATAGCTACCTCAAGGTAGTCTCCGCAGTGATACCGTCTTTCCCTGTAAGTTCTTTGCATAATAACCTCATCCGATCCAGTTTACGTCGTTTATCGTTCCGGCTTCAAGCTCGAAGACGGAATTGTATAGAGCGGTGCGCAGATACGCCTTTTTGTTGCGTATCTCGCTGACGCAGGCATTGAAGGATTCCATCACTCGATTAAGGTGATCGTGGCTTAAACACGAAAACACCTCCTGAACAAGCCCCGCCTCAAGCGCCTCGCCCCCGATCTTCACTCTGAACTCGGGGCGCATAAGGTTGACCTCGGCAATTATAGCGCAAAGCTCGTAAGCGAACGCCTTGTCCGTCTCCCTCACCGCGTAAAGCTCAAGCTGCTTCGCCACAGCCCCGATCTCGTCCTTGAAGGAGCGACGTATCGAAGCAGTCTGACTGACAGACTGACGGAGCGACTGACTGACGTTGTCTTTTTCAAGAAAAAGAGGATTATTATTTTCGTTTTCCATATTGCTATTCTCCTGTTGGTCGATAAGTTAATATAGAATACAAGCCCGTAAAGAGCTCGCCGCTCTTCGGGTCTGTATTCAATTCGGAACCCCGCATGATTTCATGATCCCATACGTCTGGGATTTTTACTTTGT
Source organism: uncultured Ruminococcus sp. (assembly GCA_964630635.1). GTDB lineage: Bacteria > Bacillota > Clostridia > Oscillospirales > CAG-272 > Colimorpha_A. Next base: position 9,537 of record CAZVVM010000006.1, on the reverse strand, counting down.
AGTCTTGTTTGGCGACAACACGGGGATTGATTTCGCAGAATAAAAAAGGTAGCACGGGGAAAAATAATTGTTGACATAATCACGGTATCGTGATATAATGTAATTGACAAAAAGAAAAGGAGAACGGCTATGCCTGTAATATCGCGCTTCTATGGAATCGTTATCCGAATGTATTTCCTTCAAAGCGAGCATAACCCGCCACACATTCACGCAATATACAACGAAGACGTTGCCGCTATAGATTTTATGACGGGTGAAGTCCTTGAAGGTCATTTGCCGAACAAAGCAATGGGGCTGGTTCAGGAATGGATTGCCATTCACAAGGACGCCTTGATGGAAATTTGGCAAACACAGGAATTTAAGAAGCTCCCGCCCCTTGAATAAATTAAGGCTACCACAATCCTAATGGCTTTAGACGGTGGGTTATCCGAATTATTTGCGGAAACATTTTTGGAAAGAACATATCTTTGGGACAGGTTGATATTTTGCCTGTAGTGTAGGAAATGTATCAGAAGAACTGCTAAATAATTGTACAGGAAATCAAGGTTAAGAAAGAAGGTGACAGCGAAAGTTAAAAGCATATAAGTACAGAATATATCCAAATACCGAGCAGAAAATACAGATAGCAAAAACATTTGGTTGTTGCCGTTTTGTATATAATCATACACTTGCATATCGAAAAGAAAGATATGAAAAAGAGCAACAATCTGTCAGCAAAACAGATTGTAATAATTATTGCAACAGGGAATTAAAGAAAGAATATGAATGGCTGAAAGAGGTAGACAAATTTGCCGTGACAAATGCAATTTATAACATGGACTCTGCATATCAAAAGTTTTTCAAGGAACATACAGGATATCCGAAGTTTAAGAGTAAGCATAACAGTCATAAATCATATACAACCAATTTTACTAATGGTAATATAGCGGTAGATTTTGAGAATTGTGAGGTGAAACTGCCTAGATTAAAAGCAGTAAAGGCAAAGCTACACAGGAATTTTTTTGGGCAGATAAAGTCTGCGACAGTTTCACAAGTTTCTAGTGGAAAATACTATGTATCAATTCTTGTGGAAACGGAGCATGAAGAGTTGGAACATATTAACCATAATGTAGGATTGGATTTAGGCATTAAAGATTTATGTATTACTTCTGATGGGAAGAAATATGAGAATCCAAAAGTCATCAAGAAATATGAGAAGAAACTGGTAAAATTGCAAAGACAGTTAGCACATAAAGAAAAGAGAAGTCATAATTATTACAAAACCAAGAAAAAGATAGCTGTATGCCATGAGAAAATAACAAATACTAGAAAAGATTATCTGCATAAAATTTCACATGAGATTATCAGCGAAAACCAAGTGATAGTTTCAGAAAATTTGCAGATAAAGAGTATGGTCAAAAATCATCATCTGGCAAAATCCATAAGTGATGTATCATGGTACGAACTGACACGGCAGTTGGAATACAAGGCAAAGTGGAATGGCAGGGAGTATATCAAGATAGATACATTCTATGCCAGTAGCCAATTGTGTTCCGTTTGCGGATTCCAAAATGCGGATACAAAAGATTTGTCAGTAAGGGAATGGGTATGTCCTGTCTGTGAAGCAAAACATGACAGGGATATCAATGCGGCAAAGAATATACTGGAAGAAGGATTAAGGCAAATAGCATAAAAGAATAATAGTATAGGGCAGGGACTGCCCGAATTTACGCCTGTGGAGATAGTAGGTTGCGAGGTCTGGCGAAGCAGGAAGCCCATTGGTTTTAGACAATGGGTAGTTCACTAATAAGGAGATAACTATGTTTCACAAGATAAAGAACGTTTCGGCTCTGCCCGAATATAAGCTCTCGGTTCAATTCTCCGAGGGCGTTACCAAAATATACGACGTAAAGCCGCTTTTTGAAAGGATCCCTGCTTTTGCTGCCCTCAAGAACGATCAGCAGGAGTTTTCATGCGTGACCGTGGACGTTGGCGGTTACGGCATAATTTGGAACGACGACCTTGACCTCTCCTGCGACGAGCTTTGGGAAAACGGCGTGCAAGTCAAAACCCCTTTTGACGGTCTGATGGCATTCAGCGACGCCACCGAGCTTTGGGGTCTTAACGAAAGCACGTTAAGAAAAGCGATCACCTATGGCAAGCTCGTAAACGGTGTCGACGTTTGCAAATTCGGCAAACAATGGGTGGTCTCTGTCAGCTCGATGCAAAGAGAATACGGAAATCCTTGATTAAAACCCCGGAAAAGTCGTTTTCACGGCTTTTCTTTTTTCTTTTTGAATATCAGATCAAGAAGCTCGACAACCTCACAGCCGTCACAGTGCTTGTCAAGTTCCTCTTGAGAAGAACACTCCCCGGGGAACCGACAATACTTGTCGCATATCTTTTCCATAACCGCGCCGGCGGCAAGCTCGTAGAATGAATCGTAGAACGCAATGGGAAAACGTATTGTTTCTCCGCAGCGCTTGCATTCGAGTGACGTTTGCTTTAGTTCAGCCGACGGTAGCTCTGCAAAAAGATCGACAAGATCCGCAATGGGAACGGAAAGCTTCTCGCTCAAAACCTCTGCGGCATCTGATGCTGATACGTATTTTCTTTCACTCATAGATATAAACCTCTTTTCGTTGCTTTTCAGACCGAGAATAATTCCCGTCTTGACAAACGGTGTTGACGTTTGGTATAATAATTACGGCAAAAATACTTTTATTTGAACGTCCGTCGGCTCGCACCCGGCGGGCTTTCTTTTTTTCTTCACGCATAAACGCGCGGACAAGCGCGATCCAAGTGACCGCGATAATAGGCAAAAGCCAAAGCATCTTGAACCCGAAGATGATGGCAAGGACCGCGGGCAGGAACTCAAGAAAAATAATAAGCTCGAATAATATAAAGATCACCATAGAAACCTCTCGACCTCCCTCTGCATCTTGTACGCCGCCGCGTCGCTCATAAGCACGGGGAATCCGTCGGCGTTCTCCTTGAGGAGAATGACAACGCCGTAAACGTCCGTCCCGCAAAGCCGCGAGGCAACGGTGTTTACTCTCTTATTGGATACAGAGCCGTAACGGTCGCAGATAGCTATCCTACGTACGCCGTTGTGCTCTCCGGCATAGTGCTGCTCCGTCGTTCTGGTACCGAGCGCACTTTGTATCGTCGGCCATTTCTTGTCCATCTCAATGGGCATCCGCTTCATATCTCCGTCCACTGCTATCCGTATCCCGTATAGCGGTATTTTCTTTTTCTGCATTCTTTTGCTCCTTTCTCTTTTTTCTTTCAAGCGCCGCCTTGCGCTTCTCGGTCAGATAGGACTCATACTTGTCCGCCATAAGCGCGGCAAAATCGCCGAAATCATAGTAGTCCTCGGGCTCGGTCAAGCCCTCCCTCTCGGGCAGATCTCGATAAATGGGCGTGCCGCCCGATAGAAAGCTACCGTCATCGGCACGCATAATGACCGTGCCGATCATAACGCGCATAGTATTATTCCTCTTCGTAGAATTTCGTCCAATCGAAATCAAGAAGCACCGCGATCTTTTTTGCAGTATGTACGGGGCAGTCGCGGACTCCGTTTTCGATCTGGCAATAATAGCTTGTCGATATTCCGATGAGCTTTGCCGCCTCCTGTGCCTGTAAGCCCTTCTTTCGGCGCAGCTCCTTGAGCCATTCCCTGATTTTCATTTTGTTTCTCCTTTCAAGAATTGATTTTTTGATACGTTTGTGTTATAATTTTTTCTATCATAAGATAGAAGGGGTTTTGATATGTTTGAGTGTTTATTCATCGTAACCATACCGGTTGTTGCTGTTGCGGCGTTCTATATGGGAAAAGCCAAGCGAAAGCAAGAACTCATAAGACTTGAGCAAAAGAATAGCGAATTAGAAGGCAAACTCAAAAAACTTCAAGTTCCCCAACTTAACAAGGACGAGAGAAAAGCTTATGAGGACAGAATCGACGCGCTCATCGAGCATAATCAGTTTTTAGATCGTATCTTACTTGGATAGTAGAAATCCGTATTTCGATGACCGCCAACGCGAGAAATATGTCGAAGCACTCCAAAGCCCTCGCCTCGCGCGTTCTCTTGCTCACGATTTAAGACCGCCGAAGAGCATAAGCGTTTCTGCAACGATACCGTCATTTACTTCCGATCGGCATTATAATACCAATCTTAAAGAATGTGACTGCCAAGACCATCAGAACCGCGACCTTCCTTGTAAACACATGATAAGCTTAGCGCTATACCTTAACGCCGCATATAATATGAACGGTGAATTAAACCTGCTTCTTCAAAGTATGGTATCAGAGCGAGAACAACTTCAAAAGCTCAAAGACATATAATTTCTCCGCCCCTCTCCGAGGGGTTTTTCTTTTCGTCCTTCTCACCTCAAAAATTTTCGTCACGAGAACGTTGAAAATTCTCGTTACGAGAACATTATAATTCTCAATTTGTGAATTGTCAATACTTTTTTTGAAAAAAGTTAAAATTTTTTCACAATTCGAGAATTGTATTGACGGATCACAAAATGTGAATTAAAATAAGATGAAAGGAGTGATCTTATGACTAAAATTCGTGAATTGAGAATTTCAAGAGAAATATCTCAAAAAGAATTCGCCGAAGCGATCGGCGTTCCGGCAAACACATTATGTCAATGGGAAACGGGCAAACGAGCTCCCGATTACGAAATGCTCAAAAAGATATCCGCGTATTTCGGCGTGTCGGTAGATTATCTTCTTGATAATAACGAGCCCACCGAAGGGACAAGCTCCTCCCTCGCTTCCGGCTTCGGAATGCTTATGAGACAAGTACGCGAGGAAAAGGGAATAACCGTTGAAAAAATGGCGGTTGATCTCGGAATGTCGGCGAGCTTGCTGATCGGTATAGAAGCAAAAAGCGTGCCGCCCTCTCTCAATGCCGCTATCAAAATCGCAGATTACCTTGAGGTGTCAACCGACTATCTCCTCGGAACGGCAGAAAAAGAAAAGCGCACCTCGTATAACGAGCTGCGCAGCGACCCCCCGAGCTTCAAAAAGTCCGCGCCGTGGTTCCCCGCATTGTCGGATCCTCAAAATATAGAATTTTTAGAACTATTTTCAAAGCTAACCCCCGATGAGCGCAAAATAATTCTCGATCTAATAAAGAATTTCGCATCAAATAAGACGTGAGAGCAAAAGAAAAACCCGCTATAAAGCGGGTTTCCTTTGGCGCCAATCAGTGCTTGTCATCCTGATATGCGTTGTCCTTTTCGGACGAGGCGTTTTCGCGCTTTGATACAATATCTTTCATCAAAGCAATAATTTCCGCCTTTTCTTCATAAGAAAGCTTATTAAATGCTTCCAATTCGGACATGAACATATATGTAACCTCCCTTCGGGTTTGATGACAAGCTCTGTGATGTTACTCTATATTAACTCATTATTATGAAATCCTCCACAACGTCGGGCAGGTGTATCGGATCAAGCTCACACTCGTTCAGCCGATCGCAAAGCCGCTTCACCTCGTCGTAGTTCACGGATATATCCGAAACGGCGTTTATAAGCTCGCTCCCGTCATACACCCTAATTCCGTACCCAACGTACTCACGCCCGTTTTCGTCGGGAAGAATCTTCGTTTCGATCTCATAACGTACCATCACGCGCCCTCCTTGAGCTTTTTTCCGTCAATTTCAAACTCCGCCATTATCTTGAGCGCAAGCTCGGCGGACGGGAGAACCTCACCCTTTTCTATCTGCTTGTACCAACGTATAGAAATGTTAAGAAGCTCCGCCGCCTGCTCCTGTGTGAGCTTTCGGGCGAGCCGCGCGTGAAGGACTTGGGAAGAAAATCTGTATTTCATTGTCATAATGAAACCTCCATATCGAAAATATCAAAGTGCAGAAATTTCTACAAGAACCGACATTCTGCACCTTGTGAAAAGCGACGAAAAAATACCAAATTTGTCAAAAACTGTAAGAAAGGAGCCGCTATGGCTTTCGCAAAGATAAAACCCGTGCCGACAGAGAACGCGCAAAACGCCGTCATATACGCACGTTATTCCTCCGACAAGCAGACCGAAAACAGCATAGACGCACAGCTTCGCGCCGCGTATACCTATTGCGAAGCAAAAGGACTTCACGTCGTCGGTGAGTATATCGACCGCGCCATAAGCGGCACCACCGATAACCGTCCCGATTTTCAGCGAATGATCTCCGACGCGAAAAAGCGTCAGTTCGCATTCGTAGTTGTTTACCGCTTCGACCGCTTTGCGCGTAACCGCTTCGACTCCGCTATCTACAAAAAGGAGCTTGAGAACAGCGGCGTCCGCGTGCTGTCCACAGAGGAAAGCGTCGGAACGGGCGACGAGGGAATAATTCTCGAAAGCATATACGAGGCAATGGCGGAATCATATTCGAGACGCCTTTCAAAGGTCGTCGCACGGGGAATGAGGGAAACCGCACTCAAAGGACTGTCAACAGGCGGCAACGTATCCTTCGGCTATAAGGTAGAGGATCACCGTCTCGTCATCGACGAGGGCGAAGCGTCCGCCGTGCGCTTTATATACGAGGAATACGCAGGCGGCTTATCAAAGACCGAGATCGCAAACGAGCTTAATAAGCGCGGCTTCAGAACGAAGCGCGGAAACGCATTCAATATCGTGTCCGTCACGCGCGTCCTTGAAAACCGTATGTATATCGGAGAAAACGATTATCTCGATATTAAGAGGGAATGCCCCGTGATAATATCGAGAGAGCTTTTTACCAAGGTTCAAAAGGAGCTCAAGGCAAATAAGCGCACATACGGCAAGAAGAACAGCGAACTTAACTACCTGCTTTCCGGCAAGCTCTTCTGCGGTCATTGCGGAGCGCTTATGATAGGTGACAGCGGAACCTCTGCAAACCGCGAGGTTTACGCTTATTACACCTGCGGTAAGCGCAAGAAGGCAAAGACCTGCAAAAAGAAGTCGGAAAAGAAGGACGGGCTGGAAAAGTACGTCTGTCAGCAAACGATAGTCAACGTGCTTTCCGATAAGAATATCGAAAAGATAGCGAAGCGCATAAAAGAGCTTTCCGATAAGGAAGCGCAAAGCGGAAGGATCCGTCAGCTTGAAAACCAAATACGCGACCTCGACAAGGAGCTCGACGCGGCAACTGCCGCCCTCGTCAAAACGAGCTCACAGGCGGCTCTGCGCAGGATCAACGAAATGATCGAGCAGCTTGAAAGCCAACATCAGACCTTTTCAAGTGAGCTCGCCGAGCTACGCATAAGAGAGGAGCAGCGCATAGGCGAAAAGGAGATAGTAACTTACCTCAACACCTTCCGTCACGGCAACCTGAACGACGAGGATTTCCGCCGCCGCGTTATCAACGCCCTCGTGAACTGCGTCCACGTCTTCGACGATAAGATCGTTATTTACTATAACGTCCTCGGCTCCGAGCATATTTCCCACACCGAAATGCTCTCCGACCTCGAAGCCATCGAGAAAGATAATTGTTCGATTAACTATACATACGGTTCACCAAAAGAAAAATGAGATTTTCTTGAATCGACACTAACAATGTGATATAATTAAGAAAATTATGTTTATGAGGTACAAAATGGATTTGAAATCAATATCCTTATTTACCGGTGCAATGGGTCTGGATTTGGGGCTTATGCAGGCAGGAATTGATATACAAATAGGTCAAGATTTTGATAACTCCTGTATACAGACCATGTTGGCAAACGGGCATAAGGGAATTGCCGGGGATATACGAAACATATCTGCGGAGTATATTCTTGAACAGGTAGGAATGAAAGCCGGAGAACCGTTTTTGATTTGCGGCGGTCCGCCTTGCCAGCCGTTTTCAACGGCGGGCAAGCGGTTAGGTATAAACGACCCTAGAGGCAGCTTGTTCAAAGAATTTGTACGGATGATTGATGAAATACGTCCTCGCTTCTTCGTGATGGAAAACGTCAAGGGCTTAATGAGCTCAGCGCTAAAGGACGAAAACGGCAACAATACCGATGTCAAAGTGTTGGACGTTATTCTTGACGAGTTCAGCAAATTAAACTATAAGACTGTTTACGGTGTTCTTGATGCAGTCAACTACGGCGTTCCGCAGTTCCGCGAAAGATTTGTTATGATAGGAAGCAGAGACAATGAGGATATTTTTCTTCCTGCACCTACTCATTTCCGCATTCATCAAAATTCCGCGTATCGTTGGACTACACTCGCTGATGCGATAAAAGACCTTGAAAACGCAGATGGCGAATGTGCAGTGTTCAGCGATAGCAGATTGCAGTTCTTGAAAATGGTTCCCGAAGGTGGGAACTGGCGAAATCTGCCTGATGATGTTATACGGTCGGCTATGGGCGGGGCTTATTCCTCGGGTGGCGGCAAGGTCGGTTTTTATCGGCGTTTGTCGTATTCTCAACCCAGCCCTACCGTTGTTACCAGCCCGGTGCAAAAGGCAACTATGATGTGCCACCCGACGAAGGACAGACCATTGAGCGTGGCTGAATATGCTCGTATTCAACAGTTTCCCGATGATTGGAAATTTATTGGTACAACGGCAGACAAATACCGTCAAATAGGCAATGCAGTTCCCGTTGGTCTTGCGCGTGCGATAGGCGAAACTCTTGTCGCGGTTGCAAACGGCGAACAGGAAGTCATTGTCAAACGAATCAGGGGAACGAGCATACACGACAAAATCCAAAGCGCTATCCGAGTCGGAGGAATAAGCAAATGTTGAATATAGAGCCGTTAAATAATAGTTATGATGAAAAAGCGGTGTTTGAGGCGGTGGGAACGGCTTTAACCGAGTTTTATGCCGCACTGACAAGAACTCTTGACAATGTTGACGTTGACAAGATCCTCAAAAGAAAAAACCCTTATTTGTACCGCGCAAAGGGCATCAATAGCGCAAGGCAGATCGTAGACGGCATACTCTCTGCATACGTATCATCGAGCGAAGAAACGGTTTTTGGTAATTGCTTTTTTGAACCGATTGCGGTCGTCGTTTCAGGTGGTCAAAAGGCGGTAACCGAAGGCGTGGATATTACCGTGGATAAAGATAATACAATTTACAGCATTGCCGTTAAAAGCGGCACGTCCGTTTTCAACGCTGACAGCAGAAAAAGGCAGGAGCAGAATTTTCAATCCGCTCAAAAACGAGCACAGCAAGCGAAAAAAGCATATCTGCCGATAATTGGCTACGGTTACGGCAAAAAGAAAATCAAAGCGGGCAAAGAAAAGTTTTATCTTGAATTAGCCGGCAAGGACTTTTGGGAATGGCTCACGGGTGATGCGGATTTTTATACCAAAATTATCGCCCTTATGGGAACCCGCCCCGATGAATACGTTAAAGAGTTTGAGGAAGCATACAGCAGAGCGGAAAATCGTATGATAAGGGAATTTACAGTCAAGTATTGTAAAGAAGATGGCTCAATAGACTGGAATGCACTCATAAAATTTAATAGCGGCAACTGAACCACTATAATATGGCAAAGAGACCATCAACATTTTTTGTTGATGGTCTCTTTTGATAAAACTCGTTTAAAACGCCGTTTTCAATATTTCCTCACAAAGCTGTGGA
>CAZVVM010000005.1:0-43550 GCA_964630635.1 uncultured Ruminococcus sp. | reverse complement strand
GTAATAGGCGACGACGATATTACGGTAATCACTTTTGATGAACGCCAGTTCACGCCGAAGCAGAGCCATTTGCTCTGTATGTATCATTTCATCAAGGATATTATCGCTTTCGTCCGAGATCTCATAATCGCCGATATCGGAACCGGTTACCGACTCGTTGCGCTTATGCTTTTCTTTTGCCCATACCGAATAACGGTTTCGCGCGATCCGCCATACCCAAGCTGAAAAACTCGTCGGGATCGTACCTTTATTCAAAGCCGTGATGATCTGGAGTCCGATATCTTGTATCAGATCTTCAGCTTCAACATGGTTTCCCGTCTTTTTCAAGCAGAAGTAAAACATCTTTTCCATATAGTTTTCGGCAAATTCATTTATGAGCCGATCACGCATTTCGCTCGCATTTTGCATATTCCCGCCTCCTTTCATACATATAGTGTGGCATTTTTGAATTTGGGTGCAATAGTTGTCAAAAAAAAATTTAAGGACAGAGAAATATATCGTTCTCTGTCCTTAGCTGCAATATATAACGTGTTAATAATGCCTTTCCTAACGATTAATAACGGACAGCACTTTTTATTACGTTCTTATCACGAGGTCGCAGTTTATCGCGGGCTCGTATTTTTCTGTATATGCGTCCTCTGTTAAGCGGATCTCGCTTTGGTATTTGACGTAAGCGGCTTCACCCTCAGCTTCAACGATCCTCATTTTGCGGCTTTCCTCGTCGGTATCGAAATAGAGCTTTATATCGTAATTTCCGCTGCCGAACGAACCGAAGCAGTCGGTGATAACAAGCTTTCCCGCCTCAATTTCAAAAGCAAACACCGTCGAAATGACTTTAGATGCAAAGCTTTTACCAGACGCTTTCCGTCCGTCAAGGGCAACCGAGACCTTTTCTGCCTTTCCGAGTGCCTCGGAAATAAGGCAAAGTGCGGGAATGACGGGAGCAGTCTCGACCGGAATTATACGGTACGATGCGCCGTAAAGGCGCTTATACAGCGCGCTGTGCGGCACCTCACCCTCGCATTTATCAACGTCGCAGGCGCACGCGGGAAGTATTCCCATAACGCCTGAACGGCGAATAAGAGATATCTTGCGGGAAAGCCCATCGGTACTTCCCTCTCTATCTGTCAAGGACATAAGTGTAAGAATATTGTCCGCCGACAGATACGCCTTTACGGGGGCAAGATTAAGGCGTGCATATCCACCGCCGATAGTGACGGTAAACGGCTCAAGCGCGTCTGTCTTAACCTTATTGAGCTCGTCGAGCAAGGACCGAATATCGTTGTCACCGTCAAAAACACGGCCGTATTCGCTCTCATAAGCGAGCGCATAGTAATCCTCTGCCATCATCTTCGGATAGGCGCGTGAATGTGAAGAGAGTATATCGTAAAAATTTGTGCGCATATTAAAATTCCTGCTTCAAGCTTCTTTCAAAGAGTGAATAAAGTGTCGCCTTGGGATCACAGTTTTCATAAAGAACCTTGTATACAGCCTCACATATAGGAAGCTCAACATCGCTCTTTTCGCTCATATCCATAAGTGCCTTTACGGTATAATATCCCTCTGCAAGCTTATCGAAGTGCTCGCCCTTGACGAACATTTCACCGTAGCCGCGGTTATGCGAATACTTTGAGAAGACAGTCGCCTCGTAATCACCGAGGTGGCATAGACCGTAAGCCGAAATAGGATTACCGCCGAACGCATCAATAAGACGCGATATTTCTCTCGTTCCGCGCGACATAAGCGCTCCCTTGAGTGATGAAAGACCGAGACCGTCGAGCATACCTGCGGCTATACCTATAACGTTTTTCGATGCCGCGCCTATCTCGTTTCCGATAAGGTCGGTGCCGTAATAGAAGCGGATAACGGAGCTTGAAAACTCGTTTACGAGCATCTTTTTGACTTCTTCATTCTTACTGTCGATAACCATACAGTTCGGTATTCCGCGAGCGAATTCCTGAACGTGACCGGGTCCGATCCAGACCGAAACGGTATTCGACGGATCAAGACCTTCCTCGACGATCTCCGAAAGGCGCTTACCTGTTCCGATCTCAATTCCCTTCATACAAAGAACGAAGTTCTTGCCCTTGACGCCCAGCTCGTTAAGCTGTGCCACAAGCGCACGAAGCCCCTGCGAGCCGATGGAAATTATGACGGTCTCCGCATCAAGCACTGCCGAAATGTCGGTCGTCAGCTTGATCTCATCGGGGTACGTAATAAGTCCGTTCGTTCTCGTGTCGCGGAGCTGAATAAAGCTTTCGGCGTCAGCAAGTCCGTATACCGTAACGTCGTGCTTTTGATTGTTAAGATACCACGCGATAAACGAACCCCATCTACCGCATCCTATAACTGTGATCTTCAAAATTATTACCTCTTAAATAAATCATTTACCTAAATATTCCTTATACGTCGTATAGCTTATTCCGCTGTAATACGCTTTCAGAATATATCTGTAATCGTAGCCGAGATTTCCCAGCTCGTAAATTCCGTACTGGCTCATTCCGACGCCGTGTCCCCAACCTCTGCTTATAAAGGTGAAGCTATTTGAGGCCGCCGTGGTTGTCAAAGTCTCGCTTTCAATTATCGCCGAAAGCTTGGTTATGTCGGGGAGCACCTCGCCGTTTATACCGATGATCGTCGGATATTTCTGCGAATCGAGCGCAAAGGACAAGTCGTAGTCCTTGAGCCCGCTTCCCGTCATTACCTTTTCGTCCTGTCCGTCGTAAAAGGTCTTGATGCCGTCCGCAGTAATTACCGAAAACTGCTGACGCCCGATCACCGTAAAGAGATACGGATTTCCGAGAACGTCAAGTCCTTCAGGGGGATTCGGATTAGTAGCGCCGAATCCAAGCATCGTATACTTTGTGCGAGTGACGCTTTCACCTGATTTAGCAACGACGAAATTCGCCGAGTCAACGTAGTTCGTAAGAAGCTTCTTTATCTTATCAGCACGCGACACCGTCTGACAGTTTCCTTCTGCATCGTAGAATTTGATTTCTGTTACGTACGTGGTGTTGTTGCCCGTTTTCGTTATCTTTATATCGGTAACAGGACCGGTCAGATCATCGTAGCCCTTACTTTCGAGAAGGTTGAACAGCGTCGTGCCGTTTACGGTCGAGGTCTTTTGACCTCTGCTGTAAGTCGTGTATTTTTCCCAAGGCGTCGCAACCGCCTTAAGGTACGGATAGGTAGCAAGACTGCTTCCCCATACGTCGGTACAGTTTGCGGTACATCCGCCCGTACTTGACGAATAATAGGTTCCGCACAGAACGCCGTTTGACGTTGCAATAATACCGCGTGTCTCTCCGACTGCTTGCCATACCCGTTCTTCCGCCGGACCGTAACCGTTAAAGACCTGACAGCACGCCTCGTTACACAGGTCGCCTGCAAAGCCGCCGTGTCCGTTAAGACGTTTGAGAGAAAAGCTTCGCACCGCAATTGAAAACGCTTTTATAGTTTCAATGGGCCACCAAGTCGGAATTTCCGCTGAACATACTCCGACAATATAGTCTTCAAGGCGAACGAGATTGAGCATCTCAATTCCGTAATATTCATCGGGAGAATGATGCGAAAATTCAAGATATCCGCCGTAAGTACGTGTGGTATTACCGCTATCATACTTATGACGGCAACGCATATAGACTGTCGTATCGGAATCACCTTGATGCGCAGCCAAGGCAAGAAGAACGGCAGTTGAAGGAGAACCGTGAAGCCATAAAATGTTATGCGTCGTGGGATCAATAACGATCATATCGTTATTTTGGGGGACGCGTACACTTGAAGCAAGCACCGCTTCGGTAAGGTCATCGGAAAGCGGCGAAACAAATGGCGGCTCGGTTATCTCCGGTGTGGTAGTCGCTTCCGGAGTAGTCGTCACTTCAGGAGTGGTCGTCACTTCCGGAGTCGTAGTCACTTCCGGAGTCGTCAAATCAGAAGCTTCGTTCGTACCGGACGCAGTTACGTCACCAGCTGTATCTTCATTAGTAGTTCCGTCAGAAACAGTCGTGTCGGTGCCGTCTGAATCTTCAGTATGCTCCGGGGTGGTTTCCGTGACCGGATCGGTTTCCGGCGACGCCGGAGGAGTAAGCGCTTCTCTTATCAGTTCAAGTGCTTCCGAGGTCTCTTCCTCCGTCGCAAACTGACCTATATAAACGTGCCATTCAGCGTTGTATATGTACGCAGGAAACACATTATACTCGGGAAAAGCTTTTTTTATCTCTTCAACATCATCAAGATAGTTCTCATCAGAAAGAACGTCGATGTGATAAGATCCCACCTTTGTTTCGGATACATTCGATGCCTCTACATAACTTGATGAAGAATATTTCAGATTAACGTGGCGCGAAACGAACACTTCCGTTTGAGATATGTAGCCGACGTTGATTGCCGAGCGGCCCATAGTAGTATACGCGACGTCAAAACCGTGTTCAGCAGTTACGCGAACCGAAACCGAGATCTTGTTATCGTAGCATATACCTATACGCATATTGATATTCCACGATTCGTCGTCATCGCTCTCCGCGGCAACCGATTTCATCGAGAAGAACAGCAAAACGTAGTAAAAAGTCCCCGCAAGCATAGACAATGCAAGAAGCACTACCAGGACCCGCGCCCAGAAGCGCGAATCAAGTCTTATTCTCTTCTTATTTGCACCGTTATCAGTCCGCAATGGTGTACGCTCCTCTCACAAGCAAGCTTACGCTGTCGCCGGTAACGATAATTCCTCTGCCGTCGGCTTTGGGAATTATTATTTTGTGATTCGCCTTGATAAGCGAGCCGTTAGTGACAACAGTACCGTCGGTCACGTCAACAAGCCCCTGCCCTGCTTCAATGTTAGAGGAAGCGGTAATCAGAGTTGTTGCGTTGCCCGAAAGCAGAACTATCTCGCAGACACCCTTTGACATAAGCGTATCGCCCTTACTTAACGTAATAAGCGTAAGGTCGCCTGCCGACATATCGGTAAGATCGCTGATCTTCACGTATTGGCTTTCGATCTTTTCAAGAACCTGCGACATTATCTGCGGTCCGAGAACGTCGTTGACGTAGCTGAGCGAAACGAGCGGGTCGTCCTTACTCGAATACGCCTCGTCAGCTGATACTCCAAATGCAAGAACCGTTATCATCAGGACAAAAACAAGGATAGACTTTTTTAATTTTTTCATATTGTATCCTTTCTTTTTTGATTATTCGGCATCGGGCGGCTGAATTCCGATCATACCGCTAAGACGCAGAAGCGTAAGACGCTTTCTCATAAACGGCGAGTATTTAACGCAATCGTTGAATAGCTTTCTGTCCTTTCCTATGTCGTCGACGGTGATCTTGCATCCCGCCTTTATCATTGCTTCCTTACATACCTCGTATGAAGGAACCTCATTTATGATCTTTCTTATGTTATCCCAGTTGTTTTCAATCATTTCGGGAGTGATTCCGTCAAGTATGTTTTCCGGGAAATTGACTGCCTTTACGTCATCGGCAAGATGTCCGTAAAACTCATAGACCTCGTCCCAGTTTACGCTTTCGTAACGGGCGTTTATCTTCTCGGTCTCAGCGAGAATGCCGTAGTATTTGAGCATATGAAGCGTTGCAACTCCGACGTCGTCTCCGTGAATATTCGGAATTATGCCGTGCACAAGCTCCTTGCATTCAACAAGATGACAGATAACGTGCTCGGAGCCGCTTGCGGGACGGGAGTTCTGCATAAACGACATTCCAACGCCCGTTTTGAGAAGCGCCTCGAATATCTTTCCTGCCGTCTTTTCGTCGTTCACGGTTACCTTGTCAGCGAGCTCGACAAGCTCGTCTGCCGCGTCTCTCGTAAGAGAAGCGACCTTTTCGCAATACAACTCGCCCTTCAGCAAGCTTGACGCCTTCCAGTCAACAAGACCGACGTACTTTGCGATCATATCGCCAAAGCCAGCGGATTTAAGCTCGGTCGGAGCCGATGCGAGGATCTTGGTGTCACCGATTATGACCTCGGGGCTCTTTGCGGAATAGCTGAACTTGAAGCCCCTGTCAACGATCGGCGCGCCGTATGAAGCGAAGCCGTCCATAGAGGGAGCGGTAGCGAAGATGCAGAGAAGCTTGTTCTGTCTTGCCGACGCAAGACGGCAAGGGTCGTTTAACGAGCCCGTACCGACGGACAGAACGCCGATCTCGCGATCCTTGATAAGCTCCTCTATCTCGTTTACTTCTTTCATCGTGGCAACGCGAAGCTCGTCGTAGATCTTAAGCTCTACGTCAAAGCCGTTAAGGGCTTCCATTATTCCCTCCGACGCCTGAAGGGTGTTCTTATCGGCGACGAGAAGAAGTTTTTTCGGGAATCCGTTTCTGGTAAGAATCTCGCCCACGCGGTGAACGGCACCTGATTCTATAACGATATCCTTTATTGCCGTTTCGTGGCACATTCCGCACGAGCACGGTCCTTTAAGCGAATTAATAAGTTCGAGAATGGTTGACATAGCAGTGATCTCCTCAATAATTATAATAGATTTGTCTTTACGCTGTCGGGCATTGCCGCAGCGTCTTCATCGTAAATCGTCCAACCGGTAGACGGAAGCTTATTCTTCTTATAGCTCTTACCCGACGGGGTGAACGCGGAAACGTCGGTAGTTACGAAAACGACGTTTGCGTTTTTAACCTGCATAAGCATTACGCCCTGCGAGGTTCTCGTTGCCTTTTCGGGAACGAGAACGGTTGATATCGTCATAACTCTGCCGTTATCCGCAACGAGCATAATATCTTTATCCTCGTCCTTCTCGCATATAACGACGCCTGCCGGCTCGCAAGCAGAGGAATAAGCGGCGGTAAGCTTTCGTCTGTTACCCTTCGTTTCATAAGCGGAAAGCGGGATCTTGACGCCCTTGCCGTTCTTGAATATAACGACGGCGCTTCCGCCGTAAAGATCGTTCTTATCGAGCTTCTTCATAGCGATCGCCTTCTCGCCGTCCTCAAAACCGAGCTTTGCGGGAATATAGTCACCGAGAAGCGACGCCTTCGTCGTATCGAAATCGCAAACTCTCGTCTTATAGACCTGCGCCTTATCCGAGAAGAATATAAGCTCGTCGGTATTCGACGCATCAATGGAATCAACTACAAAGTCGCCCTCTTTGAGCTTCTGCTCGTCGTTTCCGCGGAGCGAGAGGAGAGTAATTTTTTTGAAATAGCCCTCTTTCGTAAAGATAAGCTTGACATTATAGTCCTCGATATGCTCGCTTTCGTCGTAGACCTCGACGTCGTCGGCACCAATAAGCTGCGTCTTTCTGTCCTTACCGTACTTTTCTTTTATCTCCTTAAGCTGCGACGCGATACGGTTCTTCATTCTCGTATCGGACGCGATAAGCTGCTCGAGATCGGCAATTTCCTTCTGCAAGGATTCTATTTCCTTTATACGGCTGATAATATACTCACGGTTGAGGTAGCGGAGCTTGATCTCTGCGATATATTCCGCCTGTATCTCGTCGATAGAAAAGCCCTTCATAAGGTTCGGTACAACGTCGGATTCCTTCTCCGTCTCGCGGACGATCTTTATCGCCTTGTCGATGTCGAGAAGAATTTTACCGAGACCAAGCAGAAGATGAAGCTTGTCCTTCTTCTTTCCGAGGTCGTAGGTAAGCTCACGGCGGAGGCACGTCATTCTGAAATCTATCCACTCGTTAACGATCTCTCTGACACCGAGCAGACGAGGCGTGCCGTGAACGAGTATATTGAAGTTACATTCAAAGGAGTCCTCAAGGGGCGTCATCTTATAGAGCTTCGTCATAAGCTTGTCGGGGTCGACTCCGCGGCGAAGGTCTATCGTGAGCTTGAAGCCCTGAAGGTCGATCTCGTCACGAACGTCGACGATCTCCTTGAGCTTTCCTTCCTTGATGTAACCCGTAATTTTCTTGATTATTGCTTCGATCGTGGTCGAATACGGAATTTCAAGAACGTCGATGCAGTTCGCGCTCTTGTCATAAACGTACTTTGCTCTGACCTTTAGCGAGCCGTGACCCGTTTCGAATATCTCCTTGTACTTTTCCTTATCGTAGATAAGATTACCGCCGCCCGGAAAATCGGGCGCCTTGATAATGCTCATAAGACGCTCGGTATCGGTGTTCGGATTTTTAAGGAGCTGTATCGTACCGTCGCAGATCTCCGCGAGGTTAAAGGAGCATATCGAGCAAGCCATACCGACCGCAACACCGAGGTTGGGGGAAACGAGAATGTTCGGGAACGCCGTCGGGAGCATCGTCGGCTCCTTTAAGGTGTTATCGTAGTTATCAACGAGGTCAACTGCGTTCTTATCAATTCCCGCAAATATCTCGGCGCTCAACTTGTCGAGCTTGCACTCGGTATAACGGGGGGCTGCGTAGTCCATATCGGAGCTATAATGCTTACCAAAGCTTCCCTTCGAGTCTATAAAAGGATGCAGAAGCGACTCGTTGGCTCTTGTAAGACGGACGAGCGTAGCGTATATTGCCTGGTCGCCGTGCGGGTGGCGCTTCATCGTCTCACCGACGACGGTCGCGCTCTTGACCTTCTGTCCCGTAAGCAGTCCCATTTTATACATAGTATAAAGGAGCTTTCTGTGTGCCGGCTTGAAGCCGTCGATATCGGGGATCGCACGCGACACGATAACGCTCATCGCGTAGGGCATAAAGTTTTTTTCAATGGTTTCGGTTATGAGCTGCGGGCGGATCTCCGCCTGAACAGTCGGAACCGTAATACGGGAAGCGGCTTTTTTCTTTGCCATTTTTACTTATCCTGTTCTTTATTATTTAAGCGTAACCACGCTGAAGCCCGCCGCTTTTATCAGGCGGTTGAATACCGCAAGACCGATGCCGATCTTTGACGGCATTCTTGCGTAAATATGTTTAAGATCTGTCCTGCCGTCCATCTTGCGCAGACACTCAAAGAGCATCTTCGCCTGCGTCAGGGTATCTGACGCCGAGCCGCACGATATAACGTAAGCGTTATTCAAATACGGCAGATCCTCGTCGAAGCAGATAACTCCGACGTCATTTCGGTCGGAAAGATAGGAATAAACCTCTTTATCCCCGCCGTCAAGGACGGTAAGCGGAGTTGACGGCGCGTAGTGACGGTACTTCATACCGGGTGCAAGGGGCGTACCGTCGAATTTTTCGGTGACTGCGGGATCAATATAAAGCCCGTCGCCAAACAGCGAGAGCATTTCGACCGTAACAGCACCCGGACGAAGGAGCTGAATGGTTTTATCTTCGAGCTTAACTATCGTGCTTTCGACACCGAAGTCACAGCTTCCGCCGTCGATTATCGCGTCGACCTTACCGTTCAGATCGTGATATACGTGCTCAAACGAGGTCGGGCTCGGTTTTCCCGAGATGTTCGCCGACGGTGCCGCTATCGGAACGCCCGAAAGCTCGATAAGCTCTCTTGCGATCTTATTCGACGGAACGCGCAAGCCCACGGTATCAAGACCGCCCGTTACGCTGTCGGGAATAAAGCTTCGCTTCTTCAGAATAACGGTAATAGGTCCCGGCATAAACGCGTCTGCAATTTCAAAAAACAGAGGCGTCGTATGCGCGTAAACACCCGCATTTTCATATTTATCAAGATGTACTATCAGCGGATTATCGGAAGGGCGTCCCTTTGCGGCGTATATCTTCGAAGCCGCATTCGGATCGAGCGCGTTTCCGCCGAGGCCGTATACAGTCTCCGTCGGGAAAGCGACGATTCCGCCCTTTTTGATTATCTCCGCCGCCGATATCAGGGAATCCTTGCCCTCATACCGAATTATCAGAGTTTTCATTTTTCACCTGAATTTTTAAGTTTTTCCGCAGTATCCGCTGCGGCGAGTGCGTCAATTAACGCACCGATATTTCCGTTCAAAAACGCATCAAGCGTATGAACCGTATAACCGATACGGTGATCGGTCACGCGTCTTTGAGGATAGTTATAGGTTCTGATCTTTTCGCTTCGGTCACCCGTGCCGACCTGCGTACGTCGGGCATCGGCAAGCTTGCCCTCCTGCTCGCGGCACATCTGATCGTAAAGACGTGTACGAAGAAGCTTCATCGCCTTGTCGCGGTTCTTGTACTGCGATCTTTCCTCACGGCATTCGATGACCATTCCCGACGGCTTGTGAATAAGCCGCACGGCACTTTCGGTCTTATTTATATGCTGACCGCCCGCGCCCGAGCTTTTCATAGTCTCAACGACGATGTCGGCAGGGTTTATCTCAAGCTCTACCTCCTCCGCCTCGGGAAGAACTGCGACGGTAACGGTCGAGGTGTGTATTCTTCCCTGCGACTCGGTATCGGGAACTCTCTGAACGCGGTGAACACCGCTTTCGTATTTGAGCCGAGAATACGCGCCGTTGCCCTCGACGGTAAAGGATATTTCCTTATATCCCCCAAGCTCTGTCTCGTTCACGTATGCAGTTTCGAGCTTAAAGCCGTTTTGAGAAGCGAACATACTATACATACGGTAAAGGTTCGACGCAAAAAGTGCCGCTTCCTCACCGCCCGCGCCCGCTCTGATCTCCACGACGACGTTCTTCTCGTCGTTCGGATCCTGCGGAAGCAGAAGAACGGTAAGCTCCCTTTTCAAGTCCTCGATAAGAGGACGGCATAGCTTGATTTCCTCATCTGCAAGAGCCGCAAGCTCAAGGTCGCCCTCGCCCTGAAGAAGAAGCGCTTCCTCAAGGCGGGACGTGACCGATTTAAATTCGCGGTATTTTTCGATTATGGGCGAAAGCTTTTTCTCCTCCTGCATAAGCCGTCGGAGCTCCGAGGGATCGGTCAGCGCCTCGGGAGTCGAAAGCTTATGACAGACGCCGCTGTAATAAAGCTCCGCCTCCTTCAGCTTGTCAAGCATTATTTTACAAACGCGGCAAATGCCTTATAGGTCATATAGAGGTCAAGCTTCGAAATTGCTTCGTAGGGAGCGTGCATCGAGATGACGGGAACGCCGACGTCAATGGTGTCTATATTGTGATTTGCAATGAACTTTGCAACGGTTCCGCCGCCGCCCTGGTCTACCTTACCGAGCTCTGCCATCTGCCACTCAACGCCTGCTTCGTTAAGCATATTTCTGACGTAAGCGGTAAACTCGGACGTCGCATCGGACGTGCCTGACTTACCTCTCGAACCTGTGAACTTCGAGAGAACGACGCCGCAGTTAGCGTAGCAAGCGTTCTTTCTTTCAAGAACCTCGGGGAAATTCGGGTCGAACGCCGCGTTGACGTCGGCGGAGAGGCACTTCGAATTTGCCTTGACCTTACGGTAATTTGCGCCGAGAGCGTCACAGACTTCGGTAAGAATATCGGTGAACGCCAAGCTCTGCATACCCGTTACGCCGTCGCTTCCAACCTCTTCCTTGTCGGCAAGGATAGCAAAAACGGTCTTCTTGGTATCGGGATTGTCGAGAAGCGCGGTTACTGCGGGATATGCGCAAACGCGGTCGTCGTGACCGTAGCCGCCGATAAGAGAACGGTCAAGACCGATGTCTCTTGCCTTGAGTGCGGGAACTGCGGTAAGCTCTGCGGAAATGAAATCCTCCTCGGTAATACCGTACTTTTCATTAAGGATACGGAGAAGGTTGAGACGGATAGCGCCGTCGGTCTCTTCCTCGCGGTAGGGTTCTGTGCCGACGATGATGTTAAGTCCTTCGCCCGTGATTCCCTCAGCAAGCGACTTGGTCATCTGATCCTTTGCAAGGTGAGGGAGAAGATCGGAAATGTAGAAGATCGGATCCTCCTCGTCTTCACCGATGCAGATGTCAACGACTTCGCCGTCACGCTTAACCATCACGCCGTGAAGCGCAAGCGGAACAGTCGTCCACTGATACTTCTTAACACCGCCATAATAGTGAGTCTTGAACATACCGAAGCCGTCTGCCTCATAAAGAGGATTCTGCTTGAGGTCGATACGGGGAGAGTCTATATGAGCGGCAACGATATACGCGCCGTCCTTTTCAATGTCGTTTTCGCCGACCTTGAAAACGATAAGCATCTTGCCTCTGTTGTTATAGTAGTAAGTACCGCCAACCTGAAGCTCGTCGCCGAAGTGGTACTCGGTGTAGCCCTTCTTTTCGACCATAGCGATAGCGTACTTTACCGCTTCTCTTTCGGTCTTTGCATTGTCAAGGAAAAGCTTGTACGCTTCAGCGTATGCAAACGATCTTTCAAGCTCGTCCTCGGAAATGACGTCGAACACGTTTTTGTTCTTGTATTCGAGCTGTTCTTTGAGTTCTTTTACGTCCATTTTCAAATTCTCCTTCGGAATTATAATTTATTTATTCATCCTCGCCTCGTGACGGCGCAAAACGCCGATGAGACGCGTCGTTTCGGTGTAAATATTATGCTCGTTGCGAACCGAGTTATTAAGCTCGTAATCCGCCTTTGAGGTGTAATAGATATTTGCCTTCTGCTTACTTAAACGAACGCGGGCTTCTTCCTCCGAGATACCGTCGCGCTTCATTATACGGCTTATCTGCGTAGGCGTATCGGCTGTCACGCAGACGACCTTTTGACACATCTTATCAAATCCGCTTTCGTAAAGCATCGGCGCGTCGATAACGACTATCTTCTCGCCCTCGCTCTCGCGCTCGTCGAGCCATTTTTTCGTCTGGCGCATTATGTGATAAAAAGCAATCGAATTCAACTGCTCGTATTTTTCTTTATCGGTAAAGGTAAGGTTGAAGAGCTTCTTGCGGTCGATTTCGCCGTCGTCACCGAGAATAATATCTCCGAAATTGCGAACGAGATCGTCGTAGCACTCGTTACCCTTCATATAGACGTCGCGGCAGACCTTGTCGGTGTCAAGACAAGGTATTCCGACACTCTTCATTATATCGGATACGTATCCCTTACCGCTTCCCGAGCTGCCCGTCAGTCCTACTGTCAGCATAGTTCCTCATTCTCCGACGGAACACCGCCGTCGGTCGGTCAAACCGTTTTGACGATCGAGCCGCAATCTGCCGACTCGTACGCCTTTTCCATTATAAGCTGTACTCTTGCACCGTCCTTAAAATCGGGCTTCGATACGCTTCCCTTCTTTATCGCGTCAAGGAAGTCGCGGTAAGACTCAACGTGTCCCATAAGCCAGCCGACGGGTGCCTTGAACGACGGGAATATTCCGCCCGGAGAGGGGTATCTGCCGACACATTCGATATCGGTAAATCCGCCGTCACCGCCAAGGGTTCCGCCTGCTCTTTCTCCGTCGTAATAGCGGAGATAATTCGGCTGCATAAGTGAGTATTTGAGCGCGCCCTTTTCGCCGTATATCTCAAACGAGAGATCGTCGTTCGTTCCGATTGCAAGCTTGTTTGCTTCAATCGTTCCGACGCCGCCGTTTTCAAGCTCGGCGGTTATATAGAACGCTTCGTCCGCGTTGGTCTCCCACGCCTTGCCGTCGACTCCGAGGCGGTTTTTGTGGTATATCTGGCTTCTTCCGCTCACCGATACTATCTCACCGCAAAGGTGACGGACGAGGTCGATAGCGTGCGAGCCGAGGTCAAAGAGAACTCCGCCGCCGCAGATATCGCGGTCCTGCTTCCAGCCCGCCTTCTTGTTCGGATCAATACAGCTTGCGTGAAGATAAGCTACGCGGAAGGTCACGATATTACCGAGCCGTCCGCTTTCAACTATCTCCTTCGCTCTCATAACCGCAGGCATAAAGCGGTTGTTAAAAACGATACGGCAAACGAGCCCGCGGCTTTCAGCAAGCTCCGAAAGCTCCTTTGCTTCCTCATAAGTAACTGCAAGCGGCTTTTCGCAGTAAACGTGCTTGCCTGCGTTAAGCGCCTTCTTAACGGTTTCATAGTGATAAATATTCGGCGTGCAGATATCAACGATGTCAATACACGGGTCGTTTATGATCTCGTCCTCGCTTTTGCAAGCGCGTCCGAGAGAAAAGTCATTTACCGCCTTTACTGCGTTTTCATAATGACCCGAGGCAAGCGCAACGATCTTATCATTTTCATATCCGGCTCCGTAGAAGAACGGTAGGTTTTTAACCGAATAGGTATGCGTTTTTCCCATCGCGCCGAAGCCGAGCAATCCTATGTTCATCAGACAATACTCCCATTATACAGTTATACATAATATATTATAGCAGACCTTTCAAGATAATTCAAGTATTTTTGGAGATTATTATAGGAATGGAAGTAAATTATCTTGACTTTTTCCTTTTTTGAGATATAATTTATAATAGAGTTATTATGGAAAGGATGACTATTATGCTCACTCATAAAATGACAATCGCGGGGCTCCAGAGACATCTTCCCATTTGCCCCGTAAACGAAAATTTAAGTATCGGCGCATTCGTAATTTTCGGTGACGCAGAGCTTACCGTTGCCTGCGCACGCGATCTATTAAAGATCGTTCCCGAATACGATTACCTCATAACCGCAGAGGCGAAGGGTATTCCGCTTGCACACGAAATGGCAAGACAGCGCGAGGACGATTTCTATTTCGTTGCCCGCAAACACCCGAAGCTTTATATGACGAGCGTATTTGACGTTCCCGTCCGTTCGATCACTACCGATGCGGATCAGCACCTATACCTTGACGGAATGGATGCCGAGAGAATGAGGGGCAAGAAGATACTGCTCGTTGACGACGTCATTTCGACAGGTGAATCTCTTAACGCTCTTGCGGTTCTCGTTGAACAGGCAGGCGGAATCATCGTAGGAAAGGCGTGCATACTTGCAGAGGGTGACGCTCAAGACCGCCCCGACATCGTATACCTTGAAAAGCTTCCGCTTTTCCATCCCGACGGAACCGTAATGGAGTAATCCTATGAAAAAGCACCTTTTACCCGAAAACGGTAACTGCTATAAGGCGAATCTTCATGTTCACACGACGATCTCCGACGGCTCGCTTACTCCCGAAGAGGTAAAGGAAGAATACAAAAAGCGCGGATACGCGGTCGTTGCTTTTACCGATCACGAGGCAATGGTACCGCATAAAGACCTTGACGACGATGAGTTTCTTGCGATAACCGCCGTTGAGCTTGCGACCAACGCCGAGCTCACTCACGGCGCTTACAGCTACCGCGAGACCTGTCATATGAATCTTTACGCGAAGGATCCGAACAAAACGGTTTGCTCCGTATACTCAAAATCGCGCCTTTGGCCTGCACACGCTGAACAGTATATGGCTGACGAAATGAAGGAGATCGACTTCAAGAGGACCTTCACTCCCGAGTCGATGAACGAGGTCATTGCCGCTGCAAAGGAAGACGGCTTTATCGTCTCGTACAACCATCCCGTTTGGTCGCTCAACCACTACCCGTTCTATTCGAAGCTGAAGGGCGTATGGGGAGTTGAGGTGTATAACACTGGATGCGTAAGAAGCGGTTATCCCGATACGGTTCAGCCGCTGGACGATCTGCTCGCGCTCGGTGAAAACGTCTTCCCTCTCGCAACGGACGACGCTCACGGCAAAAAGGACACCTTCTGGGATTATTTCGGCGGCTGGGTTATGATCAAGGCAGACAAGCTTGATTACGTGACGATTATGACCGCGCTCGAAAACGGCGATTTCTATTCGTCGACAGGACCGGAGATACACGATCTCTATATTGAGGACGGAATACTTACCGTCAAGACCTCGCCTGCAATGTCCGTTGAGGTTGCAACGGAAAGACGCCACAACAGATGCGTAAGATCCAAGGACGGCGTTCCGCACACAGAAGCGGTATTTGACCTCAAATCGTATATTGCCGATTCGGAGCACAAGCTTAAGACCGATCCGCCCGCATATATCCGCGTGACTGTCACAGACGCACACGGAAACAAGGCCTATTCAAGAGCTTATTTCATAGACGAAATTCGTTAAAAAATAAATGACCGAAAACGTACCGTTTTCGGTCATTTTTATTAGTTTTTCGTACCCTTTTTGTAACTTTTCGGTCTCGTAATTGCCTTGAAAATCTCATAGGCGGCAGTCAAAATCACCGCAGGAATAAGAAGCGCAAGCGCGGCGTATGGCGACATACGGGATATACCGAACAGCTCTCCGAAGCTTGGAAGAGCAAACGCAAAGGCAAGGAATACCGTAACGACCACAAGCATAGTAAGATATGCACCGTTTACTCTGACGTTCTTATCGAACACGCTCTGTTCACGCTTACATTCGTTGAGCATCGCTATCTGTGCAACAATGAAACTGACGAAGCAGTATGCCGTGATCGACGATTCGGGCATTACCAAGGTCTTCGTCAAAATCATAGCGCTGACTGCGGCGGCAACCGCCCAAAGAACACCCATCAGTGCTGCTTCGGGATTCTTAATAAAGGGATTTTGCAGTTTTCCGCCGACGTTTGACGACGCCTTGACAAGCGAATAGTCGGGCTTTTCAAATGCGATTATGATTATCGCAGCGAAGTCGGTAACAAGTCCGAGGAAGAGTATCTGCGACGGGATAAGCGCGGTAAATCCGCATAGAAGCGATATAAACACGAGCAGAAGCCGTGCTATCTGCGTGCTTATCATGTATTTGAGCATTCTGTGCAGGTTATAATACACCGATTTTGAGCAGAGGAACGCATCGACTATTGCGTTAAAGCCGCCCGTTCCCGATTCGTCCGGCTCTGAAACTATAACGTCGGAGACGAATTTTAGCGCTTCACAGCCCGTTTGTCCCGAATTTGCGTCCTTACTGTATATCGGAATATTATGGCGCGAGAGGTCAACGCCGCTTCCGCCCATACGGTCGGAGAGCGTGACGCTTTGCGCAAAGCCGACGTCGGCATCCTTCATCAAAATTATCTCGTCAAGCTCCGAGCAGAGATAACCGACCTTTTCGCCCTTTTCCTGCAAATAACGGACTATCATTCGCTTTTGTGCGAGGGTAAGCCCCTGATAGACTGTATATCTGTCGAGATCGGCTCTTATAAGTCCTTCCTTCATTCCCGAAAGCGCGCTGCCCGTCACAAGCTGGTCGGGGCTCGATGCGATACCGAGAGACTCGGCAATAACTGCGTTATTTTCACTTTCATCGGGCGACAGCATTATGACCTTTATTCCCGCGTTCTTACAGCGAAGGACGTTCTTCGCCGCGTCGGGGAGTATCGGCTCTCTTATTGCGAGCAGACCCTCGAGGGTAAGCTCGGTATGGCAGTTTGCAACGCGGCGCAGATTGTTATATACGGTGTCCTTCGACGCGATAGCTATTACTCTGTACGACTGACGCGCAAGCTTCTCGGCTTCGATATAGAAGTTATTCAGCTTCTCGTCGGTCATAGTATAAACGCGGCTGTCCTCCGTGTAGTAACGGCAAAGCGGAAGAATACTTGAATAGTCTCCGCGCAAGCTTACAAAGAAGCCGTTTTCGTAGTGAACGAGCGTTGTATCAAAGGCAGAGCCGCGCGTTCCTCGGTCGACGTGTTCGACCATCGGATAGCGTCTTTCAAGCCCTATGTTATATTCACTCAAGCCCTCTGCCGCTTTGATTATGGCGTCTTCCTCCGAGGTGTAGATGTTCTCGCCGAGCATATTGTTACGCGTGAGCATTCCTGCCCCGTATTTGCCCGTTGAGATAAGCGCGTAACGCAGAACTCGCGCTGCGTTCTTTCTGAAGCCACGCTCCTCGTGTGAGTAAACGTCGCCGTTTGAAAACACCTTTTCAAGCGACATTCCGCGGATATTGAAGGCGCCTTCCTTCGGGACCATAATACAGGTGAGATTTTTGATATCCTCAAGCTTTGAGCTGTTCTTTATGAGTGCGCCGCGGTTTACCTCTTTCTTTCGGTTAAGTGCGCCGAAAATACCGCAGGCAAGGACTATATATCCAAATGCCGTATAAAACTCGCTCATTGACGATACCGCAAGCGACACACCCGTCATAAACGACGGGAAAATGCCGTTATCCGTCGTTTCGACCAAAAGCGACATTACGGTCAAAATAAAGACGGTAACAGTCATAGCAAGCGTCCAACGGCGGCAGAAAACCGCTATGCGGTCAAATACTTGAAGATGTTCGTGAGAAACGATCGGCTGATTCTTTTTCATTTTACAGACCAGTGTTTCGTTGCCTGTTTCACAGCAGATCGCCTTGGCGTTTCCCTTCGTGACGATGGACGACGCGAAGAGCATATTTTTCTGATTTGCAGGAGCAATATCGTGGTACTCCTCGAAGCGCGACGATTTACGCACGGCGTGAGTAACGCCCGTTACGTTGACCTCAAAAACTTCAAGATCGTTGCTCTCAATAAGACGTGCGTCACACGGTACTATATCACCTGCCGAAATATATATGATATCACCGCGCACGAGCTGTCTTTGCTTTATCATATATACTCTTCCCTCTCGCAGAACCTTTGCGTTTGGGAGCGCTCCCTTGCCCATATCGTCAAGGACGCTTTGAGATTTCATATACGTTACCATTGCGACGGTATAGTAGGTCAAAAGCACCGCGAGCATAACGTACAGATTCTCTGTCTCCTCAAATATTGCGGCGATAAGAAGCACCGTCAGCATAAGAAGCGAATTGAAATCCGTCAGAAGGTGAGCAAGATACGTCTTATAGTTTTTCTTCGGTGTAGGGTATATATCGTTTTCGCCGTCAAGCTTTCTTCGTCTGCGCACCTCGTCGCGGTTAAGTCCCGTTCCGACGTTCGTGCCGAGAAGCGTTGCCGTTTGAACGGCAGATTTGTCATACCATTTTTCAGCCATATCTGCTCTCCTTTCATTAAAATGTAGAAGCATTCTGCGGTCATCCTGAGCGAAGCCCGCCCAAGATTCCGATGCTTCGCATCGCCGCTGCGCGGTTCGGCTTCGTGCTTCGCACTCCGCTCAGAATGACAGTGGGCGGGCGCAGTCGAACCCGTAGGGCAACGCGTAGCGTTGGGATCTCGCAGAATAATGATTAATTGAAAGCTTAAATAGTTTCGACAGTAAGCTTCTCTCCGTCGTGGTCAAGAGAAATACCGATTATATTCTCGGAATAGCCGCTTATGATCTTATCGGCAAGCTTATCCTCGACCTCTTTTTCGATATATCTGCGCATATTGCGCGCGCCGTATTTATCGCTGAACGACGCCTCGGCAATAGCTTTCGCCGCCTTATCGGAATAGACGAATTTAATATCCTTTTCCGATAGGGCTTTTACGAGGTCGTTAAGCATAAGCTTCGCAATTTCAGCGAAGTTTTCTTTATTCAGACGGTTGAATACGATTATCTCGTCGACGCGGTTTATAAACTCAGGGCGAAGGAAGGTTGAAAGCGCCTTTTCCGTGCGTTCCTTATCGGAATCGTGACGGCTCGCCGAGAAGCCAGCAGAGGACGAAGAGACCTCGGAGCCGGCGTTAGTCGTCATTACTATGACCGTATTTTCAAAATTGACCGTTCTTCCCTGCGCATCGGTAATTCTTCCGTCATCGAGAATTTGCAGAAGAATATTCATTACGTCGGGATGTGCCTTTTCAATTTCGTCGAAAAGCACGACGCTGTACGGCTTACGGCGAATCTTCTCGGTAAGCTGTCCCGCCTCGTCGTAGCCGACGTATCCGGGAGGAGCACCTATTATCCTCGATACCGAGAATTTCTCCATAAACTCCGACATATCAAGACGTATGAGCGTTTCGGGGGAATCGAAAAGCTCTGATGCGAGAACCTTTACAAGCTCGGTCTTACCGACGCCTGTCGGTCCTGCGAAGATGAAGGAAACGGGCTTTCGCTTTGCGCTCACTCCTGCGCGGTTTCTTCTTATCGCGCGGACGACTGCATCAACGGCGTGATCCTGTCCTATGATCTTGCCCGAAACGCTTTCCTTAAGACGCTCGAGCTTTGCAAAGTCGTTTTCCATTATCGAGGATGCAGGAACTCCCGTCCATATTTCGATAACTCTTGCAAGATCTGCACCCGTGAGTGCAAGCTTATCCTTTTCCTCGCGGAGCGAATCAAGACGCTGATTAAGGTTGATCTCCTTGACCTTTATCTCGGCAAGCTCTTCGTACTTCTTGTTCTGGGCATCCTGCTCGGTCTCCTCGCGCGCCTCTATTTCAGCTTTACGCTTTGCGACGTCTATTGCTTCTTTTTCGGCGACTTTGAACTCGTTTAGCACCTTTGATTTAAGTGCGACGTGTGAAAGCGCCTCGTCAAGCAGGTCTATCGCCTTATCGGGCAGGTATCTGTCGGTTATATATCTCTCCGAGAGGTTGACCGCCTTATATAGAAGCTCGTTTGAGACGGTTATGCCGTGGAAATTCTCGTAATAAGTCTTTATGCCCTTGAGTATCTCGACGCAGTCACTAACCGACGGCTCGTCGATCATAACGGGCTGGAAACGGCGTTCAAGCGCCGCGTCCTTTTCGATGAATTTTCTGTATTCCGTGAGGGTTGTTGCGCCAATAACCTGGATCTCACCGCGGGAAAGAGCGGGCTTGAGGATATTTGCGGCGTTCATACTGCCTTCCGCATCGCCTGCGGATGCGATAGTATGCACCTCGTCGATAACGAGTATTACGTTGCCGAGCGCTTTTACCTCGTCGATTAGTCCCTTCATTCTCGTCTCAAACTGACCTCTGAACTGCGTACCAGCAACGAGAGCTGTCATATCAACGAGATATACTTCTTTATCCTTAAGACGGAAAGGAACATCACCCGATGCAATTTTAGAAGCAAGCGCTTCCGCAACTGCGGTCTTACCGACGCCCGGCTCGCCTATAAGACAAGGGTTATTCTTCTGACGGCGGCAGAGTATCTGCATAACGCGTCCGAGCTCGCGGTCGCGTCCGATTATCGCGTCAAGAAGTCCGTTCTTTGCTTTATCGGTAAGAGACGTGCAATACTGCGAAAGGAACTTTCTGTCCTTATCTTTTTCCTTCTTTTTATCTTTTTTACCGTCTTTTGAATTATCCTCGTTCGGCTTCCTGCCCGCAAAGGGTCTCATCGGAGGCATTCCGCCGACGGAACCGAATAATTTCATAAAGTCGATAGCAGGTGCTTTTCCCTCCTCGTCGTCGGTTTCGTCAACTACTGCGGGGAGGTCGTTTTCATCAATATCCGGCTCAAGACGGTCGAGATCGTCCTCCGAGATGCCGTACTGATTCATTAGAGCATCAACCTGTGCAATACCAAGCCCCTTGGCACAGCGCAGGCAATAGCCCTCGTTTTCAATTTTATCGTTTATCATTTTGCCGACAAAAACGACTGCAAGTCGTTTGTGGCATTTTGAGCAAAGCTGCATAATATTTCTCCAAATCGAGTTTTTGCTTATTTTATGAGGTTAAAAGGATCGAATTTACCAAGAAATTTAACGACTATCGAATTATCGATAACCGTTTCGGGTACTACTCCGTCATAAAGGACGGAGAGATGCGGAAGAAGGGCGCATATTGCGATGCTGATACCCCACGCGAGAAGTATTCCCGAAGCGCCTCCGAGAAGTGCGCCGAGAAGCTTATCTGCCGCTTTAAGTATCGGAAGCTTAACGACCGCGCAGATTATCAGCGAAGCAACGAGAAGAACGATATACAGAACGGCAAATACAGTCAAAAACGCAAGCGCCTTTGATATCGCCTTTGCAAGGGGCGCACCCATTTTCTCGGCAATTCTGTCGCGCTTTTCTTCTTCCGTTTCATTTGTATCAACGTTTTCAAAAAGCGCTTTTATGTCCTCGGGCTTCGTACCGAATCGGTCAAGCACCTTTTTGAATGCCGACGGCATTTCGTTTACAAGTGTATCGGTATCAACGCGCGGAATTGCGTCCTTTGCAACCGAAACAACGGATTTATGAACGAATTTGTCGTTCATTTTATCCACAAGCACCGGACTGAACTTAACGCTTCCGAATATTGCCGCGATAACGATGACAACTCCGATAATACTCTTAACAAATCCCTTTTTAATTCCGCGTATAAAGCAAGCGGCAAACGCGGCTATTACAATAACGTCAATTAAAAGTGACATTTTTATACCCTTTCAGAAACTGCTATTTGCCGAAATCAAGCGGTTCGGCTCCGCCCGAGTAGCAGACTATCACTGTATCCTCATAGAACGCCACGTCCTTTGCATTCGGCTTGACTGACGCTTCCTTTACGGTTTTCGAAATCACGTCGATAAGCACCGCTCTGTCCTCGAAAAGCAGGCAGACCTTCTCATTTCCGGGAAGGATCTTTATAAGCTCTCCCTCGAGCGACTCGGTCATTATGAGCTCGGCGTTTACGTCGTAAATGTTTACCGTTTTATCGTAACCGAGGACCGTTGTATTATGCACCGAAACCATCAGTGACGAATTTAATTCAAGATTAAGTGACGAAAGACCGCTCAAATCAAGAGTTGCTCGTTTATCACCCTTCGGCGAATAGATCATCACGCAGTCCGAATACACGACTGCGAGGTCACCGTTTTTGAGCCACTCGCTTTTAAGCGGAATTTTTCCGCTTTCATTTACGGTGAAATCCGGCTTTTCGCTTGATATTCCGAGAACCTGTATTTCACTTTCAAAAGCGCCGTCCTTATCGTAGACCGATGAGATCGCCAACTTGTTGCCTGTGTCGTTCATACTGACGGAAAGGACGTATTTATCCTTTCTTACGGTATTTTTAAGATTGAAGTTCTCGTCGTAAACGTAGATTATGCTTCGGAAGCTGTCGTCTCGCGTGACGACAGCGTAGCTTCCCTTGTTAGACATATCTGCAAGAGTTATCGGATAATCGTAACGCTCCTCGTGAAGCTTTGCAAAGGAATTATGTACCGAATAAGTGCACGTCGTATCTCCTCGGTCGTATATCAGCATATATTTTTCCGATATGACGAGGCGCGGATTATAGAATTTATTTGTGTCATTGTACGACAGTGCGCCCGACGGCTTATACAGCATCGTCGAGCCTGCGTTTATGACCGCAAGCTCTCCGCGGTATATACCGAACGACGAGGTCGAACCGCCGTTATATATTACCGAGTCAAATTTGCTTCCCGAAAGGACGCCCGTAATATCAAGGTCCTTTAATAGATATTGGAAATTCTCCGGCGTTATGTCAGCGCTGTACGCGCTGAGCATCGTTACGGCAAAAACGAAGGTCAGAAGGATCGATATATATTTAAGGATCGCGTATCTGTTTGCTATTTTTATATAATACGGATTTTCTTTTTCAAACGCACCGTCGTATTTCGCTTTCGGCATAACGACCGAGCGTCTCTTTTTTATGAGCTTGTAGCCGCTTTTTTCCGTTTTCCCGTTTTCTGCGGGAACTTGGCTCTTCTTTTTTTCCTCCATTTTTGCCTCCTTTCTCAATATTTGACGTCGTAGAGATACAGTCCCTCCGCAGGGGCGGTAGATCCTGCGTTTTTACGGTCCTTGCTTTCGATTATTTTTGTAATGTCCGTCTTTGCGATTTTGCCGTCGGATACCGAGATAAGCGTTCCGACGATTATTCGAACCATATTGTAGAGAAATCCGTTTCCGCGCACCGATACGGTTACGGTGTCACCCTCTCGGGTAACGGCGCAGGAATATATTTCTCTTACGGTATCTTCAATTTTTGACCCCGACGCCATAAAGCACCTGAAATCGTGCCTTCCGACAAGGAACTGCGCGGCTTCATTCATTATTTCAGCATCAAGCTTTTTCGGGAAAAAGTATGCTCTTCCCTCCGTGAAAGGGTCACGGGTCGACGCATTACAGATAATATATCTGTATTCCTTTTCCTTGACCGAATAGCGCGGATGAAAGTCCGCGTCGGCTTCCGACGCATCTCTTACCGATATATCGGGCGGAAGATGCGCATTAAGTGCCGCAGGCAGCTTTTCGGGTTTTATAGCTGCATTTTCGCTTTCAAGCGTGGCTTTGAACGCGACGGCGTGAACTCCGCTGTCGGTACGTGAGCATCCCGTTATTTTCGTGCCCTCGCCAAACAGCGCGGTTGCGGCATCCGTCAGCTTTTCCTGAACAGACACGCCGTTTTTCTGCCTTTGATAGCCGCAGTAGTTTCTGCCGTCGTATGAAATTGTCAGTAGATACTTCACGGCGTCTACCCTATATCATCCAAATCGGAAAATAGATGTTTGACAGTACTATTGCCGTTCCGAGAAGAACGGTTGCTATGAAAATGAATGCGTCGCGGACGCCGAAGTGTGTTTTAGTCATTCTCGTTCTTCCGCTTCCGCCTCGGTAACATCGGCATTCCATTGCGACTGCGAGGTCGCTTGCGCGTCTGAATGCCGAAATGAATAGCGGGATAAGAACGGGGATAAGCGCCTTTGCGCGCTTGATAAGTCCGCCCGAGCTGAAATCTGCGCCTCTTGCCTTTTGTGCGCTCATTATTTTGTCCGTCTCCTCGACGAGCGTCGGAATAAAGCGAAGCGCTATCGACATCATCATCGCAAACTCGTGAACGGGTGCTTTTATCTTGTTGAGAGGTGATAGCAGACGTTCGATACCGTCTGTCAGCATTATGGGAGAGGTCGTATAGGTGAGAAGCACCGAGCTTCCCGCCAAAAGGCAGATTATACGAAGTCCCATAATCACGGCGAACACCACGCCTTCAAGGTATATCGTAATAAACTTCCAATGGACGAGCACCTTGTCGCCTGTATAGAAGAACACGTTATATATCGTTGTAAAAGCCAGAATGAATATGAGCGGCTTCAGTCCCTTTACTATTATCTTCACTGGAACTCCCGATATCGCTATAAGCGCAACGGTTGCTACAAGAAGAATGATAAAGGACGCAATAGACTGACAGAGAAAGACTGCTACAATATACAGAAGCGCAGTGATTATCTTCGTTCTGGGGTCAATCTTATGAAGGAGCGATTTGCCGGGGAAAAACTGCCCGAGCGTTATATCTTTAAGCATTGCCGCGTCCTCCCATCTTTGAAAGGATCTCGGCTTTCGCCTCGTCGACCGTAAATATATCGGTTCTTACGTCGACGCCTTTATTTTTGAGGGCACGCATAAACTTCGTTATCTGCGGAACGTCAAGTCCGACAGACATCAGTTTATCTGCTTCGGAAAAGACCTCTTTACAATTTCCCTGCATAAATATCTCACCGTCGTTCATAACGATAAGCTTATCGGAATAGCGCGCCATATCCTCCATACTGTGGCTGACGATGACGACTGCGTTCTTTCTTTTCCTTTGGTACGAATAGATACCGCCGAGTATCTCCTCGCGTCCGACGGGGTCAAGCCCTGCCGCCGGCTCGTCGAGAATGAGTACGTCGGGATCCATTGCCATTATTCCCGCGATCGCCGCGCGTCTTTTCTGTCCGCCCGAAAGGTCAAAGGGCGAAACCTCAAGGTATCTTTCCTCAAGACCGACAAACAGTGCCGCCTCTCTTATACGGCGGTCGATCTCGTCTTTATCAAGACCCATATTCTTCGGCCCGAAGGCGATATCGTCGTACACGGTATCTTCAAATAGCTGATACTCGGGATACTGGAATACAAGACCGACCTTATGTCGCAGGGTTTTGAGATCGTAGCCCTTTTCGCCTATATTCGTACCGTCAAAGATGACCTCGCCCGAGGTAGGACGAAGGAGCCCGTTCAGAAGCTGGACGAGTGTCGATTTACCGCATCCCGTGTGACCTATGAGTCCCGTTATGCAGTTATTTTCGATCTCAACGTTTATATTACGCAGTGCGTCCTTACGGAAGGGCGTGCCTTCGCTGTACGTGTAATTTACGTCTGCAAGCTTTAACTTCGTCATTATTTCAGCATAGCGGAAAGAATTTCCGCTCCCTCCTCTTCGCAAAGAATATCGGAAGGAAGCTCCACGCCGTGAAGCGACAGATCGTAAAACAGTTCCGTTACCTGCGGAACGTCAAGACCTGCCTGGCGAAGCTTGCTCACGTTCGAGAACACCTCTTTGGGCGTTCCGTCGAGAAAGACCTCGCCCTCGTTTATAACGACGACTCGGTCGGCTTTTACCGCCTCGTCCATATTGTGAGTTATATGGATAACGGTAATTCCCTGCTCTTTATTGAGCTTTGATATGGTATTCATAACTTCTTTTCTGCCCTGCGGGTCGAGCATAGCGGTCGACTCGTCGAAGATTATGCACTCCGGCTCCATCGCTATGATTCCCGCGATAGCAACTCTTTGCTTTTGTCCGCCCGAAAGACGGTGCGGCGCGTGAGTTGCGTACTCCGACATTCCGACGGTGTGGAGAGCATTATCGACGCGGCGTCTGATCTCCGACGGCTCAACGCCGAGGTTTTCGGGGCCGAAAGCCACGTCCTCCTCGACTATCGTTGCAACGAGCTGGTTATCGGGGTTCTGGAACACCATTCCGACCTTTCTTCTTATTTCGAAAAGCTCGTTTTCCGTTATATCGGGATCGGTGATATGAAGCCCGTCTATATATATTTTTCCGCTGTCGGGGGTAAGTATCATATTAAGAAGCTTCGCAAAAGTACTTTTACCCGATCCGTTATGTCCGAGGACACAGACAAAGGATCCCTTTTCTATTTCAAGGGACAGATTTTTCAGCACGTAGTGCTTATCTATACTGTCTTCGTCGTCGTAGGTGAAGATAAGATCCTCAACCTTTATAAAAGGTACTGACATTTTTAATCCTTTAGTTTATATTTTGTCCATCTCGAGGACGCTCCGCAAGGAAGCGACCAACTCGTTTGTTTTACGGGAAGCCCGATCTCGTCGGAAACTACCTTTCCGCCGTGCTTCGGTATTATGTTCTTTCCGACTATATATCCCATCGTCGAAGCCGAAAGCCCCGTCGTATAGGAATTGAGTAAGAAGAAGAGCGGGTTATCGGAAAGTAGGGTCGACGCGAGGGCGACGAAGCTGTCGATATTATCTTCAAGCGTCCATTTTTCGCCGTTCGGTCCGCGTCCGTAGGACGGCGGATCCATTATTATCGCATCGTACGTATTGCCTCTTCTTTTTTCTCTTTCGCAGAATTTGAAGCAGTCGTCGACGATGTATCTTATCGGCGCGTCGGATAGACCGCTCAAAGCTGCGTTTTCCTTGGCTCTTTGCACCATTCCCTTTGATGCGTCGACGTGGCAGACAGACGCACCTGCCTTTGCCGCGGCAACGGTCGCTCCGCCCGTATAGGCGAAGAGGTTAAGCACCTTTACCGGACGGTTCGCGTTCTTAATGAGATCGGAGAACCAGTCCCAGTTTACCGCCTGCTCCGGGAAAAGTCCCGTATGCTTGAAGCCCATCGGCTTTATCGAGAAGGTAAGGTCGCGGTAATTTATCTTCCATTCCTCGGGAAGCTTATTCTCGTTCCAGCTTCCGCCGCCACTCTTTGAGCGGTTATATACTGCGTCCGCCTTTTTCCACGCCGAATGTGCTCGGCAGTTTTTCCAGATGACCTGCGGATCGGGGCGTATCAGTGTATAGCCACCCCACTTTTCAAGACGGCATCCGTCGGAGCAGTCGAGTAGAGAATAATCCTTCCAGTTGTCAGCCGACCACATATATCAGTCCTCTTGTGTATTAAAGATGTCGAGCTGGTTTCCGCTTACGGTGTTGTTTCCGTACGGAATACCGAGATGCTCGTATGCGAGGCGCGTTACGCATCTGCCTCGCGGTGTGCGGCTTAAGAAGCCGATCTGCATAAGATACGGCTCGTAGACGTCCTCAATCGTGATTGCTTCTTCGCCTACGGTTGCGGCGAGCGTATCAAGACCGACGGGACCGCCGCCGTAGAACTTGATTATTACCTCAAGCATTCTTCTGTCGACAGCGTCAAGACCGAGCTTGTCTATTTCAAGTCGGTTAAGCGCGTAGTCGGCGATCTCACGGTCGATTATACCGCTTCCCTTGACCTGCGCGAAGTCACGGACTCGCTTTAAAAGTCGGTTTGCGATACGGGGCGTACCGCGGCTGCGCGAGGCGATCTCTCTTGCGCCGTATTCATCGATCGGAATATTAAGTATTCCCGCGCTTCTCTTTACGATGGTTGCAAGCTCGTCCACGGTATAGAGTTCAAGCTTCAAAACTACGCCGAAACGGTCACGGAGCGGAGTTGCTATCTGTCCTGCTCTCGTCGTTGCGCCGATAAGCGTGAATTTTGAAAGAGAGAGCGGAATGCTTCTTGCCGCGGGGCCTTTACCGATTATAAGGTCGACGACGTAGTCCTCCATCGCGGGATAAAGAATTTCCTCGACGGTCTTCGGCAGACGGTGTATCTCGTCGATAAAGAGAATATCGTTTTCGCCGAGATTAGTAAGGATAGCGACGAGGTCGCCTCCTTTTTCGATCGCGGGGCCTGACGTTACTCTTATATTAACTCCCATTTCGTTTGCGATTATCGCCGAAAGAGTCGTTTTACCAAGACCTGGAGGGCCGTAAAGAAGAACGTGGTCGAGCACCTCGCCTCTGCTCTTTGCGGCGTCGATATATATTTTGAGCTGTTCCTTTGCCTTTTCCTGACCGATGTATTCGTCAAGGGTTTTGGGGCGGAGCGTCGGCTCGTTTTCTCTGTCTTCGCTTTCCGAGAAGGACGAGGAAACTATACGCGACTCAAAGTCGTATTCAAATTCGCTATCAAATTCAGCCATTTATTCCCTCTCCTTACTTCATAAGCTTGGATAATGCGTTTCTTATCAGCACCTCGACGTCAAGCGACGGGTCAAGCCCCTTGAGCGCGTACGCGGCTTCGCTTCTCGTATAGCCGAGGACGAGAAGTCCGTCGGTTGCGGCGGCGATATTGCTTGATCCCGAGGAAGCCGATGCAGTATCGCTCTCGTAATCGGAATCGGGCGAAAGCTCCTTGCCGATCTTGTCCTTAAGCTCGAGAATGATTCTCTGCGCGGTCTTTGAACCGATGCCCTGCGCATTTGCTATCGCCTTTGCGTCGCCGTTTACGACTGCCTGCGCAAATCGTTCTGGGGACATAAGCGACAGTATCGAAATTGCCGACTTTGCGCCGACACCCGACACCGATATGAGCATTCTGAACGAAGACAGCTCCTCAAGCGTATAGAAGCCGTAAAGCTCCATCGCGTCCTCCTTCACACTTAAGTGAGTATAAAGACGGACGTTCGCGCCTATCTTGCCCGCGAGCTTTCCAAGTGTGTTTCCGCTGATATTTATTCTGTATCCTACGCCCTGCGCGTCGATCACGGCGTTTACGGGGTCGGCAAGAACAAGCTCGCCGCTTATATAGTAGTACATATTTTTCTCCTTATTTGACGTTATAGTAGCCCTTGATGCGCGATGCGCCCGTGTGTGCGTGGCAAATCGCTATCGCAAGCGCGTCGGCGGTATCGTCGAGCTTCGGCATTTTTTCAAGCTTAAGAATGGTCTGCACCATCATCTCCACCTGCTTTTTCTCCGCTTTGCCGTATCCGACAACCGACTGTTTGACCTGAAGCGGCGTATATTCGTATATCGAAACACCCTTTTTCTTCGCCGCAAGAAGCGCGACGCCTCTTGCTTCGGCAACCGAGATACCCGTCGTGATATTGTTCGTGAAGAAAAGCTCCTCTATTGCCATCTCGGCAGGACGGTACTTTTCGATAAGCGCCGTCATTCCGTCGTATATCTGACTTAAACGGTCCTCGACCTTCGTATGTGCGGGCGTCGTTATCGCGCCGTATGCAATTGTCGTGAAGACGCCCTTCGTACAGTCGATAACTCCGTATCCGACTATTGCAAGCCCGGGGTCGATACCCAAAATAATCATTTATTCCTCTTTCCCGACGTGTAAAAACACCTTGGGCATTATAATTCATACTATTATATCACATATGAGTAAATAAGTCAATTTGTCGAGGTAAAAATTTATAATTTTATAATAATATATATTTTATTTAAATGTGTTTACACGGTCGAAAAAATGTGGTAAAATATTATAACTATTTTTTGCGAGGAAAATAATGAAAGCTAAACTTAAATCGTATTTATCGAGGTTTAACGCGTGGAGGCGGGATCACAGCTTCCTGTTCCTTGCGTTTATAATACCCGTTATCATAATGTGGATGATATATATTGCTCTTGAGGTCTTCCCTTTCGGAAACAACTCTGTGCTCGTCCTTGACCTTAACGGTCAGTACGTAAACTTCTTTGCCGACCTCAAGAACAAGCTTGCCGAGGGCGGATCATTCCTTTATTCGTGGACAAGGTCTATGGGCGGCGAATATATGGGCATTTTTGCTTATTACGTATCCAGCCCGTTCTCTTTCCTTGTTTCTCTGTTTTCGCATAGCAATATAACCGAGGCAATACTGCTTATCATACTCCTCAAAGCAGGTTCGATGGGTCTTACGATGTCGTATTACCTAAATGAATCTTACAAGACCACGCCTCTTAACACCATAATCTTCTCGACCTGCTACGCCCTCTCGGGATACGCCGTAGTTATGGCGAACAATACGATGTGGTTTGACTGTCTTATCTATCTGCCGCTCGTCACGCTCGGAATCGAGAGAATAATAAAGCGCGGCGACTTCAAGCTCTTCGTGGTTTCACTCGCAATGTGTCTGCTCACCTCGTTCTACATCGGATATATGGTCTGCATTTACGTCGCTATCTACTTCTTTTGCTACTATCTTGCAAGCTCTCACAGATACGGAAACAACTTCTGGCTTGAGGATAATCATTTCTTCAAGTCGTTCGGAAGGATAATCCTCTATTCGGGAATCGCGATAGCTATTTCCGCGATAATCATTCTTCCCTCCTACACCTCGCTCCAGTTCGGTAAAAATACTTTCTCCGACCCCGATTTTGCGTGGACACAGCGTTTTGACTGGCTTGATTTTATAGTCAAGCTTCTTCCCGGCTCCTACGATACCGTGCGTCCCGAAGGACTGCCTTTCGTTTACTGCGGTATCATTACCCTTTTGCTCCTCCCCATTTATTTTATAACCTCGCGTATAAACTGGCGCGAAAGAATGATGACGGGAGTTCTCCTTTCCCTCATTCTCTTCTCGTTCAATATCAACGCCCTTGATATGGTATGGCACGGCTTCCAGAAGCCGAACTGGCTCAATTACCGTTACAGCTTTATCTTCATTTTCCTGATCCTCGTTTGCGCCTACAAGGCGTACTCAAATCTTCAGCACGCCAATTTCAAAAACGTCGCAATAACGGGCGGAATACTCGTTCTTCTCGTTGCGATAA
Source organism: uncultured Ruminococcus sp. (assembly GCA_964630635.1). Lineage (GTDB taxonomy): Bacteria > Bacillota > Clostridia > Oscillospirales > CAG-272 > Colimorpha_A. The sequence goes on along the minus strand of CAZVVM010000005.1, from coordinate 12,544 downwards.
TTCAAAAGCTGAATTATAAGAATGTCGACGATTTCAGCACCGTCTGGTTCTCGATAATCGCAATCGGCGTATTCTGCGTTGCTCTTTATTTCGTTTACCGAAAGAAATACAGTGAAATGGGAACGGCGGTCGTTCTTCTTCTCGTTTGCGCCGAGCTTTTCGGTGCGGGACTTATGAATGCCGTCGCTCTTGACGAGGACGTTATAATGTCCTCGCGTGACTCCTACAACAATTTCTACGAAGCCGTGCAGCCGATGGTCGATTACGTAAAGAAGAACGACAAGTCGCCATTCTACCGTATGGAAAAGAACTTCCACCGCCAGTATAACGGGCGCACGAACGACTCAATGACGCTCAATTTCTACGGCATCTCGAACTCCACCTCGACTCTTAATAAGTCGGTCATCGACCTGCTTCACCGCTACGGCTACGCGTCGAAATCTCACTGGTCGCAGTACCTCGGCGGAACTCCCGTTTCGGATGCGTTTATCGGAATCAAGTACGTTATTTCGAACGAGCAGATCGACAATCAGGTGTGGAACGAGATCCATACTATGGACGTTGATAAGAACTATCAAAACGACATTATTGGATCCCCCGACAAGCTTTATCTTTACGAAAATCCCTATGCTCTTTCCCTTGCCTACGGCTCGTCGGATATGATGAAGTATTTTGAGATATCCAACTACGAGTCGCCTATGCAGCTTATGAACGCGATGGCGTCTGCCGTTATGGGATACGAAGAGGATATTGATATATTCGAAGCGCTCTATCTTGACGATACTGTATATACCAATATCAGAACCGATTTTGCAACGAATCACAGAAAGTACAGTGCAAGAAGCACGGGTACTGCAAAGATAGATTATATAGTCGAGGTAAGAGCGGGCGAGCCGGTATATATGTATATCCCGACGGACTATCCGAGAGAATGTAATCTTGCGGTAAACGGTCAACATATCGGCACGTATATGGGCAACAAGTCCGATTGCGTACAGTATCTCGGTATCTTCGACGAGGATCAAATGATAACCGTTACGCTCACTCTCACCGATGAACCGATATATATCAGAAATAACCAGGATTATTTCTTCTCTCTCAACACCGAGCTGTTTAAAGAGACCTTTGAAGAGATCGCAAAATCGAACCTCAATATAACGAAGTTTGACGAGGATTATATCGAAGGTACCGTTACGATAAGCGAAGGGCAGTCGCTTCTTTGCACTTCTATAACCTTCGACGAGGGTTGGATAGTTGAGGTCGACGGAAAACGCGCCGATCTTATAAAGATCAACGACAGCCAGATTGCGATCGAAATCTCCGAGGGTACTCATAAGGTGACCTTCACCTACCGTCCCAAGTGCTACGTTTACGGTTCAGCTATCTCCATAATCGGACTTCTTTCCTTTGTCGGTGCTATTGCATACGATGAAATAAAGAAAGAACGAGATAAGAGAAAATGGGCAGCGCAAAATAATATTTTCTAAAAGAATAAGCCCTTGTTAATGCGTCAACCCTTGTATTAAACAAAAGAGGGAGAAACGCTATGCAAGGGCTTAATAAATTGAGAAATAACGGTATTCACGGATATGTTTTTATGATCTCCTGCGGTATACTCTTCGGGGCTTTTATAGAGCTTCTTTACCACGAAAGAGTCATATTCGCCGCATCGGTCATTATGGGCATTTATTTTGCCATAATACACAAAATAAACCGCGCTCTGACCGACGAGCCGATATATACGAAAGCCCTTATTTCGACCTTTGCGATAACTGCCGTTGAGCTTGGATTCGGCGTTATCACAAACCGCGTTATGCATCTTCATTTATGGGATTTTTCGGACAGTCTTTTTCACGTTCTCGGACAGATTTGTATGCGTGAATGCTTTATACGTTTTATGATCGCGCTTCCCGTAATATTTTTAAGTAAATTTGCCGACAAAATACCTATTAAGAGAGGGAGAATATCAGATGGCTAAAAAGAAAAGCAGAAACAGGAAGAGGAAGCTGAAAGGCATACGCACCCTTTTGGCGTTGATTCTGATAATATGTGCTGCCGTCGCACTTAAAACTATACCCGGTGCGTGGGAGTTTCTGTCAAAGTATCTTCCGTTTATTGAAGAGCCGAGACAGATAACCGTTCCCGACGGCGATATGGCGGTACATTTCCTTGACGTCGGTCAAGGTGACTGCTCGCTTATCGTTATGCCGAACGGAAGAACCGTCCTCATCGACGCGTCTGTTAAGGACGAGGGTAAAAACATTCTTGAATACCTGTCGTATCAAAACGTAACGCACATTGATTACTTCATTCTTACGCATCCGCACGCCGACCATATCGGAGGTGCGCGTGAGGTGATAGAGACTCTTTCCGTCGGAAAAGTCGTTATGACCGATATAGAAACAGACACGTCGGTTTTTGAAAATCTATTGCTCGCTATCGATAAGAAGAATATTCCCGTACATATTGCAAAGGTCGGAGATATCATTAAGCTTGACAACGCAAATATGAAGGTGCTCGGTCCTGCCGAAAAGACAGATGACCTCAACAATATGAGCATAGTTCTCCGTCTTGATTACGGAAAGACGTCGTTCCTCTTTACTGGTGATGCCGAGCAACCGTCCGAAAAGGATATGCTTGAGAAATTCTCGCCGACCGAGTTCCGCGCCGACGTTATAAAGGTCGGTCATCACGGTGCGAGCACTTCAAGCTCGCTTGACTTTATCACAGCGGTCAGTCCGCAATACGCAGTCATAAGCTGCGGAAAGGACAATTCCTACGGTCATCCGCACACCGAGACGATCAACACACTTAACAAGCTTGGAATCAAGTATTACCGCACCGACAAGGTCGGAAACATTGTATTTTCAAGTGACGGAGAAAATATTACTCTTCTCCGCCCCGCCGCATAATACATAACGATCCCCCTGCGTTAGCAGAGGGATCGTTTTTTACCGAGGTTCTATCATCGAGCTTCCCGTAAGCTCATAGAGATTACCGAAGCGGTAGCCCATACTTTCGAGTGTCGTTAAAAACTCGTCGAGAATAGCGGCGTTCGTGCTTGACGTCGGGTGCAGAAGCAGAACTTCGCCGTTGTGAAGCCGACTCATAAGCTTATTCATCGCCTTCTCGGATGACATCTGCCTATTGTTATCCCAGTCGTCGTATGCACAGCTCCAGAACACCGTTTTATATCCGAGTTCGGACGCCCATTTGAGGTTTTCAAGATTGAATTTTCCCTCGGGCGGACGGTAGAACGGCTGAAGATTATGCCCTGTGCATAAGAGCATTACGCTGTTCAGCTCGTCAAGCTCCTTCTTAAATTCCTCTATACAGGAGATTTTCGTCATATCCTTATGATTTGACGTGTGATTACAGACAAGGTGACCCTCGTTTACCATTCTTGTTACAAGCTCGGGGTTCTTTTTTATAAGGTTTTTTAAAACGAAGAACGCGCCGTGCGCATCGTGCTTTAGGAGAGTATCGAGTATTTTTTCGATATTTCCGTTTTCGTAGCCGCAGTCGAAGGTAAGGTATATTACCTTATCGTCTTCCGTCGCGTTTTCGTCAATATAATATCCGCCGTATTCCTTAATAAAGAAAAATTCGGTCGGCAGCGGAGGCGGGTTTCCGCTTTCGCTTTTTTTGCAGTACCAGTTAAAGCAGTTCGAATTATTCGAAGCGTTTAGAACAGAGCCGCCTGATGCGTAACCGATAACCGGAAGTGCAAACGCGAGCAAAAGTGTTGTTAGGACCTTAATTTTCATTTTGTCTCTCCGCACTCAATTTTCGCGGCTTTTATGCCGCAACGTTATTTTGTGCTTTTCGGCTCACAAAATTCGAGAAAAACGTTGGTTTTCGGCGTTATTTTTACCTGTCGGTCAAATTTTTCGACCTGTTGAACGCTGAATATTTACTTTTTTGACCGTTTATGTTATTATTAAATCAGTAAAGACGAAGGAGGGATGAAATGAAGCTGCGCACTGTTATATGCGACAGCGGCGAGGACGAGATAGTTATTTCCTGCAAGGAAAGAAACGAGAACGTTATTTTTATCGAAGACCTCATAAAAAACGCGATCGGTCATAACGATTCGCTTTTGCTTTCGTCGGGTGACGTTCAGTATTTCATCCCGATAAAGGAGATCATCTTCTGCGAAAGCTACGACGGACGCAGCGTTTGTCACACGAAGGACAAGGTCTTGAATTCGTCGTATAAGCTTTTCGAGCTTGAAAAGATACTTTCTCCCGTCTTTTGCCGTGCGTCGAAATCAACGCTTATAAACTGCCGCGAGGTATATTCTGTCAGGAAAAATCTTGCAGGCCCTTCGGAGATCAGCTTCCGCTCCACCGCCAAAAAGGCGTATCTGTCACGAAGCTATTACAAAATGTTTATGGAAAAAATGAACGAAACGAGGTTATAAATATGGAATACGAAAAAGATTACGTTACTAAAAAAGGAAACACTGTTCATTTCAAGCTATCGGCTAACCGACTTGTCTTCGGACTTCTCTTCATCGCTTGCGCGGTGCTCATCATTCTTGATGCCGTCGGTATCTCTCTCGGTTTTTTAAGCGGTATTCCCGCTTGGGTGCTGATTCTTACAGTTCTTAATCTTATCTGGCTCATCGACGTAATAATCAAGCTGAAGCTTTCGGAAACCTTCTTCCCTATCGCATTCATTTTTATGTTGCTTGAAAAGTATATTGCAAAATGGTGCGGACTCGGAAAGAGCAACATAATCAACAACTGGCTCGTGTTCCTGTGTGCGCTTCTCCTTTGCATCGGCGCAAAGCTTATTACTCCCAAAAGAAAATTCACAAAGCATTTTTCGAAAGCGGCAAATCATAAGACCTCGCGCGGTACTGCTTCGACGATCTACGTCGACTGCGCCGCCGAAGAAGATACCGTCACCGTTAAAAACGAGCTTGGCGCCTGCAACGTCTATTTTTCAAACGTTGAAAGCTATAAAGGCGGAATGACTCTGCTCGTACATAACGAGCTTGGAGCGATGAATATTAACGTTCCGAGCGAGTGGAACGTCGTGACAAACATTGTCAATGAGCTTGGAGCGATGACGACACCCGAGGGAAACGAAAGCACTGGCAAGACTATCTTCATTAACGGTCGCAACGAGCTTGGTGCCGTCAATATAAAAAGAGTATAAAAATATTTAAAGCCGCACTTCAAGCGAAGTGCGGCCTTTTTTGTTTTAGAATATTTCGGGGAGATTTACCTTATCACCGACTCCGACGGAAACGGTGATAACGTCCTCGTTTTCGAAGATTACGATCTCGCATTCGGGGAATATAAAATCGTTATTCATTTATCTATCCTCCTTTTAAGATGCGAACTTCGATGCCGCCGCGCCGTAGTTATAGGTTGCGGCAATGAGCTTTAGTGTCTTTTCGTTTGTAGTTACGGAATAAAGTGTATTGAGGTACTCGTTAAAGGTAAAGGAAACGCTTGCTACTGCTTCGCTGCCGTTATAGACCGTAACGGTTATCTCATCGTCATAGTCAGCGGCATAGATGCCTATAACCGAGATAGTGCCGTTCTTTACGTAATTCTTTACGGGCTTATTGTTTACAAGAGTGGTGTTACCGAAAGTAATAGTAACGGTGTATCCGTCCTCAAGCTTACTTTCGTCAACGGTAAGCTTTGCGCCTGCAGAATGAGAAAGTGTTGCGCCGAGGCCTACGAATATATCGCCGCTTTCTTCAATGCTTCCTACACCCGTGAAATCGGGCGCTGTTACGCTGTCGAGCTTGCCTGTTGCTGCCTTACCGTATGCGTCTATTGCATCGAGAAGCGCCCAAAGCTCGCCGTTTTCTGCTTCGGAATAAGCCGCCTTTACCTTCGCGATATAGGTAGCGACAGATACGTCGATCTCCTTGCCGTTCTCGCCGCATTTTACGGTAAGAGCGGTGCCAATAAGGGCAGGAGTAAGCTCGACGGAATAGGTGTTGGTACCTGCAACAGCATCGAACTCCGCTCCGTTGCTGAAAATTACTTTAGTATTCGGGAATTTAGCGATGTCGCTTTCGGATATAGTAAACTTAACGTTTACGGTTATACCTCTGTTAAGGGTAAGACTAAAGCTATTGTATTTAGATTCGGTGGTGTAGTTGCCGCCGTCGTCAACGATGGCTACGCCCGCAGTAGGCCAAGAGGAACTGGAGTTAGTATCTGTGTTATTCGGGTCGTAACGGTATTCGTTCGTTCCGTTTCCACCGCATTCGGCTACGTCAACAGAGATACAGTTCTTAACGTGAAGCGGCTGTCTGCTTGAATGCGTCGAGCTATGACCGACGATTCCGCCGACCCATACTGCCGCGCTCGATGAAGGAGCAACTATCTTTGCGTTGTTTACGCAGTTTTCAACAACGGAATTAGTTGTAAATTCCTTCTTGCCTATGAAATGAGCATCGGCAACGATACCGCCTATCATTGTAACCTGCTCGAGCGGTTCCGTTCCGGCATAATCAAAGTAACCGTTATTGGTACAATTAAGAATTTGGATATATCCGTATATATTACGGTTCGCATCGCTCCACAGAACACCGGTGGTTCCTGTTCCGATTACAAGACCTACGATTCCGCCGAGGGCAGACTTGATCTTTGAGGTGTTGTCAAGAAGCGTGATTCCGCCGTTAAATACGCAGTTATTGATAACTGTATTGTATCCCGCTTCGCCTGCGATACCTGCAGCAACGGAGTGGTAGCCGTCGACCTCGATCTCTACGTCGGAAACGCAGTTTTCGATAGTCGTTGCCCACGCCTGACCGATGATACCGCCGACGATACCGCACTGGTATACGAGGTCCTCGTACTTAACACTGTTATGTACGGTATTACCCGGATAAAAGCCCGCAACGAGCTTACAGGAATTAGTGATCTTGCAGTTTCTTATAACGTTGAAATCTTCGGGAGCATTTGCATTCGTAGGCGCCGCAGAGCGTCCGACGATACCGCCCGTAATTCCCTGGCTGTAAACCGTTACGTTATCAAGAGTAACGTTTTCGATCTTCGCGCCGTAGATAACGCCGAAGAGACCGTCGCCTGTATATCCGTTAGAGGACGAATAGGTAGCGTGTCCCTTTGCGCTTGCAATTCTTCCGTTATAGATCTTGTATCCGCCGCCGTCATAGTTACCAGCGAAAGCGGCAACGTTGAGCACTTGATTGGTTTCGGTCTGATGCTCATAACCTATCGGCTTTATAGCACAGCCGTTAAGGTCGATGTCGCATACCTGCTTGAAGTACTGACCGTTGAAATAGCCGATATCGGTTTCAAGGAGATCAGACGATGTCTGGCATCCGCCGCTGATTATCTGATTCGACATCCACATAAGGTTTCCGCCGTTTTCGATAATGTACGGGTCTGCCTGTGTACCCGAGCCGGAGGGTACGATCTCGTAGCCGTTCCAGCCGTAATCAAATTCTTCGCCCTCGGCTTCAAGGTCGAAGGTGAACTGGTTTACTGTATGGTAATACTTATTCTTGATTGTCGAATAGTATCTTACGTCAACGGTTCTGCCGTCCTCATCGAAGTAGAAGATGGTAACGAGACCGAGAGGAGACAGAGTATCGTTTTCATCGTTGAGATAACGGTTGTAGTACCACTCAACGTCCTGCGCGTCGATAAGGAACTGCGAGACGATATTGCCGTTATCACCGATACTCTGCGTCATAGTGATAAGGTTACTCTCTATGTGTCCTGAGAAGACCATCTTGACGTTCTCGTACTTCTTAACGAGATTGTCCCAGAGGTATGCACCCGTCGTACCCTGATTATAGTCCTCTGTATCAACGGTAGTGCCGTCGAGGAACATATACTGGTGAGTTATGATAATTACCTGATAGTCGGGGTTAGCGGCAATGATACCGTCTGCCCAGGATATCTCATCGTCTGTCGGTGACCAGTCGAGGTTTACGACCATCCACTTATCGCCGTTAGGTGCTGTCAGCTTATAGTAGCTGTTTTCGGCAGAGGTCTCATCCATAAGTCCGCCGTTTTCCTTGAACTGGTTAAGATAACCGTCTACAGCAAAGGCGAGATTGAAGTCATAAGAATAGTAATCGTGGTTTCCGCGAACGACGGTATAAGGAACTACGCCGTTAAGCTGGCTGATCGCATTATATGCGTGCTGATGCTGTTCGGTATTTCCTATGTCGGTAATGTCTCCGACGCCCATTACGATCTGCGTTTTGAGCGATTTAGCATTGTCGGCGATCCACTTATACATAGTAGCGGTATGGTTGTGATCACCGTTAAGCTTGTTTACGTCGTCCTGTACCATGAACTGCGTATCGCCTACGACCATCATCGTATACGCGTAATCTGTAGGAAGCTCAACCTCGTCGGGATTCAGAAATTCCTTGCTGTACGAGAGGTTATAGCCATTAGGGCTCTTGTCTGCGATATTCTTGCCGATGTCGGTCGACTGGAAATCCCAGTGGGAAAGAAGTCCCTCTTCACTTCCCTTTACGCCGTTTTCATAGTGCGCCTTTACCTCTTCCGCTGTAAGCGTTTCGGTATAGAAGGAAAGCGAGCCGAGCTTTCCGAGGTAGTTATAGGGCTGTCCGCGGCGGTTATCGTTACCGATTACGATGGGATTATCGGTTACGCGCTCGTCGATAGAGCCGTAATTATACATAATATAAGACGCGGACGTCGTCTTCGTTTGTGCAAGGGTGCCGTTCTTATAGCAATACATATTGCCCGTTACGGGATCAAGAACGAACGCAAGGTGCGTCCAAGCTCCCTTCGGAATTGAAACGTCTGTGAAGTTAAAGGTTCTGACGGTGTTTGTCTGGTTAAAAACGTCACTCCACTCAAATTGAGGATAGTAAGTGCCGCTGCTTACCCTGATTCCAAAGTAAACGTAAGGTCTGGTTGCGTAGTTGGAGTACGAGCTGAACACCGTTCCGAAACGGCTGCTGTCACTCGAATGATAAGTAGCGTCCGACGGAATATATATCCACGTCTCGTAAGAAAGGGAAGCGGGAGCGTCCTTCATTGAATCGACGTAGTACATATCGTCGCTTCCGAACATAACGCCGTCGCTCGGTGTTGCCGCTGATACTGTCACGCTACTTACGAGAACGAGCATTGACATTATCATCGAGCAAGCAAGAATGATAGACAAAATCTTCTTTTCATGTCTGTCTCCTTATAAAAATATTTGTCGACTTCATTTTATCACACGGATATTGACAAATAAATACTTGTATGATATGATATGCTTATAGCAAGATATTGATTTTTTTGTGCCATAAGTTGACGGTTTATGGCAAAATTTTGATTTTCAGGAGTTATTATGAACGATAAGATAACCTTCTGTTTTGAGGACGAAATCGACGATGAATTCTCAACCGGTCTCTATTCCGGGTGGGTAAACCGATACGTAAATTTGCATAAGAATTTTGAGATACTGATAGTCGAGCGCGGTGAGGCACTTTGCTTTATAGACGGAAGTGAATACCGCGTTAAAGCCGGCGAAGCGGCGTTTATTTCTCCGCTTCAGCTTCACAGCTTTAAGACGCTTGGTGATTCTTCTCTGCGCCGTGTTACTTTTTGCGAAAATATCGTTCTTACGCTATCTAATGCTATTAAGCAAAAGAAGGCGGAAAACCCCGTTTTCACGCCTAAAAAGGAATTTCTATCATATTTTCTATCCGAGATGAACGATCTGTTCGGCACGGATGAGAGATCGTTTAAGCGAATCATGCCGTTGTCAAAGAAGATCAAGGTCAAGGGTCTTCTATACGCTATCGGGGGCAGCTTCCTTTCGCAGGCGAAGCTCGTTCCGTTTACGAATTCAAAGAACTCGGTAATTAACGTCGTTAATTATATTAGCAAAAATTATACTGCCGATATTACCCTGCGCGATGCCGCGTCGTCGCTTGGATATAATCATCAGTATCTGTCGCGCGAGCTGAACAAGGCACTCGGCGTAAACTTTTCTACCATACTGAATCAGTACCGTATTAACCGCGCATACGCTCTCCTTAAGGACACATCCTTGCCAATCAATCAGATCGCCTTTGAAAGCGGCTTTAAGAGCATTCGCAACTTTAATCACGTTTGCGCCGAGATGTTCGGTAAATCTCCGAGAGAACTTAGAATGGATTCGGATATCGGCTGATTGTCTCTTGATTTTTACGCTTAAATGAGTTATAATATGTCGGTATGAAACGAAAGGAAGATCAAGATGAATATAAAAGAAATCTCCGAGATAAAACGCCGCTTCAGGGTCGAAAGAACAAATATTTCCCACATACGCGGTGCGCTTATAAACGAGAAAAAGGAAGTCATTTCCCGCTTCGATCAATCGTTGAATCTTATCAGCGAGGAGGAGGCAGAGGCGATCCTCAAAATACTTAAAAAGACCCTTTCGGGTTCGCTTAACAAGAATCTGATTGACATTTCATTTACCAATCAGCAGGTGCTTGACAGCTCGGAGCACAAGATGCTTTCGACGCTTAAAGCGTCGTCGCTTTCCGACGACAAGGCAATGGATGAGCTTATCGAGTCGATCCGTTGCTCCTACAAGTCGGAAAGTAATTATCTGATAATCGTCGGCTCCGACGCTTACGACGTACCGAGCTATGGCTCCGACGGAAACAAAAAAGAGGACAGCGGAGAGGTTTATTCCTACATAGTCTGCGCTATCTGCCCTCTCGTTATGACGAAGTCGACTCTCGGATATAAGTTGACTGAAAACGTAATTAAAAACAATCTTCCCGACTGGGTGATCGGTGCGCCCGATGCGGGCTTCCTCTTCCCTGCCTTTGACGGAAGAAAGACGAATATTTACAATGCTCTGTTCTACAACCGCGACAAAACGGACAACAAGGCGGAGCTTATAGAGGCGCTCTTCCGCCGTGAAGCTCCTATGGCTGTTGCAATTCAGAAGCAGGTGTTTACCAATATCTTCCGCGATACTATCGCAGAGGAATGCAGTCTTGACGTCGTCAAGGACGTTCAGGATCATCTCGGTCAGTTGATTGAAGAACACAAGGCGATGAAGGATCCCGAGCCGCTTACCGTTTCGAAATCGACGGTAAGTGATATTCTCAAAAACTGCGGTATTAACGAAAACAAGGTCACGGAGTTTGAAACGCAGTTCGACCAAAGCTTCGGCGAAAAGGCGACTGTTTCACCCGAGAACCTACTTAACGTCAAGCAGTTTGAGGTCAAGACTCCCGAGGTTTCCATCAAGCTCGCATCGGATATGTCCGATCTCGTTGAAACGCGGGTTATCGACGGTCAGAAGTTTATTATGATACGTGCCGACGGAATCGTCGAAGTAAACGGCGTTGAGATCAATATAAAATAATTAAAAGCTCTGTTGCAAATTTGCAACAGAGCTTTTGTTTTACAGATATGAATACAGAAGGTGGTTACTGCGGGAATCAAGCACGGTAACGTCGGGGATCTCGTAACGGTTATCGTTTGAATCTCTGACTATTACTCGGTTTGTACCGTAGAGCTTTTTAATATCGCTGTGGCGGTTGCGTATTTGAAAGGTTATTACGCCTCTATCGGTATCAACCGTCCATTTAAGCACTCCGAATTTATCCTCACATTCAAGCAGACGTGATATTTTCGGGATCATATAATATTCCTTGAAGCAGTCCTCAAGCACCTTGCGCGATTCTTCGTCTATTTCGTCGAGCTTGCGTACAAATCCGACTTCCCTCTCGTCCTTATCGAGAAGCGTTATATACATTTCGCTGTTCGTAAAAGGAAACAGCTTTCTCGGTTCAAGGTCCTCGATAACAGTTCCGTCCTTTTTTATAAGACGGACGAGGTAGAGATCGGAGCGTTCAAGGCGACCCGTATATTTATCAATATAATAGCGTGCCATATCTATCCCTCCTTACGCGAAGTTTTCCGCTTTACGGCTTTCGGCGAGCTTGTCCGACATCGACTGTATCTGCACGAGGCGGAAATACTTGCCCTCCATAGCCATAAGCTCCTCGGGTGTGCCGCATTCGATTATTTCGCCGTTATCGACGACTACTATCTTGTTCGCTTTTGAAAGCGTCGACAGACGGTGCGCTATCATAAGCGTCGTTCTGCCGCTGATAAGCTGTTCTATCGCTTCCTGGATAAGATGCTCCGTTTCAGAGTCTACCGATGCCGTTGCCTCGTCGAAAACGAGGATCTTCGGATTACGTAGCATCGCTCTTGCGATAGAAATTCTCTGCTTTTCACCGCCCGAAAGACCCACTCCGCGCTCGCCGAGTACCGAATCGTAACCGTCGGGCTGACGAACGATAAATTCGTGCGCGTTTGCTATATCTGCGGCGTTGATTATCTCGTCTGCCGAGAAACTACTGTCTCCGTATGCGATATTATTATATATCGTATCGTGGAACATCTGCGGCTCCTGCTGAACGTAGCCGATGCTTGAACGGTAATAGTGCATATCTATGTCTCTTATATCCACGCCGTCGATCATTATCTGACCTTCGTAGTGATCGTAGTAGCGGAGAAGCAGATTTATAAGCGTCGATTTACCCGAGCCCGTCGTT
>CAZVVM010000004.1:7117-45954 GCA_964630635.1 uncultured Ruminococcus sp. | reverse complement strand
ATACCAGATCTTAGGGTGTTTGTCGACTCTACTTACAGTATAACATTCCAAAACGTTTCTGTAATTTCGATACAAAAAGACACCCTTAGGGTGTCTTTTTATCAATCAACCTTTTCGAAATTCAAAACGCCGTTTTCCTGTGTCAGGCGGTAAAGATTGACGTTCGTTGCCTGGCCGTCGTCTTTGGAGTAGACGTGTTGAGAAACGAAAAATCTTCCGTCGCCGAAGGAATAGAAGCCGGTGCTTCCGTGCGGGAATTTAACGCCGTAAATGCCGTTTTCAAAGAGACCCGTATCCTTGAGCGAGAGGACGAGTCCCTTTTCACCGTCGCAACCGACAAGCTCCTTTTCGGCTGCGGCAATGCTTCCGTCAACGACGAACATAGGATAGTTCGGGAAGCACGGCTTCGTTCCCTCGTAAACGCAGGCGAAATAGTCGCCGGTGTATTCATCGTACTCGAAGTTCTGAACGCCGTAGGTCGTGTTGCCGGTATAGAAGAAATACTGATTTCTCGGCTCACACGGGCCGCTTCTGTGCATAGCGTGCTGATTGAGCGGCTGCGCGTAGTTGTCCCACCAGCCGTCTATATCGTACTGGTACATTACCTGATAATCGTTGTCTGTACGGGAATGGTCGGAATAAATTCCCTCGCAGACGTGGAGATAATGCTTGCCGTTCTTATCTCCGAAATCGGGGCCGATCGTTATTCCGTCGATACCCGAGCAGCCGTGGATGTGCGGAACTCCTTTCGGCGTGACGCCGTTGTAGTCGTCAACGACGGATTTGAGATATACGGTCTTCATAATGCCGTCGGTTTCGGCATTCATATCCATTCTGTCGATCTTGTCGACGTCGAAAATAGCAACGTAGAAGGCGTCCTGCAAGCTGTCGTCGTCAACGCCGAGGGTCTTTAAGATTCCGCGTCCGATCTCGTCGTTCTTGTATTCGAGGGAAGCGTAGACCTTGCCGTCGCGCTCGTTAAAATCAATGCAGCCGAGGTGACCGACGATCTTATCGACCGAGCCGATGATGTTTCCGTCAAGGTCGCTCTTCAGGAGCTTGGTCGTGAAGGAATAGTACAGGTAACCGTTCTTTTTGTCGACCGCGATTCCCTGGCAGTGACAGCTTCCGTGTCCCATATATCCCGAAAAAATGTGGTTTTTCATATTGAACTCCTATATATTTGCGATGATTTCATTATAACATAACGGGAATAAAAGTCAATTCTTTTTTGTGATTTGTACGAAAAATCACAGCAGGGCTACAATCATATAGAGACGGGCAGAGCAGAATTAAAGATTGAGGATTTGGCTACGCTCTGCCGTTTTTACAACGTCTCCGCCGATTATATGATCGGACTGACAGACGATCCCGAACAAACGAAAACCACGCACTCCCGCGAAGTATAGCCGTCGCAGACGGTGTTGTAGGGCGGGGTTTCCCCTTCCGCTCGGAAACGATGTATCCTATGGCTCCCCCTTTGGGGGAGCTGTCGATGAAATCGACTGAGAGGGCATTGTAATAATTTCTAATTACCCTCTCCGGCGTGGCTTTGCCGAGGTTTTGCCTCTTCTGCACCCATCTCCCGGAGGGCGAGGCAAACGGATGCTCCGCGTCCTACACCTCATCCGAGATTCTGCCTCTTACACCATTCCCCAAGGAGAAGGCAAGACGACGTCTACTCTATCTTTGGCAGAAGGAGGAGGTTCCCCTTCCGCAAACAAAAAAGCCGTGATCTTCACGGCTTTTTATTATTCTGAAATTTCGGCGGTCTTTTGCGCCGCTTCTTTTCTTCTCATTCTTGTTAATACTGCTTTGAGCATGGGGGTATTATAGCGCAGAGCAAGCGTCGGAAGAATGTTCAAAAACAAATTTACGATGGCGACGGGAAGCGCGACGGTGAGCGAGCAGACGCCCTTCAGCGTCAGCATCGCAAGAAATCCTGCGGGATAGGATAGACGGTGCGTAAGGACGCCCTTGTTGCACTCGATGATGAACTTCTCGATATATTCGGGGCTGTCGGGCTCCTTAAGGTGCTTTTTACTGAATCCGCCGATGCCGCCGAGCTCCCAGACGTAGTCCTTCCAGTATCTGACCTTGAGCTTTCCGTAAAACTTTCTTTCGCGGTCGGTCACGGTATAATGCGGATTGTCAACGCCGAACCATCTGTCGGGCATTGCCTTGATGATGCCTGCGATCGAAATGTCGAAGGCAAACTGCAGAGCGGTACACCAAACGGTGGCAATTACTATATAGTACCAGGAGGCGGTCTGACAAGCAATGTTGACAGCCGAAACGATCGCCATGGCGATGCCGATAACGGTAAGATAAAGCGTCATTATTCTTCACCGTAAACGAGGGGCTTCCGATAGAATTCCTCGTAGACCTTTACCCACGCCTCGTAGTTTTCACGCTTCATCTTGTCCTTGCGCTCGCCTGACGGGAGCGACTGATCGGGATAAATTGCGGGGAGAATGTTCAGCGTGTATTCCTGAACGGGGAATCCGTCGCCGTCGAGCACGTCGCTGTCGGTCATCGTGATGAATATCGGAACGATCGGCGTATTGTTTCGGACTGCGAGCGCGAACGCGCCGTCCTGCATCGGCTTCGGCTTGCGGTAGTTCCACCACATCGACTGCTCGGGATATATGAGTATCGTCTCGCCTCGGTTAAGAAGCGTTTTTACAGCCTTCGAAAACTTCTTCATCGTCGAGAGCTGACTCGAGAGGGGAAGCGTGTTGCAGTGACGCATAAAAAGACCGAAGGGCTTGGGTGGATTCGTATAGTTGCCCTCGCGTATAACCTTATACAGGAGCTTTCCGCCCATATAGTCGCGGAGCGCGACCCACACTGCGTAATTGTCACCGACGCTGAAATGGTTGCAGGTCACGAGCTTTCCGCCCTCGACAGCCGTGAAGTTCTCAATTCCCTTGACTTCCTTAATGACGAGCTGACCGTCAGCTATCATTTTATCAAAGAATTTCGAGCCCGCCTTGTTGGCGATCTTGTTCTTGATCTTATTTATGAGCTTTTCGTTGAGATAATCGACCTGATCGGGCATAAGGGGATAGGTCTCGGGGTCATCCTCAACGTCGAGATGCCAAAGCTCCTTTTTTTCAAGCTCGGCTATTCGACGCAGCAGCTCTAATTTATGTTCCGATTTTTCCATTACGTCACCCTTAAAGCTTTTTCAAAAACGTTTCTTCGGATTCAACGATCTTCAGTGCGTGCTCTAGGATCTCAATACCCGCGGCTTCCTTTTTGGCTCTTTCGGCATCGTCGAAGGATGACTTTCTTTCGAGAATGATCTCGTAGAATGACGAGTTTTTTGCGTATTCCCAAAAGTATTCGCCGTCGGGCGTGTCGTCGTACTGCCACGGTTTCTTATAAAGCGCGTAGTGGACGATATTCTTCTTTCCCTCGCAGGGAACGTCAAACGGTTCTTTGTTCCAGCCGTTCGGCAGGACGAGTATTTTGTCGCGGCAGAGATAGTTAAGGTACGCCTGGTCGGGATCGAGAAGGTCGAAATCGTACTTGGTTATAAGCTTAATAAATTTCTTTTCGATCTTGTTCTTTCTGAATTGAGCAAGATTCATAACGAGAACTCCGGCGTTTACGTACGTATCGGGGTCTACGCCGAGTGCCATTTTTGCGTAGAGGCGGAATTCGGGAGTATTCCGAATGTACTCCTCGGGGCAAGCGCCGAGAATGTTTTCGTCAAGCTCGTAATTATAAAGCTCCGAAATGTCTCCCGTAACGACGAGGTCGCAGTCGAGATAAAGCGCCTTATCGTACTGCGGGAAAAGGGAAGCGATGAAAAGACGATAGTAGGTAACTATCGAGAAATGATATACGTTTTTAAGCTTCGCCTTTATGTCCTCAAGCGGTTCGGAAATGTCAACGAACTCGATATCGAAGCCGGGACGCGCGTTTCGCATCACCTTTTCGGCGTTTTGGGGATCAAGACCCGTATTGAGAATTATCAGCTTATAATTATACTCCTTCGACGCGTTTTCGATAAGTGAGTTTATAGCAACGTCGAGGAAGGGTATGTAGTTATCGTCGGTAGAAAAGAATATCGGAATAATTCCGTTTTTGGTTTCGTATTCGCAGTTAGACATTTCGTCACCTCTTGTTAAACTTGTGTCGGCAATCGCTTGAAGATTGTCGCTGACTAACGAAAGAGCTCGGAAAAAGCTTGCTCTTTCTTCTTCGGAAAGACCCTCGTTCATTTGGTCGACAATGAGGTCGAGCGTTGCGACGATCCTCTTTCCGACGTTTTTGCCCTTTTTGGTGAGCTCGATGGGGCTTTTATATCTCTTTGCTTTTTTGGATTTGCAGGCAATAAATCCGTTTTCTTCAAGATGCTCGATCGTTCGCGAGACGGTTGCCTTGTCCTCTTCGCATTTTTCGCAAAGCTCGGTTGCGGTAAGACCGTCGTGGGTGTAGAGGAGATACAGGCAGGACATATGCACGCTTCGGAGTCCGTATTCTTCCATTTCGCGTATTTTTATCCTGCGCATATTTCGTCTTATGCGGTTGATGAGCAGCGTGAATGTTTCAAATCTTACTTTCATTTCCACTCCTGAAATTGTTGATTTTTCAATAAGCCGGAAAAATTATATCATAGACCTGTTGATTTGTCAACAAGTTTGACGACATTTATTGAGCCGTTTTTCAAAATATGCCGAATCGGATTTTTCCGAAGGAAAAAGCAGACGGTTTCCCGTCTGCCGTTTTCATTTATTTAAGCGCGTTTATCGTGCATTCGAAAACTTCCTCGTGCAGGATATAAACGATGCTTCCGCCGCCGAACGCGAAATAACGCTTGACGTCGGTCTCCTCGCTTTCGTCGGTCGGAGGACCGATAAGGAACGCGGTCTGTCTTTCGTGCTCCTTCGTAACGGTCGAGGAGCCCTCGTTTTCGATCTCCTCAAGCTCAATGTGAGTGAACACGACTCTTATATCGGGTTTTTTGAGCCCGTAGACGTCAAACTCGTCGTCGGTCGTTACGTTATAGGCGATCCATTCGTCTACCGTGAGCTTGTAAAGCTCGTTGTAGATCTCCTTTGCCTCGTAGGAAAAATCGCCTTCTTCGCCGTTCTTTTCCCAGATATCGTTTTCCTCGTCGGTCAGCTCGTAGACAACGCTCTTTCCGTTTCCCGTTATCTCGATCTTCGTGACCGAGGAAAAACCGTACTGCGGTGTTTCGATGCGGTCATGAAGTATGAGGTCGGAATACTTGTAGATGAACGCCTCGCAGAATTCTCCGCCCATAAGGTAGACGAGTCCGTCGCCCGTCGTGCAGTAGAACGCATCGGAATAGGCGTTGTAATTACCGACGGTGAGGGTAAGGCGCGCGCTGTCGGTGTAGAGGACGTCAATTACTGCCTGGGGGTCACTTAGACCGTATTCGGCAAGGTCGTTTCCTTCGGGATTTATCCTTCTGACGTAAGTCAATCTTGTCGCGGCGTTCAATATATAAGCGACGGCGGTCGTGTCGAGCGGAAATTCGGGGTCCTCGTCAAGAACGTAGATGCTTCCGTCGAGTCGGACGGTAAATTCCGAACCGCCCGTGCGGTAGGTTACCTTTTCGACCTCGCTCGGCTGACGGTCAATGTAGATGCCGTCGCCCGCGGGGGCGGAATTTCCGCCGCTTCCGTCCTTCTTCACCACGTTTGAGATGACGGAATAGAAAACGATGACGATAACGAGCAGGGAAAGAAGAACCGTGAGCCCAAAGCTTCTCTTTTTCATATTATCTTCTTACCCTTCTGACTCGGACGTAAATGCCGTAGCCGAGAATTAAGCCGGGAACGATAGCAATTATTATCCAGCTCCAAACGGTTGCCGCCTTGTCGCTGATGTCGACGGTGTCACGGGTTACGAGCATCGCAACCGCCGAGACGATATCTCTCTTTTCGACCGATTCGGAGAGGGTGTAGACTGCGACGTGCATACTCTCTGCCAGCTGGTAGTTCCAGGTCGTGCGGAGCGCGTCGGTCGACGAGTACCACAGAAGCGTCGAGGAGCTGTCGCCGATGACGCGCGTGGATCTTGCGCCGAGAACGAAGGTGCCGCTCAAGTCGCCGTCGCTTTTTTCCTCGGTTTCCTTGTCGTAGGTGGGCTTTGCGTATCCCTTATCGGTGGTCGTGAACAGCGTGTCTACGGTCACACCCTCGGGGGGCGTCTGCGACACCTCTATTGCGTGAGAGTAGGTAAAGATGACGCTGCCGTAGGTGCCCGATTTGATCGCGGAGTGTACCTTGTCGGTCATCGTTACGAAAACGTAGGTTTTGGACGACAAGTAGCGGCTTGCCGTACCCTCGTAGACCAATGCGTCAACGTAGCTCATACCGTAGTATTCCTCAATAAAGCCGTAAAGGTTTTCGTGGATACGGTCGGAAAGCGCGAGGTTGAACTCGGTGGAGAGAATGATCCTTCCGCCGTTGTCCGCGTACTCCTTGAGAGCATTGATCTCCTTTTCGGAGAAGTCGGTCTGCGGCGCGTAGATGACCAATGCCTGCGCGTCGGACGGGATCTTTCCTTCGGTTTCGATATCAAGCTCCGAAATGCCTATGTTTTCGAGCTTTGCAAAGGCGGTGAATATCTCGTCAAGTGCGGTTTCCTTGTGAGTGCTTGTATAATATATTTTCGGAAGCGTTTCGAGCGTGACGTAATCAACGGCACTCAAAAGGCAGTTTTCGATCTCGTAGCTGTACGGAACGTAGCCGTACGCCTGATAAAACGCGGTGAGGTCGTCGCCCGTGAGCGCGTATTTGAAGATGTCGGAATAGGGGATTATTCTTGCGCGCTTACTGCTTTCAACGACGAGATGAGTGTAGGACGGGTCGAGCAGATCCTCGTTTATTGAGCCGTCCTCGTTATATGATGAAAGGAACATCGGCTTGATCTCGGGGTCAACGTATTTAACCGTGATCTTGCCGCTTAAAGTCGCGTAGCGCTCAACGTATTTCTTTATCATCAGGTCGTGCTCGCCCGACGCGCCGTCGATCTGAACGACGTATACGGTTATCTCCTCGCCGAGCGATTTCAAATAATCCTTGCTTGCCTTGGAGATGGTGTAAACGTCGGTCTTTTCGCCTGCAATCGAGGTCATCGTTGCGGGGAGCGCGTTTAAGGCGAGGTTTACGATAATGAGAATTGCGAGAACCACAGCGGTAGTAATGAGGGCAAAGCTGCCGTAGCGGGCAGAGCTGTTAAATTTTTTCATACTCATACCCCCTTAACTGTATCTGCGTTTTTCAACGGTCTGAACGGTCAGAACGTTGAAGAATACTGCAACGGAAAGATAATAAACGGCGGTGTTCACGTCAAAGACCTTCGAGTTTACCGTGTCGGCAAATCGGTCGAAAAGCGCGAAGAGATCGACGGTCTTTCCGAGAATATTGAGGAACACGGACGAGTCGTTCATATAGATTATCGACACGGCAGCCATAAGCACGGCGCCTACCGAGAGTGCGATGTAAAGATTTTTCGTGAACGCGTATGCGATAAGTCCGATCAGCGCCGCGAGAACGAGGAAGCAAATGAAAGAGGCGGTCTCGGTCTTGGGAATAACGCTCGTGAGGATCGCGGCAAAGTAGCAGACGATAAGTGCGCCCGAGCCGAGCACCGCGGCGATGACCTGCGACTCGCAAAGGGACGACGTGAACATACAAATTGCCGTCATTGCCGAGATGAGCAGGAAAAACATTGCGATTGCGGTGTATATGCCGAACCAATCGACCGTTCCGTACATATTGAGAACGGCGGGAATAAGAGAAATGACCGCAACGGGGACGGCAAACACCGTCATCATCGCAAGATATTTACCCAAAACTATTTTAGAGGTAGAGAGGGGAAGCGAGTAGAGCAGAGTATCGGTTTTCTGCGCTCTTTCGCCCGCAAAGGACGACATCGTAACTATCGGTATTGCGATAAGAAGAATTATCGCCGCAGAGGGAAGCACGTTCTGGATCATCATATACTTTGCCTGGAACGCGACGATGCGGATAAAAATTCCCGTAAGGACGAGAATAAGGGAGATCGCAACGTAGCCGGTAAGCCCTGTGAAATAGGAGCGAAGCTCTTTTTTATAAACGGATATCATTTTTTGCCCCCATTTCCCGACGAGAAGAGCGGAACGTAGTCATCGCCGTCATCATCATCGTCGTCATCGTCATCATCGTCTTCTTCGTATTCATAATCGTCGTCGAAATCTTCATCGTCATCATCGCCGTCTTCTTCGTCATACTCTTCCTCGTATTCT
Organism: uncultured Ruminococcus sp.; assembly: GCA_964630635.1. Taxonomy (GTDB): domain Bacteria; phylum Bacillota; class Clostridia; order Oscillospirales; family CAG-272; genus Colimorpha_A. Next base: position 37,682 of record CAZVVM010000004.1, on the reverse strand, counting down.
TCGTCGGAATATGCGGACGACGTAAGAGAAAGGAAGATCTCTTCAAGCGACGGAGTGACCTTTTTAAGCTCAAGAAGCGGAATATCGCGCTTTGCAAACGCGAAGAAAAGCTCTTCGCGGACGTCAAGCCCCGCCTCGACCTCGATGTCGGCACAGACGAGCCCGTTTTCGGTTCTTACGCATACCGACGTTATCTCGGGATATTGAGAGAGAAGCGCAGATACCTGTGCTTCGCCTCCCTTTGCGGTGAGCGAGAAGCGGTTTTCGGGCGAGTTTTCTTTTCTTATATTTTCAAGCGTGTCGGACGCGATGAGCCGTCCGCCGTTGATTATCATAACGTGGTCACAGACCGCGCTGACCTCGGCAAGAATGTGGCTCGACAGAATTACCGTTTTCGTTTTTCCGAGCCGTGTTATCAGCTCCCTTATATCGGTTATCTGCTTCGGGTCAAGACCGACGGTCGGCTCGTCGAGAATTATTACCTGCGGGTCGCCGAGCATCGCCTGCGCAATGCCGACTCTCTGCTTATAGCCCTTCGACAGATTCTTTATAAGCCGATTTTTCATCGGGATAAGTCCCGTTTCTTCCATAGCGGAGTATACGGAGTCACCGATGTTTTTCCCCTTAACACCCTTTGCCTCTGCGACGAAGGAGAGGTATTCCTCGGGCGTCATATCGGGATATACGGGCGGTGTCTCGGGCAGATAGCCGATCATTCTTTTTGCTCTTACGGCGTCGTCCTGAATGTCGACTCCGTCAATAAGAACGGTTCCCTCGCTGGGAGAAAGACAGCCCGTGAGCATATTCATCGTCGTGCTCTTTCCCGCGCCGTTAGGGCCGAGGAAGCCGTATATCTTTCCGCGCTCTATCGTAAAATTCAGATCGTTTACGGCGACGTTGACGCCGTACTTTTTTGTAAGGTTTTTTACCTCTATCAAGGTCTTTTCCTCCGAAAAAATAAACTGTGACTTCATTATAATACCAATTTGTGAATTATTTGTGATTTTTTTGAAATTAAATAAATATTGCAAGGAAAGAAGCAGAAACCGCAATTTATGCCAACAAACGTGATTGAAACGGTGTTAAAAAGGTGGTATAATAACACTCAACAACATACGAGAGGAAAAATATGAAGCTTGAAAATATAATTGCAAAGAGAAAAAACAAGACCGTTTACCGCGATGGTGACCTATGCTATAAGGTCTTTGACGAAACCTATTCGAAGGCGGATATTCTGAACGAGGCATTAAATCAGGCGCGCGTTGAGGAAACGGGGCTTAATATCCCGAAGATCAGAGAGATAACGATGATCGGCGGCAAATGGGCAATAATTACCGACTATATCGAGGGCAAAACGCTTGCCGATATGATGAAGGACGACCCCGAAAACGTCGACAAGTATCTTGAGAGATTCGTCGATATACAGCTTGAAACGCAGTCGAAGAGCTGTCCGCTTCTCCGTATGCTCAAGGATAAAATGAACAAGAAAATATGCGAGACCGATTTTGACGCAACGACGCGGTACGATCTTCATATGCGTCTTGAGGCGATGCCGAAGCACGCGAAGCTCTGCCACGGCGACTTCAACCCGTCGAACGTCATAATAACGGCGGACGGTACGCCATACGTTCTCGACTGGTCGCACGCGACCCAGGGCAACGCCTCTGCCGATGCGGCGAGAACCTATCTGCTCTTCCGACTTGCGGGTGACGTTCCGCTTGCCGAAAAATATATGGCGCTTTTTTGCGATAAGAGCAACACGAAGGAGACGTACGTAAGAAAATGGCTCCCGATAGTTGCAGCGTCGCAGTCCGTGAAAGGAATTGAGAGTGAGCGCGAGTTTTTGCGTCAGTGGGTGAATACCTACGAGGAGTGATGAAAAGCACCGTTTCGGCGGTGCTTTTTGTTTGTTTGCGCCACACGAACAACGTGGCGAAGATACGCCACGTCGTCTTGCATTCTCCAGCGGGAGAAGGTGCCTAAGAGGCGTTGCCTCGGGCAAAGCCTCAGGCGGATGAGGTGTTTTGAATATAATGTTACATCGTTCCGAGACACCTCATCCACCGCTGACGCGGTCCCCCTTCTCCCGCTGGAGAAGGTAAATCAACGCGGCGAAACGTTCAAAATTATCCCGTAGTTTCATCATTGAATATTTTGCGGGCGAACACAGGCAAGGGTTCCCGAAAATGAGCGAAGCGAGTTTTTGGGGTTCCGAGGTCGCCCCTACGGAGTGGCAAGGATTTCTATAATGGCGAACAAAGCGAGTGCGGGGGTCGGCGTCCTCGATGCCCCCGCTCCCGCACTCGCTTTGTTATCCGCACAACGTGCAAATCGACCGCCGTGTTTCCTTCCTCTCCGAGGAAAATGCGGCATTGCGGCGGGGTTTTCGTCATTTTCCATATATTGCACGGAAAATTTGGCACTTTTCTTACGCTTTTTTTCAAAATAACACTTGCATTTTTGAATAAAATGTGATACTATAAGATGGAACGGGTGTCCCTGCCTCTCAAATCGTAATATGGCGGGCGGAACACTGAAACAAAGCCCATAGGAGACTTTATCGGAAATGGAAAACAAGGCAAAAACAAGCAAAGACTACTATTCTATTGACCTGATGCACATTGCGAGAACCCTTCTCCACCGTCTGTGGATAATCATTCTCGTTGCAGTGCTTGCAGCTACGGCGGGATTCGCATATTCTACGTTCGTGATTCCACCGTCTTACGGCGCGCAGGTTCTTCTTTACGTAAACAACAGCTCGATCAACTTCGGTAATACGAGCTTCGATATATCCGCTTCGGATATTCAGGCGTCGCTCAGCTTGGTGAATACCTACTCGGTGCTTCTTAAAAACAGAACGACGCTTGAAAGGGTCATCGAAAACACGGGAGTCGATTATACGGTTGCAGAGATTGCGGGTATGATAAGCACGGGTTCGGTAAACGAAACCGAGGTCATGAAGGTCGTCGTTACCTGCGGAGATCCCTACGAGGCGGCAAAGATAGCCAACAGTATCGCAGAGGTTCTTCCCGTAAGAATTTCCGAGATCATTGACGGAGCGTCGATGGAAGTCGTCGACAGCGCGGTTCCGGTAACGCAGAAGGTCGGACCGAGCATTTCCCGCTACACCTTCCTCGGACTTATCCTCGGAGCGCTCGTAACTACGATCATTATCGCGATCGTCGCTATAATGGACGATACGATCTATAACGAGGATTACGTTCTTGAAAATTACAGTTATCCGATCTTGGCGAAGGTTCCGAACCTTCTCGAAACGCATCACGGCTCGGGTTACGGATATTATTACAAATCGGATTCGGAACCGAAGGAATAAAGGGTGGGTGATATAAATGGCATTCAGAAAAAAGAAAAGACCCGCGGCGCTGACCCCCGCGGAAGTACAGAAAACGCTTCATAAAAATCTTGAATTCATCGCGTCCGAGCAGTACCGTTTGCTCCGCGCGAACATAAAGTTCACCGTACCGGACGACGTAAAATGCCCGATAATCGGAGTTACCTCGTCTATCCGCGGCGAAGGTAAGAGTACGACTGCGGTAAACCTCTCGTACGTTCTTGCAAACAAAGGACATAAGGTCCTTCTCGTCGACGGTGACCTTCGTATTCCCTCGATCGCAAAGAAAATGGGCGTAAAGAGCACGCCCGGACTTACCGACCTTCTCATCGGATCAAGCGCAGACATCGCTTCCTGGAAATCGGAGGTTCACAAGAACTGGTACATTCTTCCCTCGGGTGACATCCCCCCGAACCCTTCCGAGCTTCTCGGCTCGAAGAGAATGGAAAACGTGCTTAACGTTCTCCGTGAGCATTTCGATTACATAATAGTCGACCTTCCTCCCGTAAATATCGTCTCCGACGCTATGGCGATCTCGGGCTTCATTACAGGTATGATAATCGTCATTCGTGAGGGTTATACCTCGAAGAAGGACCTCGACCGCTGTATGAGACAGATCAAGCTATCGAACGTAAACGTCCTCGGATGCGTTATGAACGAGAGTGAGGAAGGCAGCGCTTCCTACAGTAAGTACGGCAGATACAAGAGAAGCAAGCACTATTACTATTCCGATGAATACAGAATACAGGATAAGGAAGAATTCAATCTGTGATTGACTTCCATTCTCATATTCTTCCCGCCATGGACGACGGGAGCCGGAATATAGAAGAGAGCGTTTCGCTTCTCAATATGCTCAAGGATCAGGGAATCAAAACGGTAGTTGCAACCCCTCATTATGACGCCAAAAAGGACACTCCCGAGGCGTTCATCCAAAAGAGAAAAGAAAGCTATGAGATGCTGCTCCCCGAAATCAAGGAGGGCCTGCCGAGGGTGATCCTCGGCGCCGAGGTCGCCTATTATCCGGGAATCGAGCGCTTGAAGGGTATACATTCCCTTACAGCGGGTGAAAGCGGCTTGCTTCTTCTCGAAATGCCGATATCGGTCTGGACCGAATATACGGTAAAAGAGCTCGTCGACCTTACGACGACGAAAAATATGACCGTTGTACTTGCGCACGCCGAGAGATATCTCGGACTGCAAAGCGTGAAAACGATCGAACTTCTTAACGACAGCGGCATACTAATGCAGTATAACGCCGACTTCTTCCTCCGTTTCGGACAGAAGAGAAAAGCGCTGAAAATGCTTGAGCGCGGCGAGATACATCTCATCGGCTCCGACTGTCACAATCTGACGACCCGTCCGCCGAGAATTGGTGAGGCGTACGGGCTGATAAAACGTAAGCTCGGCGATGGCTTTTACTCGTTTTTCTGCGGGTACGGATATTCGCTTCTTAACGCAAAAACAAAAATCCAAACTTTTTGAAAGGATGATTTAATTATGAAAAAGGTATTTATCGTTCTTCTTTCGGCTGTTATGATCGCAAGCCTGTCTCTTTCCGGCTTCGCAGCATCCTTCGTATCCAGCCCCTCGGGCAATAAGGCGCCTACCCTCGTATCCTTCGACTTCGAAAGCGACGAGTGTAACGCAACTCTTGAAGTTATCGCATATTCGGATAGAAACACCCTTTCCGCCGACGCAAAGACTGCAATCGAGACTGCATATAACTCCATCAAGAGCGCAAACGACGTCTCGTCCCTTAATACTGACCTTGCGGCGCTTGCTGCCGATAAGGAGATCAAGGGAACTAACCTCGCTGTAAGCGACCTCTTCGATATCAGCTATGAAAACTGCGAGGCAACCGTACACGCAAGCCACGGCAAGGTCACTATCAAGCTCTCGGCTGAAACCCTTGCTGATTTCGTTGCAGTTATGCACTATAAGAACGGCGCGTGGGAGCTCGTTTCGGGCGCAACCGTTTCGGGTGACGAAGTAACCTTCACGGTTGATTCGCTTTCTCCCTTCGCTATCGTAGTTGACGCTACTCCCGATTCTCCCCCCACCAAGGACAACGGTAACATCTACCTTCTTGTCGCTATCGCAGCTCTTTCGCTCGCAGCAGCAGTCGTTTGCTTCAAGAAGTCCCGCAAAGAGGGAGCAAACTGATAAATAGCAATCAAACGTAAGAAAGAGGAACGATATGAGGATTTCAAGCACGAAAAAAAGCAGGTATTATAAATACGCCGCGATAGTTCTGCTTGCGGTATTTCTCGTGTCGTTTTCTCTTATTGCGGTAAATCTGTGGGAAAAAAAACACGGAAAATTCCCGACGCAAACGACGGTAGAGAAGTTTATCGAACGCGACGGCGTAAAGTACGAGCTTAAGGATGATCTTGAAACGTTTATCGTTATCGGTCTTGATAAGTCGAGCGGCGACGAGGGCGTTTCGGATTCGTATAATAACGATAAGCAGGCAGACTTTATAATGCTCTTCGTCCTTGATAACGACGCCAAGACCGTAACGCCGATTCATATTAACCGCGATACGATGGCGGAAATGAATGTTCTCGGACTTAACGGCAATCCCGTCGGAAGTGTGACGAAGCAGATCGCCCTTTCCTATAACTACGGAAACGGCGGTAAAGTAAGCTGCCGTAACACGCTTGACGCGGTGTCCGAGCTTCTTCTCGGAATGAAGATAAACCATTACGCATCGGTTACTATGGACGGTGTTCCTGTATATAACGACCTCGTCGGTGGTGTAACCGTCGAGGTGCTTGACGACTTTACGGGTATCGACGAAACGCTCGTGAAGGGTCAGACTATCACTCTTATGGGACAGCAGGCGCTTACCTACGTCCGTACGAGAGAGGGTCTTGAAAATAATACCAACGCGGCGCGAATGGTGCGCCAAAAGCAGTACCTGACGGCGCTTCGTGAGAAAACGCTGGAAAAGCTCGACGGTGATTCTGAATTTGCTGCGGAGCTTGTAGTAAAAATGTCGGAATATCTTATTTCCGACCGTTCGGTTACGCAAATGCAGGAGCTTCTGAATAAGTTCTCTGCTTATGAGTTTGCCGAAACGCTGGAGCTTGAAGGCGAAAGCAGAGTCGGAGAAAAATTTATGGAGTTTTATCCCGACGCGGATTCGATCACGGAGGTTGTCGTCAAGGCATTCTATCGGGCATCGGATAAATAATAAAAACGAACGCCCATAATATGGGCGTTTTCCGCCGTATATAGACATGTTTTAACTTGCTAATACGGTAAAATCAGAAGCCGTTTTTCAGGCGTAATCGCGAAAAAACGGCGAAGCCGAGATCCTTCGACTTCGTCTCGCCGGCCATTCTGAGTGGGGACCTGCCGAGATTCCGTCTCGCTATGCTCGACGCGGCTGCGCCGTTCGACTTCGCGCCGCCCGTCACCCTGAGTGGAGCGTAGCGAAATCGAATGGGTCTGGCGGCGCTACGCTTAGAATGACACGGCAGACGCATTGACCCCGCAAATTCCCCATTTTATATGGTTCAAATACATTTCGGAGAAGCTTTGAAATGAAAAAGCAAGGAATAAGAAGATATATAATACTGTACGATATCGTGATCTTTATCGCGCTTTTCGTGTCACTCTATTTTCTTCACGGTAAGCCGACAGGAATAACGAATGACGTAATATATATTCAGGCGGTAATAACCTTCGTTATTACCTTCGGCGCGAGAATTATCGGACGCGTGTATAAGCAGATACTGCGTTATGGCGGTATCCAGGGATATATTCGCCTTCTCGCAACCGACGGCTGCGCGTTCCTCGTCAATTTCATTTTTCAGAAGATCATTCCCTTAAAGCACGTTTCGGGCGCGTTCCTTCTGGTCGTCGCGTCGATGAACCTTCTTTGCGCACTTGCTATAAGAATGTTCTACCGTTACGCGTATAAATGTGCAAACAGAAATACGCCCGTAGGTAAGATGCTTGATCTTTGTCTTAAGCTCTTCGCGGGAATAAAGCTCCGCGAGGAAAAGCTCGACGAAATGCAGAAAACGAATATCGCAATAGTCGGCGCGGGAAGCATCGGCGTTGCGCTCGTAGAGGAGCTTCGTTCAAATCCGAACAGCCAATATTCTCCGCGTTGCTTCGTCGATATACATAAGGACAAGGTAAACAGACGTATTCTCGATCTTCCCGTTTTGGCGGAGAACGAGGGCGTGTTCGAAAAGCTGAAGGAAATGGAAATTAGCGAGGTCGTATTCGCAATAAGCGATCTCGACGACGAAAAGGCAAAGTCGCTTCACCAAAGCTATCTCAAAGAGGGCTTCAAGATCAAGGTATACGATTATCCGCTGATGCAGAGCGTGGGCGGTAAGCGCAGAGTAAGAGAATTTGACATCGAGGAGATGCTCTTCAGAAAGCCGATAATCATTCACAACGAAAAAACCGAGGAGTACTATAAGGATAAGACCGTAATGATTACGGGAGGCGGCGGATCGATAGGTTCCGAGCTTTGCCGTCAGCTTGCAAAGTTCTCCCCGAGAAAGATCGTTATAGTCGATATATATGAAAACGGCGCGTACGACGTTCAGCAGGAGCTGAAGATCGCGTACAGAAATAACATCGACCTTAACGTCGAGATCGCGTCGATAAATAACAGACGCGCAATGGAGCGCCTGTTCAAGGAATATAAGCCCCAGATACTGATAAACGCAGCGGCACATAAGCACGTTCCGCTGATGGAGAATAACTGTATCGAGGCGGTCGAAAATAACGTGTTCGGCACGAAGATCCTCGTTGATCTCTGCGAGAAATACGAGGCGGAAAGCTTCGTTATGGTGTCGACCGATAAGGCGGTCAACCCGACGAACGTGATGGGAGCAACCAAGCGTATGTGCGAAATGATCGTGCAGAGTGCAAGCACTCACGGCAAGGTCAAATACAGCGCAACCCGCTTCGGTAACGTCCTCGGTTCAGCCGGCTCCGTCATTCCGCTCTTCAAAAGGCAGATAGCAAACGGCGGCCCGATAACGGTCACCGATAAGAGAATAATACGTTACTTTATGACGATCCCCGAGGCGGCACAGCTCGTGCTTGAATCGGGCGCGATCGCAAAGAATGGCGAGCTGTTCGTTCTTGATATGGGACAACCCGTCAAGATATACGACCTCGCAAAGAATATGATACGCCTGACGGGCGCATCCGGTATCGAGATAATCGAAACGGGACTCCGCCCCGGCGAAAAGCTCTACGAGGAGCTGCTCGTCAAAACGGAAGAGCTCGATAAGACCGAAAACTCGCTCATCTTCATCGAGCGAGACGCACCGTACAGCGCAGCAGAGATAAGCGATAAGCTCAAGCTGCTCGTCGCTGCTTGCCAGACAGAAGACGACGAGGCCGTCAGAAACGCCCTCAAAAAAGCAGTGCCGACGTATAGAACAAAAGATGACGGCGAAACAAGCGGCGAGACCCAAAAAGCTTGACGATTACACAACTGGCAAATACAACAAATCAAGACGCCGGAGCAGGGCGCGTAAGGCAGTATCAGGCACCGCTTGAAGCGGTAAAACATAAACAACAAGTGTGGAAATGTTATGAAAAAATACAACATTCCTTTTTCGCCCCCCGATATATCGGAAGAAGAAAACGCACTCGTTTCCGAGGTGCTTCGGTCCGGTTGGATAACGACGGGTCCGAAAACAAAGCTTCTTGAAAAAAAGATAGCTGAATGGGTCGGTACACCGAAGTGTGTGTGCCTGAACTCACAAACGGCATGCGCCGAGGTCTCTCTTCACATCCTGGGAATCGGCGAAGGAGACGAGGTAATAACCGTTGCGTATACTTATACTGCATCGGCGTCGGTAATTTGCCACGTCGGAGCAAAGGTCGTAATGATCGACTGTCAGAAAGACAGTCTCGAAATGGATTATGACGCACTTGAGGCGGCAATCAATGAAAAGACAAAGGCAATAATTCCCGTCGATCTTGGCGGTGTTCCTTGTGATTACGATAAGATTTTTGAGATCGTAGAGCGCAAAAAGCACCTTTTCAGACCTAAAAACGAAATTCAGAAAAAGCTCGGAAGAGTTGCAGTCGTTGCTGATGCCGCGCACGCGTTCGGCGCAGAAAAAGACGGCATAATGGTCGGTAACATCGCAGATTTTACCAACTTCAGCTTCCACGCAGTCAAGAACTTTACGACCGCCGAAGGCGGTGCTATGACGTGGAGACATATCGACGGTGTCGATGATGAAATATTATACAAGCAGGCACAGTTGCTTTCCTTGCACGGTCAATCAAAGGATGCGCTTGCAAAAACGCAGCTTGGTGCGTGGGAATACGACATAATTGCACCGTTTTATAAGTGCAATATGACGGATATCGCGGCGGCTATGGGGCTTGCGCAGTTTGAGCGTTATCCCGAAATGCTCAAGAGAAGAAAAGAAATCATAGCAAAGTACGATGCAGCCCTTAAACCGCTTGGTGTTGAGGTGTTGGAGCATTATACGGACGAATATGCTTCAAGCGGACATCTGTATATAACGCGCGTGCCGGGTATAACGGACAGTCAGCGCCGCGAAATAATCGTGAAAATGGCAGAAAACGGCGTTGCGTGTAACGTACACTATAAGCCGCTTCCGATGCATACCGCGTATAAGAACCTGGGATTTGATATTAAAGATTATCCCAATGCGTACGCACATTACGAGAACGAGATAACGCTTCCGCTTCATACGAAGCTGACGGATGATGAAGTTGAATACGTTGTTTCGAATTACGAAAGAATTCTCAAAGAGTACATTTAATTTAAGAGGTTAAAATGAGAAAGTGGGATCATCTTCCTGCAGAAATGCAGACTGACGAGGTCCGATATTATTACGACATATTAAAAAGACGGCGTTTCAGCCTGATAATAAAAAGGGCGTTTGATATAGTCGTTTCGCTTATTATGCTTGTGATCCTTTCTCCCGTGTTTTTGCTGCTTGCGATTGCAATTAAGCTCGATTCGCGCGGACCGGTTTTTTACAGACAGGAGCGTGTGACGAGATACGGAAAGCGATTCCGCATACATAAATTCCGCACGATGGTTCAAAACGCAGATAAGGGGCTTCAGGTCACCGTCAAAAACGACGCGAGAGTTACCCACGTCGGAAAGTTTATAAGAAAGTTCCGACTTGACGAGATAAGCCAGCTTTTGGACGTTCTGTCAGGAAATATGACGTTCGTCGGAACGCGCCCTGAAAGCGTCAAATACACAGAAGCTTACACGAGCAAGATGATGGCTACGCTTCTTCTTCCCGCGGGAATCACCAGTCTTGCGAGTATATATTACAAGGACGAGGCAGATCTGCTCGACGGCGCAGACGATGCCGATAAGGTATATGTCGAGAAGATCCTGCCGGCGAAAATGTACTATAATCTTAAGGCAATTGAAACCTTCGGCTTCTGGTCAGATATAAAGATTATGTTTATGACATTTTTTGCCGTGTTGGGCAAGGAATATAAAGATAATTATACACCCGTCGAGGAAGTTAAAGACAAAGAGGAAATTGAGGTATGACAGAAAAATTAGTATCAGTCATAATGCCTACTTATAACTGCGGAGTTTTTATTGCGCGTTCCATAGAGTCGGTTTTGTCCCAAACGTATAAGAATTGGGAACTAATAATCGTCGATGACTGTTCTGCGGATAACACAAGAGAAGTGGTTGAAGCTTATATGGCTAATGATCCCCGCATAAAATATCACATTCTTCAAGAAAACTCAGGAGCCGCAGTGGCGAGAACGACAGCTATGAAATTAGCAGAAGGCAGCTATATGGCTTTTCTTGACAGTGATGATATTTGGATGCCCGATAAGCTTGAAAAGCAAATTGCGTGGATGCAAGAAAACTGTTATGCTTTCTCGTGTACGGCATACGAGCAAATAGATGAAAATGACGGTTTACTTGGAAAGGTAATAAAGACCGTCAAAAAAACAGATTACAGTCGTCTGCTGCTCGATTGCCCCGTCGGAAATTCTACGGTTGTATACGATGTGGAAAAGATGGGTAAATTCGAGGTTCCAAACATTCGAAAGCGAAATGATGATGCGCTGTGGCTGCAGATGCTGAAAAAAGAAAAGTATATCTGGGGAATGCCAGATACTCTGATGAAGTATAGAATTCGCAAAAATTCCATTTCGAGCAATAAACTTAAAGTTATTAAGTATCATTGGATACTGTATAGAGAAATAGAACATCTCAATGTTTTTAGATCCGCATTCCACGTTTTTTGGTGGTGCGTTATTAAGGTGTTGCGAATAAAGTAACTGAATTAGGAGCGATTATGACAAAGGGTTTGCGTGAACATATAATCGGAATATTGAGCAAGAACGATTATTTGTTCTTTATCGTTAAATATTGGCGAATAAGAGCTCTTATGTTGTTTGGCAAAGGTATTTCTGATGAAAAATACATAATACGTCAATACAAAAGCAGAACGGGAAAAGTCTTAAATCTTAATTCACCGGAGCTATATAATGAAAAGGTTCAGTACGCGAAGTTATATTATAGAGATCCTAAACTCAATAGTCTTGTGGACAAGTATGAAGCAAGAGATTATGTAAAGAAAACAATAGGAGAAAAATACCTTACAAAATTATACGGAGTTTATAATTCCATAGAGGAAGTTCCGTTTGACGAACTTCCCGATAAATTTGTAATGAAACTGACGAACGGATCCGGTTATAATTATTTGTGTTTAAATAAAAACAATAAAGAGATCAGAAAAATAAAACGTCGTTTCAAAAAATGGATGAAGGTTGATTTTTATATGCTCGGCAGAGAATGGGCGTATAAAGATGTAAAAAACAGAATTATTTGCGAAGAGTTTTTGGAATGCGACGAGCCGTACGGTCTGAATGACTATAAGATATTCTGTTTTAACGGCGAACCTAAATTGATTCAAGTGGATTATTCGAGATTCACTGGACACAAGAGAAACTTATATACGCCTGATTGGGAGTTTATTGACGAACGCGTCGCGTATGAAAACGATAGGAATGCGGATATTCCTGCGCCAAAGAATTTGACTACAATGTTAAACTGTGCGCGGGAGCTGTCAAAGGGAATTCCTCACGTAAGAGTGGATTTTTACAGCATCGGCGATCGTTTGGTTTTCGGAGAAATGACGTTCTATCACGGAGCCGGTTATTTGCGCTTCGAAAACGAGAGATTTGAACGATGGTTAGGTTCATGTTGGGAGATTGATAAATGACCTACGAATTATTGGTAGCAACTATGAATCAGAGCGATAATTGTTTGTGCGAGGAAATGAACTTGCATTCCGATGCGATTATTGTTAATCAAACAGACAGACACGGGGTGCGCGAGTTTTCGAGAGGACAAAACACGATAACGATATATGATTTCGCCGAACGTGGCGTAGGATTGAGTCGTAATACTGCGTTGTCACGAGCAACTGCTGATGTTGTGCAGTTTGCGGACGACGATATGATATTTACAGACACATACCGTGAGGACGTGTTGCGAGAGTTTGAAAATCACCCGGAAGCGGATGCGATTTTGTTTTCCGTCGAGAGCATGAATCCTGATCGGCCGCTATTGAAAATAAAAAAATTCGGTCGTGTGTCAAAGGCGAACGCTCTTAAATACGGATGCGCACGGCTTGCGGTTAGACGTGAGAAACTCATTTACAACAATATAACATTTTCTTTGCTGTTTGGCGGCGGTGCAATTTATGGAAGCGGAGAGGACACGATTTTTCTTCAGGATTGCATGCGCGCCGGAATGAGTATTTATAAATCCCCGGTAAAAATTGCCGACGTTAAGCAGGAGTCGTCAACATGGTTTAACGGATATACCTCAAAGTATTACGAGGATAAAGGTGCTTTGTTTGCGGCGGCGTTGCCAAAATTATGCTATTTTTATGCAGTACTTTCTGCATTAAAGAATCACGATGATCGCTTTGGAAAATTAACGGTATTAAATAAGTATTTTAAGGGCATTTCGGATTTTAAACGAAAGCAGTAACTGCGAAGGAGAAAACCCATGAATATTGCCGTTGCGGGCACCGGTTATGTTGGATTGTCTATGGCTGTGTTATTGGCACAACACAATAAAGTAACAGCCGTTGATATTATTCCCGAAAAAGTTGATATGATCAATAGCGGCAAATCTCCTATTCAGGATGAATATATAGAAAAATATCTAGCCGAAAAGAAATTGGATCTAGTTGCCACCGTTGATGCAGAAGAGGCGTATAAGAACGCCGATATAATTATAATTGCTACCCCGACCAACTATGATAGTGAAAAAAACTTTTTTGACACTTCCGCTGTTGAGAAAGTAATTGAACTTGTACTTGGTTGCAATGAGGGCGCGATAATAGTCATTAAGTCTACCATACCGGTTGGGTTCACAAAAACGGTGCGAGAAAAGTATAATTGTCGAAACATATTGTTCAGCCCCGAATTCTTGCGCGAATCTAAAGCGTTGTTTGATAACTTGTATCCTAGCAGAATCATTGTCGGAACCGATATGAATGATCAACGCTCGGTTCAAGTAGCTCATCTGTTTGCAGAACTTCTGCAAAAGGGCGCAATCAAAGAAAACATTGATACTCTGGTTATGGGCTATACCGAGGCGGAAGCCGTAAAACTGTTTTCTAATACATATCTTGCTTTACGCGTAGCTTTTTTCAATGAGCTGGATACATACGCGGAAATGAAGGGATTGGATGCGAAGCAGATAATTGACGGCGTTGGTTTGGATCCGCGTATCGGATCTCATTATAACAACCCATCCTTTGGATACGGCGGATACTGTTTGCCCAAGGATACGAAACAGCTACTGGCAAATTATTCGGACGTGCCGCAAAATATGATGACTGCGATCGTTGAGTCCAATCGCACCCGAAAGGATTATATCGCCGAGCGAGTTCTTCGAATGGCGAAAGAATGCGGAGCCGATAATGGGGACGGCTGCCCTGATGTAGTTGGCGTGTATCGTCTTACGATGAAGTCGAATTCCGATAACTTCAGACAATCATCAATACAGGGTGTAATGAAGCGAATTAAAGAAAAGGGAGCAAGGATTATTATTTACGAACCCGCTTTGAACGATGGCGAGATGTTTTTCGATAATGAGGTCGTTAACGATCTTAATAAGTTCAAATTGATGAGCAAAACCATAATTGCAAATCGTTTCGATCCTTGCTTGGAGGATGTCGCATATAAGGTTTACACCCGAGATCTTTACAAACGCGATTGATTTGATAAAAATATGTTGTTAAATGTGGGGATGTTATGGAAAACAAGTTGATAATAACCGCAGATGATTACGGTATGTGTGACAGTGTGAATCGCGCCATTGACGCCTGTATCGAAGCCAAAGTCGTGCTGTCTACAAATGTTATGACAAATATGGACGTTGCGAACGAGGCTTCACAGCTTAAGAAAAAATACCCCTATGTTTCGGTCGGCTGTCATTATAATTTTACGGTTGGTAGACCGATTTCCCCTGTTGATCAGGTTAGATCTTTGGTGGATAAAAACGGTGAGTTTTTGTCGTTCAAAGAAATTCGCCAAAAGTGCAAGAACAAAACTTATATTTTTGAGGAAGTCGCCCGTGAAATGCGCGCCCAATGGGAAAGATACGTAGAAATTTGCGGAGAACCCGATTATTGGAACACGCACGAGAATGTTCATGTATATCCGAAATTATATCAGCTTTTTACAGATAAATCGCTGGAATTTGGGATCAAAAAGATGCGGTCGCATCAGAGAATATTCGTCACGTCTTCAAACGGTAAGAGTGACAAATCTCTGAAATGGACACTTACGAATCCCATAAAGCAAATGATGCTTAATTCGTGGCAGAACGCTTCTTGGAATAAGGGTGTTTGCGCTCCTGATGGGCTCCTCGTCCGTATGAACGAGAATGATAAATTGAATCTTGAATATTTGTTTTCGCACATTAAGTGGAAGAAAAACAGCGTGGCGGAAATTGCAATACACCCATCAACTGATGGTAACTGTAAATATTTTGGAGAAATAACTGATTTGAGAGTAAAGGAATACGAGAGATTCTCGAATCCTGATGTGCAAGATATTGCAAAACAATGCGGAATCGAACTTGCAGGATTTGAACGTGTGGGTAAGCAGGATTGAAAATATGTATTCTGAAGGAAAGTCTTTGCCTCGGTGGTACAGAACGGAGTGCGGCTAATATATCAAAGGCACTTAGCAAAGAGCACGAGGTGTATACGACACTTTACGACGGAAGTGTTACCGAATACGAATTCGGTGGAACGCTCGTTGACTTTTCCTTGCCGCCGAGAAACGGCGTGTTTAACAAAGTGGTAAATAATATCAAGAGAATACAAAAATACAATCGCTTGATAAAAAAAGAACAAATACCTTTGTTGTATGAGTTTATTTCCATAAACAATCCAATCAGCGCCTTGCGCCATCGAGGGCAAATACGTATAATATCGTCCCGAGATTTTTCGGTTTTGTCTTCTTGTGCCGAGCGCTTTCGCAAATGTCTGAACAATGCTGATGCGATGGTGTGTAATTCCGAGTATTTGCGCGAATATTATGTTTCTCGGTATCCCGAGCACAAGGATCGCGTGTATGCCGTATATAACATCATAGATGCGCAAAATACAGTAAATCAAAGTTTGCAACCGATTGATGGGGATTTTAGAGAGTTCCTTGCCAATCATTCCGATACAATTGTTTCTGTCGGTCGTTTCTGCAAAGAGAAAGGATTTGAACACCTTATAGAAGCATTTGCAAAAGCCCGAAGTGTGAACGACGGGTTAGGTCTGGTTTTGATCGGAGACGGAAATTATAAATCCCGATACAACGAGCTCGTTTTCAAATATGGACTTCAAGATCACGTGTATTTTACGGGGTTTCAAAATAATCCGTATAAGTATATGACAAAATGCAGTTGCTTTGTTCTTTCATCCTTGAGCGAAGGATTCCCGAACGTGCTTGCCGAGGCAATGGCTCTCGGATTGCCGGTGATTGCGGCTAATTGCCATTCGGGGCCTGCAGAAATTCTGCGCGACGATTGCGATTATGAAGCGGTGACGGATTCTTTTGTCGAGTGTGATTACGGCATAATTACACCAAAGATTACCGAAACAAATAATGAAAACGCCATTGATCAACTTGCCGAAGCGGTAACCGTATTATTGAGCGACAGAGAAAAAATGGCGTATTATTCAAAAAAAGCGACAGAACGCGCGGCAGAATTTTCCGAGGATGCCGCAAGAACGCGTCTGAATGAAATATTCAATACACTGTTGGAAAGAAGGAAAAACAGTGATAAAAACAAAAAAAGAACTTAAGTATTATTTGGAATGTGACAGAATAGCGCTTGGAAAGAATGGGCGTAAGCCGAGATTATTCGGCGACGAGATATGGAAGTTTCAAATATGTTTGAGGAAGCTTGACTATTACAGCAAACGCAGAGGCGTTGCTAAAATTTTTTATCGCTATAAATATCACAAATTATCGTTGAAGTTGGGATTTTCAATTCCGTACAATAACATAGGACCGGGTCTTGCGATAGTGCATTACGGTACGGTCGTTATATCTTCCGGCGCGGTTATTGGCGAGAACTGCAGGATTCACGCAGGCGTAAACATTGGCGCAAACGGCGGAGAAAGCAAAGCCGCAACGATTGGAAACAACGTATATATCGGTCCCGGAGCGAAAATTATCGGAGACGTCAGCATTGGAGACGGCGCGGTGATCGGAGCTAACGCGGTGGTCGTATCGGACGTGCCGGGGGGGGGTACCGTCGGTGGAGTGCCGGCAAAAATTATAAGCGAAAACGATTCATCTAAACATCTTTTAAAAGCCACGAATATTATCGAAAGGACTCAGAAATAAAATGAAGAACTTATATGAACGAATAGTATCAGGGGAAGAAAAGATTTCTTTGGTCGGTCTTGGTTACGTCGGTATGCCTATTGCGGTTGCCTTTGCCAAGAAGGTCAAGGTCGTAGGATATGACCTTAACGCAAAAAAAATTGAGCTTTACAAGGCGGGCATTGACCCCACGAACGAGGTCGGAAACGACGCGATCAAGTCATCGACCGTAGAGTTTACGGCTGACGAGACAAAGCTTCGTGAGGCAAAATTTCATATTGTTGCTGTTCCTACGCCGGTGTATGACGATCATACTCCGGATCTTTCTCCCGTCGAGGGCGCGAGCCGAATTGTGGGCCGTAATCTGACAAAGGGAAGCATTGTAGTATATGAATCGACTGTTTATCCCGGCGTTACCGAGGACGTGTGCGTGCCGATTCTCGAAAAAGAATCGGGTCTTAAATGCGGCGTCGATTTCAAGATCGGATACTCGCCCGAAAGAATCAACCCCGGAGACAAAGTGCATCGCTTGGAAACGATCGTAAAAATCGTTTCGGGTATGGATGAAGAATCTCTTGACACTATTGCGAAAGTATACGAGCTGGTAGTTGAAGCGGGAGTACACAGAGCTTCTTGCATTAAAGTTGCCGAAGCTGCAAAGGTTATCGAGAACAGCCAAAGAGACATAAATATTGCGTTTATGAACGAGCTTTCTATCATATTTAACAAGATTGGAATTGATACAAAGTCAGTTTTGGAAGCGGCGGGAACAAAGTGGAACTTCTTGAAGTTCTATCCCGGATTGGTCGGCGGTCACTGCATTGGTGTTGACCCCTATTATCTTACCTATAAGGCAGAAATGCTCGGTTACCACAGCCAGGTCATTCTTGCAGGAAGAAGAATCAACGACGATATGGGCAAATACGTTGCCGAGAACGTGGTGAAGAGCATAATCAAGGCGGACAAGGCGGTGAAAAACGCAAAGGTCGCAGTCCTTGGATTTACATTTAAGGAGAATTGCCCCGATACCCGTAACAGCAAAATATTTGATATAGTAAAAGAGCTCCGCGATTACGGAATCGAGCCGCTTATCGCGGATCCTACGGCAGACGCGGCGGAAGCCAAGCAGCTTTACGGAGTTGAATTCGTCGACATTAAAACGATCAAGAATATGGATGCAGTTGTTCTTGCGGTCGCACACGACGAATTCTCGAAATTTACAATGAGCGAAATCGACGGCTTCTTTGGCGAGGGTAAAAAGGTTCTGCTTGACATAAAGGGCCTTCTTAACAGAGAAGAATATGAAAACGCAGGATATTTGTACTGGAGACTCTGATATGGGATATAAAAATCTTGTTTTTCCCGAAAACTCGAAATTTCTCGTAACGGGCGGAGCCGGCTTCATCGGCTCCAATCTGTGCGAAGCAATTTTGAATCTTGGATATAAAGCGAGATGTCTTGACGACCTCTCGACGGGAAAACAGGCAAACGTTGATATGTTCGCCGATAATCCGAATTATGAATTCGTAAAAGGCGATATAAAGGATTTGGACACCTGCCTTGCCGCTTGTGAGGGCGTTGATTACGTCCTTAATCAAGCCGCGTGGGGAAGCGTTCCGCGTTCGATTGAAATGCCTCTCTTTTATTCTGCAAACAATATTCAGGGCACGCTCAATATGCTTGAAGCCGCAAGACGGTGCGGTGTAAAAAAATTCGTGTATGCGTCCAGCTCGTCCGTGTACGGCGACGAACCGAATCTTCCAAAAACCGAAGGAAGAGAGGGTAACCTTCTTTCTCCCTATGCGCTCACGAAGCGCTGTGATGAGGAGTGGGCAAAGCAGTACACGATGCATTACGGCCTTGATACTTACGGGCTTCGTTATTTTAACGTGTTCGGAAGAAGACAGGACCCGAACGGCGCGTATGCGGCGGTGATCCCGAAGTTTATTAAAATGCTTATGAATGACGAGCGTCCCACTATTAACGGCGACGGCAAGCAGAGCAGAGACTTTACTTATATTGATAATGTCATAGAGGCAAATCTTAAAGCGTGCCTTGCTT
Organism: uncultured Ruminococcus sp.; assembly: GCA_964630635.1. GTDB lineage: Bacteria > Bacillota > Clostridia > Oscillospirales > CAG-272 > Colimorpha_A. The sequence continues at coordinate 18,403 of CAZVVM010000004.1, read as the reverse complement.
CTCACGAGGCGGCAGGCAATGCTTTCAATATTGCATACGGCGGAAGAGAATATCTGATCGATATTTATTATGCATTAACAAAAGCGCTGGGTAAGGATATCGAGCCCAATTTTGGCTCTGACAGAAAGGGCGATATCAAGCATAGTAACGCAGATATTTCAAAGGCGAGAGAAATGCTCGGATATGCTCCGGAATATGATTTTTCGTCCGGACTGAACGAAGCAATCGCGTGGTACAAGGAGAACCTTTAATGAAAACAACCGTCTTAAACACAGGGAAAAAAGACGAAATTATCGAGAACAACGTCGCGACCAAATACGTTTTGAGCGCGTGTGCGTTTCTGTCGGTTTTAATACTCGGCAGAGCCATACACGATATTTTCTTTTATGCTATTGCGATAGCGAGTTTTGGAATTATTTGCGCAAGCACGATTCAAAACTGTATACCGATATTGTTTTTTCTGTTGCCGTTTTCATCTATACTGAAGTATACGCCGGACGGCATCAGTGTTTTTACGGTTTTGTTTTTCGTCGTCATAGCAAAAATGATGCTGGCAAGGAAAAAGGTTGATTCCCGAATCTTGCTTTGCGTGATGGCGCTTCTTGCGTATTTAATTCTGTTTTCCGGGCTTTCCCGGTGGGCAGCGATCGTAACGATGTGTGCCGGAATACTGTTTTTGTATTATTTGCGAATGGACGAGTTCTCTGCAACCCATACTGTTTCGGCGTTTTCGGTGGGCATAATTTTGTCGTCGCTTTTGGGAATGCTTAAATCTTATTTGCCGATAGTTCACGCCTTTGTCCGTGACAACAGATTGCAGGTTGGAGACGGCGAGTATACCTACCGTTTTTCGGGTCTTCAGGGAAACGCCAACTACTATACGATGGATATCGTAATTGCTTTGGCGGCGATCATCGTCCTTATGTATATGGGTAATTCGCGCAAAACGCTTACGGCTTGCTTTATTGTACTGTCGGTTTTCGGCTTTATGTCGGTAAGTAAATCCTTCTTGATAACTTGGATTTTGTTGGTAATCTGCTGGCTGTTCGTTTCTGCCAAGAGCGGAAAGGGCGGAATCAAGGGATTCGTTTTTGTCGGAGTCATTTGTTTGGCCGCCATCTACTTTTTTGCTTATGACTACGTAAATCTTTATATTTTCAGATTTACTTCCGATGGATCTGAGTCTTTGTCGGATATGACGACGGGAAGACTTGATATTTGGGCAGAGTACATACGGGAAATACTCTCCGATTTGAAGATTTTGTTTTTCGGAAACGGTATTAATACACTTGGCTCAATTGAAAAAGGAATTCATAATACGTATATAGAGTTTATATTCTATCTTGGAATTACCGGAACCGCTCTTGTGCTATGGGGAATAAAATTGGGAGTGGGACGGATTATAACAAAAAAGATTATGTGGATTCCCGTTTTGACGCTGTTGATCAGAATGACGGCGATAGGAATTGTTACGTATGATAATTTGTGGTTCTATTTAGGTGTGTTGACACTTTTGGCAAAATATGTTGCCAAAAAAGATGTAGCCGCGATACCGACCGGAGATTGATATATGAAAGTCAGAAAAGTTATCGGAACGCTAATTTATAATATAATCGCAAAGCATTTGCCTACCTCATATTCTCCCGTTAAGCTGGGCCAAACCAAGCTGAGGGCGTTTTGCGGAAAACTTATGCTGGAGAAATGCGGCCAAAAAGTTAACATTGAAAAGGGAGCGGTTTTTTCTCGCCGTATAGAGCTCGGAGACCGTTCAGGTATTGGAATCAATGCTTCAATAAGCGGTAAATGTATTATCGGAAACGACGTAATGATGGGCCCGGAGTGCATTATTTATACGAGAAATCACAAAACCGACGATGTGACAACCACTATGCGCGGACAAGGTTTTTGCGAAGAACGGCCCGTTCATATCGGAGATGACGTGTGGATCGGCGGCAGAGTGACGATCTTGCCGGGCGTACGTGTGGGGAATCATAGTATCGTTGGCGCGGGTGCGATAGTCACAAAGGATGTTCCGGAGTGGGCGGTGGTTGCCGGAAACCCCGCAGTAGTAAAAAAATACAGAAAGCAAGTTGAAGAAGAACGGGCTTAACGAGTTTAGATATTGCACGGGACTTGCGTCTGCGATACCAGTGAATTCTTGATTGACGTTGACGCGTCACAACAAATGCTTAGAAGGTTATTATGAAGGTTTTGTTCATCTGTGACGAATATTATCCGCTTCCGCAAGCGGCAGCTGCTTGCGCACGCAATATTTTGCTCGATCTGGTTGAGCATCAAGAAATTCAATGCGACGTTCTTAACCTATCGTCAGATTCGCGACTTTCCTTACGCGCGTGTGATGGAGTCAGTAATGTCTACAACTTGACCGATTACGCAAGAGCCGGATTCAGTGATTTGATGGGAAGCAAAAAAACCTTTACAGAAAAAGTAAATGCATTTTTCCGCAAAGTGAACAGCAAGCTTGCCCGTCGCTCTTTGAGCCGTCAAAAATATACCGATATCGAGAAAAAATTAAACGAAATCGGAAAAGAGTACGACGCTCTTGTGCCCGTTGTATCTAACGTAAATAACGGATACGGCACTATGAGATTCTCCGCTAAAAGCGGTATTCCGTATATTCTGTACCAGGTTGACCCCATTGGATCAAATGAGGTGCTGAAAAAACAAAGAAAATTAATGATGGCGCTTGAAAAAAAGCTGTATGCGAATGCGGCTCATGTGTTTACGACGCCTTTGCTTAAGGGAGAAAAGGCAGCGGACGGTGAATACGATATTGATAAAATAACAGCTGTTGAATTTCCCGTGTTGACAAGAAAAGACGCTTCTTCAAAAGCATCGCGCGAGACGGTTAATTGCCTCTTTGCCGGCAATATTTACAGCGGTGTAAGAGATTGCAGATACACGCTTAAGCTGTTTGAACTCATTAAAGACAGCAAGGTTTGTTTGGAATTCGTAGGATCGGGCCAAGAGGACGTTATATCTTCGTATTCCGACGGATCCTTGAGCGGGCGAATTGTACATAGTGGCAAGCTCTCAAAAAGCGAATATGCATCTCGTATGATGCAGGCGGATATATTGATCAACATAGGTAACGTTATGACTAATCAGGTGCCGAGCAAGGTGTTCGATTATTTTAGCACGGGACTTCCGATAGTCAATATTTGTGCAAATAAAAACTGCCCGTCAATTCCGTATATGGATAAATACGGCTACGCTATAAACCTCTTTGAAACAGAAGACGAAGAAGAGACGAATAAACAGGCGGCGAAGCTTGAGAATTTCATTTGCGCGTATGCAGGAAAACAAAAACCGTTCGAAGAGGTTGCAGAACTGTTCAGAGAAAGTACTCCCGAATATATAGGTGAGTGCTTTGCGAACGTATTGAAAGAAATTGCTGATAAAAACAACTGATATATTTGGATAAATGATTTATGTTTGTGCTGTGGAGGTAGCGGTATGAAAAAAATGCTTATTATAATACCGAGTTTTCTTCACGGCGGAACTAACCGTTCACTTTGCAACATTATTGATTTGTTCGATTTCAAATCTCACGGAATAAGCGCGGATCTGCTTTGCGTGAAGTTCTCAATGTCGGACCCGTATTTTAAGGAGTTTAATGCTCGAGACATTAAGGTTTTGCCTCAAAATCGAAGTCTTGCTCTTTTGTATGGAAGAAGAGTGAGCGTTGTAAGCAGAATTATAGGTAAGGTAATATCTATGCTCCCCGATAGTGCTTCAAAAAAGCTTGAAAGGGCGTCGGTGAAGCGTTATTCGAAAAAATACGATATAGTTGCGGCAATGGAAGAGGGGCTTGCAACTAGAATCGCCTCTCATATAGATGCGCCCGTAAAATATGCATGGATGAGGTGTATGTATGACAGGTATCAGAAGCTTAATTCTAATGTTGATGAAACGCAATACTACGATAAGTTTGACAAGATCGTGTGTGTGTCGGGTGCGTGTAAGACTGCGCTTGAAACGGTATATCCGCACTATTCATCAAAAACTGTTTGCATAAAAAATACACAGAACAAGACGGAAATACTAAAAAAATCTCTTGCGGATGAATCGAAAATACAAAGCCCGATAGACAGATTTTGCGTAGTGTCGCTTGGACGGCTTGACGCTGTTAAACAATTTGAAAAAATACCCGAAATAGTCAGTAAGGTCAAAGCACAGGGCAAGCAGGTAAGCTGGTATATTTTCGGCGATGGCGGAGAACGGAAAAGCATAGAAGATTCAATTGAAAAACATGAGGTTGCAGACGATGTCTTTTTGCCCGGTGCTATTGATAATCCGTACCCTGCAATCAGACGCGCCGATCTCGTAGCAATAACATCTTCATCGGAATCGTTTTGCAACGTCGTGACAGAGGCGGAAATTATTGGAACGAGAGTTATATGTACTCCCTTTCCCGCGGTTTATGACGCAATGAGGAACCGCGTTACGGGAGTTATTTGCCCTCTTGACGAATTTGCCGATCAAATTGTGAAAATGATAAACGAGATCTCTTTGCCGGCAGATAATAAGAATAAAAAAGCAGATGAAACGTATGATGAAACGATCTTGAACTTCATCAAATCGTTGGAGGAACTGTTTTGCGAAAAATAATATATAAACTTGTTAATTACTTTTCCGGACTTTATTGGAAAGAATGGGAACGCCAAACGAAAAAATCGTTTAAAAAGTGCGGAGAAGATGTACATATAGGTAAAAAAGGCACGTTCTACGGAGACAGAATACATTTCGGAAGTCATATATCCGTCTCCGAAGGGGCGTGTATGGTTGCTACAAAGTCCGATATATACGTTGGTAATTACGTAATGTTTGGACCGAACGTAATGATCCGAGGCGGTAATCACCGTACCGATATGATCGGCGAGTATATGTATAATGTAGGTAACGATAAGAAGCTGCCCGAAAACGACAAGGACGTCATCATCGGTGACGACGTGTGGATAGGCGCAAACGTCACAATTCTTGCAGGCGTTGAAATCGGAAAGGGAAGTGTAATCGGTGCAGGAAGCGTAGTAACTAAAAGCGTGCCGCCGTATACGGTTCATGTCGGAGTTCACGGTACTAAAGAATGGAGCCGTTTTTCCGAAGATCAAATTGTTGAGCACGAGCGTACGTTGAAAAACAGGGGCAGCGAAAAACTGGATTAAAGGAGCGAATCGTGAAATATGTAATAACCGGTCAATCCGCCGATGATAATTTTGGGTTGCCGTCATTAATAAATGGATGCTGTAGTCTCGTTCGGTCATTAGATCCAACTGCTGAATTCGTGTATTATGAAAACAAAGAGCTGTCAGAAATTACAAAGCAAAGCTTGGCGCGCTATGAAGTGGTTTGTAAGAAGGTCTCCGCCGGAAAGGGCGCTATTCTCGACGCGATACTCGTTCGGCTCGGCTTTAAGAAAAGTTCAAAATATGATTTCGTCAATGAAATTCGCCAAGCCAATATGGTTATAGACTGCTACGGAATATATTTTTGCGACCGTTTCAAGAAAAAGTACAGAGGTTATTTTCGAACCATAAAAAGCGCTTGCGGGATATTTGGAGTAAACATAATAGCCAAATTGCTGTCAGTAAAAAGCATAAAGTTTCCTGCGAGTTACGGGCCTATTACCCAAAAAACCGATAAAGTCGTTGCGCGCTTTTCTTCCCGATATGCGTTTCACAAAATGTATGCACGAGAAAAGCAGAGCATGGACGAGCTTGTGAAACTCGTTCCGACAAAAAAAGTGAGTTATTCCCCCGACGTTGCAAACCTTGTCGAATACGAAACTAAAAAGAAAGACAAGGTGACGATCGGGATCGCGGCAAGCTCGCAGATAACGAGAAAATGGAGCGCTGAAGATAGCTATCAAGAGTGCGTGATCTCATTAATAAAACACATTCGTGAAACGATCCGCGAGGCCGAGGTTACCTTGTTTCCGAATGAAATACACCGCCAGAATTCGTATAATGATATGCATTTGGCAAAGGAAATTAAAGAAAGCTTTAAGGACGATGATGCCGTTGTCATTTTCGATAGCGAAAACAGAACGTTTTATGATCAGAAAAACAGTATTGCATCTTGTGATCTTGTGGTGTCAAGCCGCTATCACGCGTGCGTTGCCGCCCTTTCGGCAGGCGTTCCCGTACTGACCGTTGGTTGGCATTATAAATACAGCGAATTGACAGAATTGTACGGTCAGTCAAAATGGATATTGAATGACAGTCATTGCTCGCCCACCACTCTGTGTGACGAATTTGACGAGCTTTGGAATATTCGCGATATTGAAAGAGAAGCTTTGTCGCAGAAGGCGAATGAGGTTAGGGAGATAACAAGAGATGAATTCAGGAGCGTTTTCGAACAACATAAATAATATCTCTGTTGTATCCGACAACCAGCTCTGCACGGGATGCGGAGCGTGCGCAGGAATATGCGGCAGAAACGCCGTAGAAATGATTGAAAATGAGGCGGGCTTTTTGCTTGCCAAGGTTGACTTCGGAAAATGCGTTGACTGCGGACTGTGCAAAAAAGTGTGCCCTTCAAATCCCGAAAATCAACAGATTTCGGTTCCGGAATCCTTTTTTGGAAATTATATCTGCGCTTACGTGGGATATGCTACCTGCAAAGATGTTCGCCAGAATTCGCAGAGCGGCGGAGTGGTTACAGCTCTGCTTCAGTACCTTATAAGCACGGGAGAGATCGAAGGGGCCTACGCTAATTCCTTTAATAAAGAAACGCGCAGAGCCGAGGTCGTCTTTGCCGACGACGAAAAGTCGGTTTTGGACGCCGCGGGATCGATATATACTCAATCTTCCGTGAGCAAAAGCGTGTTTGAAAACGACCGTGAAAATTATGCCGCGGTTATGCTGGGATGTCAGGCAGAAAGCTTGCATCTTGCGCTAAAACGAAATGCGAAGATCATTCCGCCCAAGTATGTTATCGGGTTGGCGTGCGTCGCTCAAAACAGCGGATTGAATACAGAATACTTGATATCCAAATCAAAATGTAACGCCGAAAACGCATTTCTTCGATACAAGGACAAGAATGTTGGCGGTTGGCCGGGCGAAACGAGCGTAAATGACGGAAAAAAGACGTATAAGGTGTCTTCATACGTAAGAATGCTATCAAAGGAAATGTTCCAATGTTATCGCTGTTCTCTGTGCTACGATAAAGCAAACGTATATAGTGATATCGTTTGCGGTGATCCGCATGGCGTTTCCGGTTATGATAGTAAAGAAGGAAATACGATCATCCTTGTCCGCACGGAGCGCGGTAAGCAGCTGATAGAGAATGCTGTAAAGTCAAAGGCGATTTCCGTTGATGAATTGACGGTTGACGCAGTTATGCATTCCTTTTCTATTGAAAACACGGTGCAGAAGAAATTCGTCAGCTCGTTCCAATATGCAAAGGAAAATGGCCTCGCGTATCCCTACTCGATAGAAAACGAAAATGATATGACCTGCTTGCTCGACGATTCTCATAGGGCGCAGTGCGATTATTTAAGAAAGTTATATAAAGCTACCGACAAAGCGGTAATAACTGAAATGCTTGCCAAAAAAGAAAAGCAGGTTATGAAACGTTTGGGCGGCATGAAGCGACGTGCGCAGAGGCGTCGAATCAAATCATTTATCCGAAACGCCGTTAGGAGAGTATTCAAATGAGCAAAACGACTCGTGCTAAGCGAGGTTCCATAGGCGCCAACGCGGCAGTGCTGACCGTATCAAAGTTTTGTACATATGCGATTCTGCTCGTAAATTCAATGCTTCTGTCAAGATTTCGTACTCTTACCGAGTATGGAACTCTTTCGCAGATGCTGTTGGTAGTGAGCTTGGTGACCAGCTTTATTATGATCGGGTTGCCATCTTCCATGAATTACTTTATGGCAAGAGCCGAAACACGCGAAGAGCGAAATAAGTTCATATCAATATATTATTCGCTCAACACGTTATTAAGTTTTGTGGCAGGATTAGTATTGCTTCTGTCAATTCCTCTAATGGAGGTATATTTTAACAATCCAAATATCGGCAAATATTTTATTTTTTTGGCACTGTATCCGTGGACATCTATTATAACGAGCAGCGTTGAAAATCTTTTGATAGTCCATAATAAGGCAGGAAAACTGTTCATTTATCGGATTTCTCATTCGGTTTGCACGGTTATGTGTGTGCTGTTCGTATATCTGACCAAATTGAGCTTCACGGTTTATGTGTACTCATATTTGGCGGTGGAAGTTTTCTTTTGCTTGCTCACTTATTTTATAGCAATAAGACTTGACGGACTTCCAAAGTGGTCTCTTGATGGTTCTTATATCAAAAGCATTTTAGCTTTTTCGGTTCCTCTCGGCTTGTCAACTGCCGCCGGAACGATAAAGGCGGAAATGGACAAATTTGTCATCGGTTTGTTCTTTTCGACCGAAGAATATGCGATATATGCCAACGCGGCAAAAGAACTGCCATTTAATATGATTTCTTCCTCTATAACCGCGGTTTTGTTACCGGTAATTGCGAGGAAAATAAAGGATAATCTTATAGATGAATCGGTGGCGCTTTGGAAAGAAGCCACGTCCATCTCGTATATGATAAATGCGTTCTTCGCATTTGGACTTTTTGCTTTTTCGAGAGAGGCAATGACGTTTTTATATTCCGAAAAGTACGAATCCGGCTACGTCGTATTTGCGCTTTATTCGCTTGTCATACTGTTTAGGTCGGCGTATTTCGGAATGATATTGCAGACAACGGGAAAAACGAAGGCAATATTAAAGAGCTCGATTTTGTCGATGGTAATTAATCTTGTGTTGAATTTCGTTCTGTATTACGCTCTCGGCTTTATCGGACCCGCCGTTGCAACGATAATCGCAACTGCGTTTAGCGCTACGTATCTTCTCATTAATACCAAAAAAGAAACGGGAATTCCGGTCAGAAAACTGTTCCCGTGGGGAGACATTGCAATTATAACTCTCGTGAACGTTGCGCTCGGAGTCGTATTTGTTGCTATAAAGCATTTTGCTCCGCTGGAGCGTTATATCGGAACCGTGGGCGAGGCGTTTGCGCTCGCGTTCGCGTGGCTCGTTGTTTACGTTCTGATATTGAGTCCGAAAATTAAGGAAAAAATGAAGCTACTAAAGAACAAGAAAGTTGGCGCTTAAGGAAGGAAAAAACATGGGACTTTTCACAAACAAAACCCTGCTTATAACCGGTGGAACGGGGTCGTTCGGAAACGCGGTACTTAACCGCTTTTTGAAGACTGACATCGGTGAGATCCGCATTTTCTCGCGCGACGAGAAGAAGCAGGACGATATGAGGCACGAATTTCAGGCGAAGATGCCGGAATATGCCGAAAAACTAAGCTTTTACATCGGAGACGTGCGCGACCTTGCTTCTGTCAAGAACGCGATGCACGGCGTCGATTACATTTTCCACGCTGCTGCGCTCAAGCAGGTTCCGTCCTGCGAATTTTTCCCGATCGAGGCGGTAAAGACGAACGTTCTCGGCACCGAGAACGTGCTGACTGCGGCGATCGAAGCGGGGGTAAAGAACGTAGTCTGCCTTTCGACTGACAAGGCGGCGTACCCTGTAAACGCTATGGGAACGTCGAAGGCGATGATGGAAAAGGTCATCGTTGCGAAGTCGCGCACGACGAAGGAAACGAAGATCTGCTGCACGCGTTACGGTAACGTAATGTGCTCGCGCGGCTCGGTAATTCCCCTGTGGATAGACCAGATACGCGCAGGCAATCCGATCACGCTGACCGAGCCGACGATGACGAGATTCATCATGTCGCTCGACGAGGCGGTCGATCTTGTGCTCTTCGCGTTTGAGCACGGCGAAAGCGGTGACATTCTGGTTCAGAAGGCGCCCGCATGCACCATTCAGACGCAGGCAGAGGCGGTCTGCGAGCTTTTCGGCGGCGACAAGGAGAATATCAAGGTTATCGGAATCCGCCACGGAGAAAAGATGTACGAGACGCTTCTCACGAATGAGGAATGCGCGCACGCGATCGACATGGGCAACTTCTACCGTGTTCCATGCGACAAACGCGGACTTAACTACGACAAGTATTTTAACAAGGGTGACAAGGAGAGAAACAAGCTCACCGAGTTTAACTCTAACAATACCGAGCTTCTGAGTGTCGAGCAGACGAAGGCGAAGATCGCCGCGCTCGCATATATTCAGGAAGAGCTGAAAAAGGACGCAAAATAAATGAAACTTCTCGTAACCGGCGCTGGCGGCTTTGTCGGCAAGAACCTGTGTGCGTTGCTCCGCAATTTGTGCGACGGCAAGGATAGGACAAGACCGAGCTTGAAGATCGAAGAGATATTCGAATATGATATCGACACCGATCCGAAGCTTTTAACTGAATACTGCGCCGAGTGCGATTTCGTTTTTAACCTCGCGGGAGTAAACCGTCCGCAAAACACGGACGAGTTTATGAAGGGCAATTTCGGCTTCGCGTCGACCTTGCTTGATACCCTAAAGGCGCAGGGCAACACCTGCCCTGTTATGATCTCGTCGTCTATCCAGGCGACCTGTATCGGACGCTACGACAGCGACTACGGAAGAAGCAAGAAGGCAGGCGAGGAGCTTGTCTTTGAGTACGGGGAAGAAACGGGTGCGAAGGTTCTCGTCTACCGTTTTCCCAATCTTTTTGGAAAATGGTGCCGCCCGAATTATAATTCGGCAGTCGCAACTTTCTGTAACAATATAGCGAACGACCTGCCGATCACGGTGAACGACAGATCTGTAGAGCTTGAGCTTTTGTATATTGACGACCTTGTGACCGAGATGCTCGACGCGCTTGAGGGCAAAGAGCATCATTGTACCTTCGACGGTATAAAGACCGTCCTCGGCGACGGCGAATATTGCGCCGCACCGATAACGCACAGAGTTACGCTCGGAGAGATCGTTGACCTGCTTTATGCCTTTAAGGAGCAGACAAGCACGCTCGTTATGCCGGAGATCCCCGAAAATTCCTTTGCGAAAAAGCTGTATAGCACGTATTTAAGCTACCTGCCGAAGGAAAAGGCATCGTTCCCTCTGAAGATGAACTGCGATGACCGCGGCTCCTTTACAGAGCTTCTCAAGACCGAAAAATGCGGTCAGATCTCGGTAAATATCTCAAAGCCGGGAATCACGAAGGGTCAGCATTGGCACAACACGAAATGGGAATTTTTCATCGTCGTGTCGGGTAGGGGACTGATACAGCAGAGAAAGATAGGCGCCGATGAGGTGCTGAACTTCGAGGTTTCGGGAGAGAAGATCGAGGCGGTGC
>CAZVVM010000004.1:0-7107 GCA_964630635.1 uncultured Ruminococcus sp. | reverse complement strand
TACTCATAACATAATAAATCTTTCAGATACGGACGATCTCGTCACGGTGATGTGGGCAAACGAGCAGTTTGACCCGAACCGTCCCGATACGTTTTTTGAGGTGGTTGAATAATGGATATTAAGCTTGATTATTCGGACGTAAAATTCAAGAACAACGGCAAATTAAAGCTTCTTATTATCGTTGGCACGCGTCCTGAGATAATCCGTCTTGCGGCGGTGATAAATAAGTGCCGTAAATATTTTGACACTATTCTTGCGCATACGGGACAGAATTACGATTATAACTTAAATGGCGTGTTCTTCAAGGATCTGAAGCTCGCCGCCCCCGAGGTCTATATGGATGCGGTCGGCGACGATCTCGGTGCGACCGTCGGAAATATCATAAATTGCTCCTATAAGCTGATGAACGAGATAAAGCCCGATGCGCTTCTCATTCTCGGTGACACGAACTCCTGCCTTTCCGCTATCGCGGCGAAGCGTCTGCATATACCGATCTTCCATATGGAAGCGGGCAACAGATGCAAGGACGAGTGCCTTCCCGAGGAGACGAACCGCCGAATAGTTGATATAATTTCCGACGTAAACCTTGCGTACAGCGAGCAGGCGAGAACATATCTGCACGAGTGCGGGCTTCCTAAGGAAAGAACCTACGTAACGGGCTCGCCGATGGCAGAGGTGCTTCACGAGAATCTTCCCGAGATCGAAAAGAGCGACGTTCATAAGCGCCTCGGTCTTGAAAAGGGCAAGTATATACTTCTTTCTGCACACAGAGAGGAAAATATAGATACCGAAAAGAACTTCGTGAGTCTCTTTACGGCAATAAATAAGCTGGCTGAAAAGTACGATATGCCGATACTTTATTCCTGCCATCCGCGCTCCAAAAAGCGCCTTGAAGCAAGCGGCTTTAAGCTCGATGAGCGCGTAAGAATGAATCAGCCGCTCGGCTTTCACGACTATAACTGCCTGCAAATGAACGCGTTTGCGGTAGTCTCGGACAGTGGAACGCTTCCCGAGGAATCGAGCTTCTTCACGAGCGTCGGACACCCTTTTCCCGCAGTTTGTATAAGAACATCAACAGAGCGCCCCGAGGCGCTCGATAAGGCGTGCTTCATCCTCGCGGGGATCGACGAAAACGGACTGCTTCAAGCGGTAGAAACCGCAGTTGCGATGAACGCGAATTCCGATAACGGAATCCCCGTCCCGACCTATACCGACGAAATCGTGTCGACCAAGGTCGTAAAAATAATCCAGTCCTACACCGGCGTCGTAAACAAAATGGTGTGGAGAAAGGGTTGAGAAATGATCAAAGGCCAGCATCATATAGCAATAAACGTGTCGGAGCGCGAGAGGTCGGTGGCGTTTTACCGCGACGTTCTCGGATTTGAAATTGAGAGCGAGGTCGTAAGACCGAACGACAGAATGATATTTATGTGTGCGCACGGGATAATGCTTGAAATTTTCGTTGATCCGTCCTGTCCGCCTCGCGTAAGCGAGCCGGAGGCGATGGGACTTCGTCACCTCTGCTTCCACGCGACGGAGCTCGAAAAAGAGCACGAAAGAGTCAAGGCACTCGGATACGAACCGGAGGAGATCCGCCTCCATCCCGGAACGCCTTACCGTCTTTTCTTCGTAAAGGACCCTGACGGGCTTCCGATAGAATTTCACGAATAAAATGAGAAAGCACCTGCTTCGGCAGGTGTTTTTTAATATGCCTCGCCCTGCGAACAATGCGGCGAAGTTTTGTGACGTTGTCTTGCCTTCCCAGCGGGGAAGGGGGACCGCAGACGCTGCGTCTGCGGTGGATGAGGTGAGCAGGGTTCCCCGAAACGAGCGGACGCGAGTTTCGGGGGTTCCGAGCAAACCCCGCCCTACGGAGTGTCGGAGATTTGTAAAATGTCGGATAGAGTGAACGCGGGAGCGGCGGGGCGCCGAGGACGTCGCCCCTACAAACAACGTTGCAAATCATCGTGAACGCCCTCTTGCCTTCCCGTCACGTCGCCGCCATCATACTGTTTATCTTCCCGAATCCGAAGCCCTCGCCGACGTCGGAGAGGGAAGACGAATAAAGAAGCCCGTAGCGGATCTTATCTCTGCCGTAACGGGCGTTGATACTGTCCATCACGGAGTCGAGCGTTTCGCGCCTTACTGTGTCGGACGGGTCGGTAAAAAGGTCGATCTGACAGGGCGAGGACGACGGGATCAGGTCGTTAATTCCGACCGTCACCGAGCGCAGCGGCGCGGAAAGCTTGTGCTTTTCACACATAAGGGCAAATGCGCGCTTGGCGATCACGGAATAGCTGTCTGTCGGCATATCGAGACGGCACTGATACTGACGCGTCTGAAGATTGCAGTCGCGGAGCGAGATGTTGACCGAACACGCCTTTCTGCCGAGCGCAAGAAGCCGATGCCCCAGCTCCTCGCAAAGGGCAAGCATAACGGTCTTTATCTCCTCGCGCGTTGTGAGATCGCGGGCGGTCGTCGTGCCGTGACTCATACTTTTTATCGGCTCGGCGTTTTCCTCGGAAATTACGGGTGAATTATCTCTGCCGTTTGCGATTTCGATAAGCGAAAGTCCGTTTTTGCCGAGCGTGCTCTTTAGCATCGGCGGATAGGCACGCGCGAGCTGTCCGATCGTGTGAATACCGAAACGCGCAAGCGTCGCGCTCGTCGCAGGACCTACGCCCATAAGCTCCGACGCGGGCAGATGCCATATCTTCTCCTTAAAGCCGTCGCGGGGAATGACCGTCACCGCGTCTGGCTTTTTCATATCCGAGCCGAGCTTGGCAAACGTTTTGTTGAAGGATACACCGACGGAGATCGTCAGCCCAAGCTCATTTTTTATGCGTTCACGCACCGTGTTCGCAATCGTCTCGCCGTCACCGAAAAGCGCATGGCTTCCCGTTACGTCGAGCCAACATTCGTCTGCGCCGAACGGCTCGACGAGATCGGTATAGGACAGATATATCTCCTTCGCCAGACGCGAAAAATACATATATTCGTCGTAATGCGGCTCGGCGATAATAAGGTCGGGGCATTTTTGCTTTGCGCGAACGACGGGTTCGCCCGTCACGATGCCGTATTTTTTCGCAACGTAATTTTTGGCAAGCACGATTCCGTGCCGCTCCTCAATGCTTCCGCAGACCGCGACGGGAAGGTCGAAAAGCCGAGAGTCCTTGCGGCACTCGACCGACGCGAAAAAGTTGTTCATATCACAGTGCAAGACCGTCCGTTCCATTTCTTTCACCTCCGTTGTACCGATTATAGCACGAACAGATGTTCTTTGTCAATAGGCAATCAAACATTTGTTTGGAAATTTGCGGAAGAACGCCGTCTTGTTTTTCCCCGCCAAAGGTATATTGAACGTTTCTTGGTAGGGGTCGGCGCCCTCGACGACCCGTAAAAAGGTAAAGTAACATTCTTTCAATACGGGAGGGGAAACCCCTCCCCTACGAAAGTTATATTGAACGTTAATTTGTAGGGTGCGACGTCCTCTGTCGCACCGTTTAAAAGGGAAGTAACGCCGTATTTGCGCGGTGCGCCGAAATATATCTATAATAATGGTAAGAAAATTGAAAAAAATATTGACAAAAAGTGCGGGGGGGGGGTATAATAATTGTGTATCTTTAACAATAGGCGGGCTTGTATCCGCATATGATACGTTGCTATAATCTTCCGAGTGTGAAAAAAGGGATTGGGGAATCCGATTTTATGGCGAGGATGAATATAGAATTTTTCATGAAAAATTTAAAATCTTAAAGGAGGAAAAATTTATGAAAAAACGCGTACTTTCATTTTTGTTGGCGTGTTTTATGGTAGTGTCCACCTTCATAATCTCTCGTCCGCTTGTAGACGTACACGCGGTTGAAGCCGATGGGACTTATGTAGAAAACGAAGACATGTGGACGCTTCCCATGGACTGGAACACGACCGACGAAATTGACTCGAACGGTTGGAGCATCTCTAAGAAAGGACAGTGGGAGCTTACTTCGTTCGCTACTCCTTCTGCCACCGCCTCCACCCCTTACGAGGGCGTTTCCACGGTTTCTGCCGATAATTACGGCGTAAGCAACTCAGGCATTGGTCCTTACCCCTACGTTGAAACCACGCAGATCAGACAGAATCTTACGAACAACCCGGAGCTTAACTGGACGACGTGGTACGTAAATTCCGGTAGACGCTGGAGAGGCGGTACAATATTCGCAACCGGAGACAACTCTTCCTATATGAAGGTTTCTCCCATAACCGATGCCACCGGTGTTACCGCTGCTTCTCAGAACCCCACGGTAGTATTTACCGCTCCCAAGGCAGGTACGTACTCTTATTCGGAGCTCGTTAAGCTGATAAGAACTACCGATGACTCGAGCCCCGCCACGGATATAACCATTGAAGTCGCCGTCAGAAAGAACGGCGGCGAGCCGCTTGAGTCCTTTACACTTAAGACGGGCGCGACCTCTGCAACGGTTGAGGGTACGGTTGATCTTCAGGTCGACGATATCCTTATGTTTACCTTCTCGCTTACAAGTGAATCCACGATCAAGGATTCTATCAGCGACGCAAACAGATCGCACATTCTTGAACTCAGCAACGTTGTCGTTAAGCTTGAAAAAGCAAACGCTGAACTTCCCATTTTCTTTGACGGTACTTCCCGTTTCGACGTTCGCGGAAACGTCGAGCTCGCAAGATACCAGAGAGATACCGAAGGTACCATAGAAGACAAGATATTCACAGACGGAATCGAAATCAGATATAACGACACGCAATGGTATCTTACCGACGGCGTTACCGGAAATAAGCTTTGGACGATCTCTAAAACCGATTTCACGATAATAGCTGCCGGCGGACACCATAACGGTCACATAGGTCAAGGTAAAGGTCTCGGCTCCGTAGCTATATTCACCGCTCCGTATGCGGGAGAATTTGAAATCACGTTCTCTCATAACAGTAACTGGACCGGCTCAAGAGGCAGGGGCGTTGAAGTCTTCATTATGAATGAAGAAGGCGTACGCCTCGCGGAAGACAGTTCAACGGCAGACCTGGAATTGATAACTGCAAGCGCCACGGTTACTCTTAAAAAGGACGAAAAGGTATATATCGTCAGAGCACCTTTGGAGAGTGACGAATATGAAAACTGGTCTTCCGATGGCACCTCGGAGCTTACGATCATCGAGCACGACCACGTCTGCTCCGCTGACTCCGTTACCAAGGTGACCGGCGTTCCCGCGACGTGCGTTGACGGTATCCTTGATCATTATACCTGCTACTGCGGATTTAACTATTCTGACGCAAATGCAACCGAGCGGCTCGCTTCGATAGTTGATCCCGGCATCGGCGGTCACGACTATGCTGACACCTATACTACGAGCGAGACCGAGCACTGGTACGCATGTAGCAACGGATGCGGAGTTGACTCCGAGCGCGCAGCTCACGCATGGGCAAACGGCGTTTGCTCTACCTGTGCTTACGAGTGCCTGCACACGACCCGTACAACGGCAACCTGTAACGCTCCCGAGACCTGTACGAACTGTAAGGTTACCTTCGGCGAGGTTGACAAGAGTAACCATACCTCGGCAGGCGTTTACGTCAATACGGGCAAGGGAACTCACCGCTTCAACCGTATCTGCTGCGACGACACCGATATAGCCGAAGAAGCGTGCACGTATGGCGACGACAATATCTGTGATAAGTGCGGATATGATAATACCGCTCTTGAAAACGCTGAAACCAATAAGAACACCGCATTTGACAACTATCTCAATAATAACGACGGTGAGGTTACCGTAATCGGACCCGCTGCAGGAGCTCTCGATGATTACGCCGTTACGGGTAACGTTATTGATGGCGCTGAATACAAGCTCTTCAATATCGACTTTGATGACAACGGAAATATGTTCCTCCGTCATCACTTTATTATCGAGAACAACGCTAAGGTTTACCTTAACGGTGTTGAGATTACGCTTAATAACGTAGAAAACACCAATATCTACTACTTCGACGTTACTCCCGTAGCAGGTAAGTATCACGTTGCCGACGCTATCAAGGTAGTAAGCGGCGAAAATGAAGAAACCTACAATGTGTCTCTCTATTCCTACATCAAGGTTGCTCTTGATGAAGATAACGTAGGTCAGCTCTCCGACAAGCAGCTCACTCTTCTTAATTCTCTCTACGATCTCAACGAAGAAGCGAGAGAGGATAAGCAGCTTCTCGTTGGTATGGCTAACCAGTCAAAGAACCAGATTGAGGTTTACGATATTGCGACAGGCAATATGAATACTCCCGTTTGGACGTACAAGACCACCGCTACCACGATCAGCGGCTTCAAGTTCCGTAACTACGCTCCTTACGGCGACGTAGTTCTTACCACCGCAGGAAAGATCGCCGAGATGGTATCTTACGACACCAAGGAGGTTATCTGGAGAACGACCGAGTCCTCCGGCAACTCTCACTCTATTGAGCTTCTTCCGAACGGCGTCATCGTAACGGGCGGTACCAACGCCACGACTCACGCTACCGCTCCGGGATGCACGCTTACTTTCTTCAACCTCTACGGCGAGAATCCCTCCGAGTGCATACTTGAAGTCTACTACAACGACGCACACGGCGTTCTTTGGGATCCCGAGTACAACGTGCTTTGGGCACTCGGCACGAACCTCCTTACCGCTTACGAGGTAAATCTTAACGACGACGGAACTATCTCTCTCGTTAAGGACGAAACGCTTAGCGTAGTGCTTCCCGATACTTCCGGACACGACCTCCAGCCCTACGGAAAAGACGTTCACAAGCTTATGGTTTCGACGCATAACGGCATTTACGTTGTTGACAAACGCACCCGCAAAGCTACTATGATCGTTGAACAGAGCAGCATTAAGGGTATTGGTATTCTTCCGACAGGCGAGCTCGTCTATATGTATCCCGACGGACTTCTCGAGACCTGGAACACAACATGGATCAACCGTGTAGATGCTGAAGGCAACGTTACAGAAATCCATTCCGACCAGGGACGCTTCTACAAGCTCCGTGTTTGGGACACCGCTTATCAGTAATGAAAGGAGATCATAATAATGGAAAAGAATTTTGAAATGCCTACTCTTACCGTAGTAGTATTCGAAA
>CAZVVM010000003.1:0-46980 GCA_964630635.1 uncultured Ruminococcus sp. | reverse complement strand
TGGACGTCGGTGTCGGTGCTTCGCGTGTTCGTGATCTCTGTGATACTGCGAAGAAGCATCCCGCAAGCATCGTATTTAGTGACGAAATTGACGCTGTCGGCCGTCACAGAGGCGCAGGTCTCGGTGGTGGTCACGACGAGCGTGAGCAGACGCTTAACCAGCTTCTCGTTGAAATGGACGGCTTCGGCTCGACGGACGGCATTATTGTTATTGCCGCAACGAACCGCCCCGACATTCTCGATCCCGCGCTCCTTCGTCCCGGACGCTTCGACCGTCAGATAACGGTCAATTATCCCGACCTTAAGGGACGCGAGGCGATCCTTAAGGTTCACGCAAGAAACAAGCCCCTTGAAGATACGGTTGATTTCACAAAGGTTGCACAGTCTACCGTCGGATTTACAGGCGCTGACCTCGCTAACCTCCTGAATGAATCGGCACTTCTCGCCGCAAGACGCGGTAAGTCCCTTATCGGTATGGACGAGATTGAGGATTCCTATATGAAGGTCCTCGTCGGTCCCAAGAAGAAGTCGAAGATCCGCGAGGAAAAGGACAACAAGCTCACCGCGTTCCACGAAGCAGGTCACGCTGTTGCCGCTTACTTCTCCCCCACTGCCGATCCCGTTAAGCATATAACGATAGTACCCGCCGGCAGAACGGGCGGCGTAACCGTTATGATTCCCGAAAAGGACAGCAGCTACGACACGCGTAACGCTATGTTTGACCGCATAGTCGTTGCTCTCGGCGGACGCGTTGCCGAAGAGCTCAAGCTTGACGATATCTCGTCGGGTGCGTCCTCCGATATCAGCCACGCAACAGCGATTGCGCGCAATATGGTAACCAAATACGGTATGAGCGAAAAGCTCGGAACAGTTCTTTACGGCTCAGAGCACAGTAATGACGAGGTGTTCCTCGGACGTGATTTCAGCTCCGGCAAGAATTATTCCGAAGCAACTGCTGCGGAGATCGACTCCGAAATCAAGAATATCATCGACCGTGCATACCGCAGATGTGCCGAGATACTTTACGAGCATTCCGACAAGCTTCAGAAGCTCGCAGAGTACCTTATAAAGGTTGAGACCGTTGACGGCGACCAGTTCAAGGCACTTATGGAAGGCGATCCGACCTTCGAAGAGCTTGACGAGATAGCCGAGGAAAAGCGCCGCAAGAGTGCTGAAGAAAACGAGGTGCGACGCAAGAAGGAAGAGGAAGACCGCAGAAAGCGCGAGGAAGTGGAAGCCAAGCGCCAGGCGGAAATGCAAAACCGTGATATTAACGGTATGAGCGCTTACGGTCAGGAAGAAAAGCACGATAGCGAAAACAAAGAATAAGACAGATCACCCTCAATTCAGAGGGTGATCTTTACTTTTTACGTCATTATCGTCCCATAAGCTCCTTTGTTTACAAATTATTGTATATTTTGACCTTCATTTTTGGTATAATAAATTTAATATAACTCGGAGGACGATACTCTATGAGTAAGAAAAATAAATTTACTAACTGCCGTCTCGGCACCGTCGGCGGACAAGCCGTGCTTGAGGGCGTTATGATGAAGGGCAAGGAGAAGTATTCCATTGCCGTTCGCCGTGAGGACGGAAGCATCAGTTTAAGTGAAAATTATCATACTTCCGTAAGACAAAAATACAAATTCCTTCGTATTCCGATAATCAGAGGAATCGTTGGATTCGTTGAATCAATGATACTCAACTTCAAAACGCTCTCTATATCCGCAGAGCAGTACGGCGGTCTTGACGAAATTGAGCCCGAGACCAAATTCGAGAAGTGGTTACAGAGGAAGTTTGGAGACAAGCTGATGAATATCATTATGGGCATTTCAATGGTATTCGGAATAGCACTCGCTGTGGCACTTTTTATGCTTCTTCCGTCGTATGCAGTCAAGCTTATTGATATGATCCCGCGTGTTGATCTCGGAATATGGAAAAGCACCGTAGAGGGCGTTATAAAGATTGCGATTTTCGTTTCTTATCTTCTTCTCGTTTCTCTAATGAAAGACATTCGCCGCACCTTTGAGTATCACGGCGCGGAGCACAAATCGATCTTCTGCTATGAGGCGGGTGAGGAGCTTACGGTCGAGAACGTAAAGAAGCACAGAAGATATCACCCCCGCTGCGGAACGAGCTTTATTTTCGTAGTTCTCATAATCAGTATTCTTATCAATTCCCTGCCGATAATAACCTGGGATAATATGCTTCTCCGCACGCTTCTGAAGCTTGCTATGCTTCCTCTCATCGTCGGTATCAGCTTCGAATTTATTATGTTCGCAGGCAAGCACGATAACTTCGTAACGCGTATTTTTTCCGCACCCGGTCTCTGGATGCAGAGGATAACGACCCGTGAGCCGAACGATGAGCAGATCGAATGTGCGATAATTGCGCTCAAGAGCGCACTCCCCGATGAATTTCCCGATTTCGTTCACATCGACACTCACAATATTGACGTAAACGAAGATCAAAACGAGGGTAACGATGAAGCTCTCGAATCTTGAGGAAACGCTACTGCGCGAGAAATTCGCTGATAACAACGATTATCTGGCGGCAATCGGACGGCTGGAAAACGGCGAACCGCTTGCTTATATTCTCGGCGAATGGTATTTTTATGACGAGACCTACAAGGTGTCACAAGACTGCCTTATTCCCCGCCCCGAAACCGAGCATCTCGTTGAGTGGCTTATAAAAAATCTTCCGCATAACGGCGTTTTTGCCGATCTTTGCTCGGGAAGCGGTTGCATTGCGATATCAACGCTTGCTCACAGAAAGGATTTAAATGCTGTTGCCGTCGATATTTCCGAAAAGGCGCTTGAGATTGCGAAAATGAACGCCGTTTTGAACGGTGTTGACGGTAGAATTTCGTTCGTTCAAGCTGATATTTTGCGTAACGAACCTCTCGGCGCACAGAAATTCGACGCTATCGTTTCTAATCCGCCGTATATTCAGAGCGCCGTTATAGATACGCTATCCGTTCAGGTAAAAAAAGAGCCGAGGATCGCTCTTGACGGCGGTAGTGACGGGCTTGATTTCTACCGTGTTTTGTTTGGCAGATATAAGAAAAATGTCAAGCGCGGCGGTTCAATAATATGCGAGATCGGTTACGATCAGGGACAGACATTAAAGGAGCTGTTCAGTTGTCAGATTATGAAGGATTATTCGGGAAATGACCGAATTGCGCTACTATACGTAAACTAAATACTAAAAACTCGGATAATTCTTACAAAAAATGTAAAATATCCGAGTTTTTTACTGAAATCTATTGATAAATATTAATTTTATGATATAATATATTATGTGTGCTTACGCGTAGGCGTAGGTATAAAACGTCAATTTATACCGATCATCGGTTTGGAGGTTTAATATGCAGTACAACAAGAAAACAATCGAAGACATTTCCGTTTCCGGCAAGAAGGTTCTTGCAAGATGCGACTTCAACGTTCCGATGGATGGCGGTGTTATCACCGACCCCAAGAGAATAGTTGGCGCACTTCCCACCATTAAGTATCTCGTTGACAACGGCGCGGCAGTAATTCTCTGCTCTCATATGGGTCGTCCTCACAACGTTCTTAACTCCGAGCTCAAGCTCTCGAAGAAGGAAAAGAAGAAGATCGAGGCACTTCCCGAAAACGAGCAGCCGGAGGCAACCGCAGCTGCTCTTGAAAAGGCAAAGGGCGACATCAAGAAGCTTTCCCTTAAGCCCATCGCAGAAAAGATCTCCGAGCTTCTCGGCAAGGAAGTTATTATGGCTTCCGACGTTGTTGGCGAGGATGCCGTTAATAAGGCAGCTAACCTCAAGAGCGGCGAGATCCTTCTTCTTGAGAACGTTCGTTTCCACGCTGAAGAAGAAAAGAACGATCCCGAGTTTGCAAAGAAGCTTGCTTCCCTTGCTGACATCTACGTAAACGACGCATTCGGTACCGCTCACCGCGCTCACGCATCGACTGCCGGTGTTGCCGATTACCTCCCCGCAGTTTGCGGATACCTCATTCAGAAAGAGATCTCCATTATGGGCGGTGCTCTTTCCGATCCAAAGCGTCCTTTCGTTGCTATTCTCGGCGGTGCAAAGGTTTCCGACAAGATCGGCGTTATCAACAACCTCATCGAGAAGGTCGATACTCTCGTTATCGGCGGCGCTATGGCATACACCTTCAACAAAGCGCTTGGCTACAATATCGGTACCTCTCTCTGCGAGGACGACAAGCTTGAGCTTGCTCTTGAGCTTCTTAAGAAGGCAGAGGCAAAGGGCGTTAAGGTTCTTCTTCCCGTTGACAACCACGCAGGTGACGGCTACGATCCCGAGTGCCACGATATTTACGTGAACTCCGATAACATTCCCGACGGATATATGGGTCTTGACATCGGACCTGCTTCCATTCAGCTCTTCACCGACGCTATCAAGAATGCAGGCACCGTTGTTTGGAACGGACCGATGGGCGTTTCCGAGTGGAAGAAGTTTGAGCACGGCACCTTTGGTGTTGCTACCGCTGTTGCAGAGAGCAACGCGATCTCGATCATCGGCGGCGGCGACTCCGCAGCTGCTATCGAAAAGCTCGGCTTTGCTGACAAGATGACTCACATTTCGACCGGCGGCGGCGCTTCCCTTGAATTCCTTGAGGGTCTTGAGCTTCCCGGTATCGCTTGCCTTCAGGACAAGTAATTAGTGAGGTAACTGACAATGAATAAGAGCGTAAGAAAAGCCGTAATTGCCGGCAACTGGAAAATGAATATGACTCCCTCCGAGGCAGAAAAGCTCGTAAACGAGCTTAAGCCGATGGTCGAGGGAAAGAACGGATGCGACATCGTCGTATGCGTTCCCTTCGTTGATATTGCAACCGTTGTTAATGCCGTTAAGGGCACTGACATCAAGGTTGGTGCGCAGAACGTTCACTTCAAGAAGAGCGGCGCGTACACGGGTGAGATTTCCGCTGATATGCTTAAAGAATGCGGCGTTGAGTACGTCGTTATCGGTCACAGCGAGCGCAGACAGTACTTCGGCGAGACAGACGAGACTGTAAACCTTCGCCTTAAAGCCGCTCTTGAAGCAGGAATTACTCCTATCCTTTGCGTTGGTGAGGTTCTCACCGAACGCGAGCAGGACGTAACCGCAGAGGTAGTTGCACGTCAGACAAAGATCGCGCTTCTTGACGTTGACGCTGACGCGGTCAAGAACGTAATAATCGCATACGAGCCCGTTTGGGCTATCGGTACCGGAAAGACCGCAACCTCCGATCAGGCGGACGAGGTTTGCGGAATCATCCGTGAGGTTCTTGCCGCAAAGTACGGCAAGGACATCTCGGAAGCCGTTACCATTCAGTACGGCGGCTCTATGAAGCCCGATAACGCCGCAGAGCTTCTTTCCAAGTACCACGTTGACGGCGGACTTATCGGCGGTGCTTCCCTTAAAGCAGCCGACTTCACCGCTATCGTTGACGCGGCACAGTAATTACCACAATAACGGAGCGAAGATCACAATCTTTCGCTCCGTTTTTCGGAGGATATAATGAAGCGATTTATCGCATTTTTACTGATATTTGCTTGTCTTGTACCGTTTACGCCGATATATGCGGAAGAAACGGGAAACACTGAGGAAACGGAAAAGCCGGAAGAACCGACTTACGATTCAACGATTAAAGTGAGCGAGGACGGTAAGTCACTCGTTGCCACTTATCTGCTTACGCCCGAAACAGTAGGCACATACTACCTCTTCCGCGTAACGCCTGATAATGAGGACGTTACCTCGTCCGCACCGATTTCGCAGGCGAACGCCGAAAATGGGAAAGCGGTTTTTGAGCTTGAATTCGATTCGACCGACCATTCCTCTGTTCTTTACGGCTACGTTCTTGCAGTTAAAACGTCAAATGAATACACTGCTCTGACAGAAGCCAGATATATTAACAACGTCTCTGCCGTTTCGCACAATGACAGACCGTTTTTTAAGGCAACGAGCGTGAAGGGTCTTGAGGTTCAGTATATTGCCGACGCGCAGCTTATCGGCGTAGGTCAGACCGTTGTTCACGTTAAGCTTAACGAGTTGATTTCGAGCAGCGAAGAAACCTCAACTGCCTTCGTTTTCGGTGATAACAGATACCTCGTCGACAATGAAGCGCTCGATCTTCTCGATTACAGAATCAAAACGCTTTCGGACGCTGGAATAAACGTATACATCAATTATATTCTCGCGTTTGACGCGAATGCAGACGAGAATCTTTATTACCCCGAAGCAAAGGGCGAAAGCAACACAATTTTCGCTCCGAACGTATCTACGTTTGAAAATGCAAGCACGTTTGCGGCAGTTATGCATTTTATTGCCGAAAGATATTCCCTTTCCGATGCTAAATACGGCTTCTGCGGAAGCTATATTCTCGGATATGAAGTAAACAACACTTACGAAAATCACAATAGCGGTATCAGCGACCTTTCTTCACACGCAAAGGAATATGCGGCGTATCTGCGATTTGCAGATCTTGCAGTCAGAAGTGCGTATGCGAATGCGAAGGTCTACGCGTCGGTTTCGAACGTATGGAACGCTATTGATAACGAGCTTGTCGGTGTGTTTGGTGCCAAAGACCTCTTGACAGAGGTTGCGGAGCGTATTCCCGACGTTAATTTCGGTATTGCGGTCAATCCTTATCCGTCAGATTTGCAGATGACGGAATTCTGGCTCGACGAAAAGGCGACCGAAACGCTTGATACCGAGTATCTTACAATGAAAAACCTGCCCGTTCTTCACGAATTTCTGAACCAGGAGTATATGCTTTGCAACGGAATGATTCGTTCGGTCGTGATCTCGGAATTCGGTGTAAGCGGTGTTTACGGCGAAGAGAGCGAGAAAACACAGGCGGCTGCTTACGCTTATGCTTTTTATAACGCATCACGTCTGCCTTCGCTTGAGGCGTTCATCTGGCACCGACACGTCGACCACAATTACGAAATTAACCTTTACTACGGTCTCTATTCTTCAAGCGAGCTCACTCTTGAAAGAAAAGACAAGAAAGAAATTTATGACATCTTTGCGGCGGTTGACTGCTTTGACAGCGAAAGCGTAAAGGTCATTAAGGGCATCTGTTCCCGACTTCCCGTAAAAAATTACGATGAGCTGATAAAAGACACTATAACCAGAACGAGAGTTATTTTAACTATCCCGAGCGTGTCTGCAAATCTTGCCGCAGGTCGATATGACACTTCTACCCTTTTCGATTTTTCAAAGAGTCTTTATAACTTTTACCCGACCGATAATACTAATTATATTGAGCAGATGACTGAAGGCAAAACGACGTTTATGAGAATTGCCTCCCTTCGTCTTTCCCCGTTTGAGCATATGGGTGCAGGCATAAATCTTGAGGACATTGTAAGTCTATCGGGTGCAGAATACCTTACCGTAAGGGTAAGAGTCAACGCTTCCTGCAAAAATTCGGATTTCGTTCTTATGATCGACGGTAATTCGAGAGGCGGTAGAGCCACTCTCAAGTTCTCATCTGCCGTTACCACAAACGAGTGGGTAACTCTAAAATTCCCCGTTCACGGATTGACGAGAAAGCAGCTCTCAAATGCTCGAATTAAAATTTGGGCTCGTACCGATACTTCAAATGACGAGCAGATATTTATCGACGTTCAATCGGTCAAGCTCCATTATGAAAAGGACCTCACCCCCTTTGTGTTGATTACGGTCATTGTCGTCCTCGGTCTTATCAGCAGTGCCGCAGCATTCGTATACGTCCTTTTCAATATCAAGAAAAAGGGCAAACGAATGTATTAAGATTTCTTCTCTCCGAATATAATGATAAAAAAATCTCGGAGGGATCATGGCAAGAAAAATAGGCGAGCGCCTTCCCGTATATTTCATTTTGTCGTTGATAATTATCGTATGCGTTATGCTTTTAAGAAGCATTTTCGCTCCATTCTGCCCGCCTCTTGAAGAGCTTGAAACGGGCGTTGACGAGCGGCGCAGAATCGTTCTCGATGCCGGTCACGGCGGTAAGGACGGAGGCGCGGCGTCGGTTACGGGAACGCACGAAAAGCAACTTAATCTTGATATTTCGCTTTCTATGCGCGAAACGCTCCACATTCTCGGTTACGAGGTTATTATGACGCGTGACTGCGACGTTGAGCTTACTCATCCCGACGGCGGAACGCGCAAGATGCAGGATCTTAAGGGACGGCTTGAAATAGCAGTTGAGCACGCTGACGCTGCCTTCGTCAGTATTCATATGAATAAATTCACCGCTTCACAATACAGTGGGTTACAGGTTTATTATTCGCCGAATAACGGTCACAGCTTCAACCTTGCAAAATCAGTTCAGGACACTGTTAAAGCGTCTATACAGCCCGATAACGACCGCAAGATCAAAAAGGCGGACAGCACCATTTTTCTGCTCCACAAAATTCAATCGCCCGCAATACTCGTTGAGTGCGGGTTTCTGTCAAATTCAAACGAAGCGGAGCTTCTTGACACGCCCGAATACCGTGTCAAGCTTTCATCCGCGATAGCTACAGCTATTATAAACTCTTTCGAAAGGCAAGTAAATGAAGACTAAAAGCGTATACGTCTGCACCGAATGCGGATATCAGAGCGCTAAATGGCTCGGTAAATGCCCGTCCTGTTCGGAATGGAACACCCTTGAGGAGCAAGTCCTCGTAGATGAAAAGAAATCAAAAAGTGTTTCAGCTCCGTACAGCGGCAAGAGCACGCCTGCAGTTCAGCTTAACAAGCTTGAAGCGCCCGATTATATGAGAATAAAGACCGGTACCGAGGAGCTTGACAGGGTTCTCGGCGGCGGACTCGTAAGCGGCTCCGTCGTTTTGATCTCGGGCGAGCCCGGCATCGGTAAATCGACGCTTCTTATGCAGATTTGCGGTACTATTGCCGACGAAGGAAAGAAAATTCTTTACGTATCGGGCGAGGAATCGCCTTCACAGCTCAAAATGAGAGCTGACCGACTCGGTATTCATTCGGATAATCTCTATATTCAGACGGAAACGAATCTTGACAGAATTATTGAGGAGATTTCACGTCTGAATCCCGATATAGTTATCGCAGATTCTGTGCAGACTATTTATTCGGAAAATTCAACCTCTATGCCCGGTTCCGTTAATCAGGTCAAGGAGGCATCGTCGCGCCTTATCGGAATTGCCAAAAACGAGGGCATTTCGATATTCCTCGTCGGTCACGTAAACAAGGACGGAGGGATAGCAGGTCCGAAGGTGCTTGAGCATATGGTTGACGCCGTTCTTCATTTTGAGGGCGAACGCGATCACGCGTACAGAATAATCCGTTCGGTAAAAAACAGATTTGGATCTACGAATGAGATCGGCGTCTTTGAGATGACGTCTGAAGGGCTTAATGAAGTGCCTAATCCATCCGAAGCACTTATGGCGGGACGTCCGAAGAACGTATCCGGCAACTGCGCCGTCTGCGTTATTGAGGGTACGCGCCCGTTAATTGCCGAAATTCAGGCGCTTACTTCTACCACGGTTTTCCCCTCACCGAAGAGAACGTCCAACGGCTTTGATTATAACCGCCTTTATCTGCTACTCGCTGTTTTGGAGAAGCGTCTCGGACTCCGTTTCTCGTCGTACGATGCTTATATTAACGTAATAGGCGGTCTTCGTCTTTGCGATCCTGCCGCTGACCTTGCAACGGCACTTTCGCTGATTTCGTGCATTAAGGACAAGCCGCTCCCCGATGATATGATAGCGATCGGCGAAATTGGTCTTGCGGGAGAATGCAGAGCAGTTGCCGCTGCCGAGCAGAGAGTCCGCGAGGCGGAGCGTCTCGGCTTTTCAAGAGTCATTCTTCCCGAGAGAAACGTCGGTAAAGGAAAGCTTGACCCCGCAAAATTCACTATTAAGATCGAGCCCGTCAAAGGGATATTCGACGCAATTTCGGTGGCACTTAAATGAGTACAGTTGATAAAAAGGACAATCCTCACAAGCATCATCGTTCCCGCCTCCGTGCGAGATTTCAGAAAGAAGGACTTCGTTCCTTTGAGGATCATAATATACTTGAGCTTCTTCTTTTCTATGCAATTCCGCAAAAGGATACGAATGATCTCGCGCACGCGCTTCTTGACAAGTTTGGATCGCTTGCCGCGGTGTTCGATGCCGAGATCGGAGATCTATGCAAGGTGAACGGTATAGGTGAGAATGCTGCTACTCTTATCAAGCTGATACCGCAGTTATCCCGTGCATATCTTATGGACAAGGATACAAGATATCCCGATTTTACCGATCTTCATAAGCTCGGTAATTATCTTGTCAATTACTTTATCGGCGAGAAAAACGAAAAGCTGATCGCTGTGCTTCTCAACAACAAATGTGAGATGATTGATATACTCCTCGTCAGTGAAGGTACTGTAAATCGAACAGAGGGTTCTGTCAGAAAGATAGCCGAAGCGGCGTTTTCAAAGAACGCGGCGTCCTTCGTTGTTGCTCATAATCATCCCGACGGAAATTGTACTCCATCCGCTGCCGACGTATCTTTTACTTCTAACTACCGAAAGATATTCGGTGAGCTTGGACTTCCGCTCGTTGAGCATATAGTCGTGGGCGGCGTATCGTACGTCGGAATTATGACGGGTCAGAAATCTTTTGATATTGAAGCTTACATATAACGCAACATATATTGAGCGAATGACTCAATTACAACTACCTTGGAGGTATAATATGTTTATTGATATTCACACACATTGTTACAGAAGAAAGCCCCCGTATATTCCCTTCTCTACACCTGATGAGCTGATTGCTCGATATGATGAAATGAAGGTTGAAATGGCTGTAATTCTTCCCATCATCAACCCTGAGATCTATTTGCCTCAATCAAATGAGGAAGTTATTGAGATCTGCGAAACCTACCCCGACAGATTTGTTCCCTACTGTAACGTCGATCCGAGAGTTATGACAAACTCTCCCTTTGCAAAGATCGAAGAGGTACTTGAACACTATAAGAACGCCGGCTGTAAGGGTATTGGCGAGATAATGTGCACAATGGATCTCGATAATCCCTTGATGCAGAATCTGTTCAGAGCCGCTGAACAGGTTGGTCTCCCCGTAGTATACGACGGCTCTGCTCAAAGAAAGGGCGATTTCGGTGTTTATGACGACGTAGGACTTCCCATGCTTGAGTATTGTCTTATGGCTTTCCCCAAGCTTAAGATCTTCGGTCACGGTCCTGTTTTCTGGTGCGAGATCGCAAAGCTTTCAACCGTTGGCGCAAGAGCTGCGTTTATGACTCCCTGGGGCGATCAGGTTTGTAATTTCGATAAGGGCCCGATCGACGAGGAAGGTACTGTTCCGAAGCTATTTAGAAAGTACGAAAACCTTTGCGGTGATCTTTCCGACGGAACCTGCTTTAACGCTATCAGCAGAGACCCGAACTACGGTCCCCGCTTCCTCAGCGAATTTGAGGATCGGCTCTATTTCGGTACCGACCTTATGGGCAGATATATGCCCGTTCATCTTGACAGTCTTCTCATATCCTGGAAGGAGCAAGGCAAGATCAGCGAAACGACCTTCAAGAAGATAGCATATCAGAATGCGGAAAAGCTTTTGGGCTTGTAAGATTTTATAAAACATATAAAAAATCCATCACAGACGGTTGTCTGTGATGGATTTTTGTTAGATCAAAGCTTTTTCATTACGAAGCCGAAGCTGATCTTTTCGTCGTTAAGACGGTACTGCTCAAAGAGATCGGGACCGCAGCTGTTTGAACCGATACCGCTTACCTTATAGTCGATACGGACGTTCGTTAGTCCGCTCTTGACAAGCTCAAAGTTATGCCACTTTGTCGAAAGCTCATGAGTGCTGTATTCCGAAACGTTACATTCCATTGTACTGTCGGGTATGAACTCAAACGCACCGAGCTTGAGGTACTTAACGCCGAAGTGGTTTCCGTGCTCCTGCGGCTTGATATAGTCTACGTATTCCTTTTCAGCGGTGCTTTCGTACATACAGAGCTTGGATGCGTTATGCATATCGCAGTAGGATTCATAAGGACCGTAGCCGAAATAAGTAAATTCCTTTTCGGCTGTTGTGAACTCGAAGCCGAGGCGAGGAAGGAATTGTCTGTCGGTCTTATCGAAATCGCCGTTAAGCTCAACCTTGACGCTGCCGTCTCCGAGGAAGGTATACTTGACCTGATACTTTAAGAAGGGCGATCTCGAAATCGAAGCGAGAGCTGCGTCAACGGTAATTACGTTGCCGTCTACGGAGCAATTATAGACCTTATTCTTGACACTGTTGTATCTTTCAAAGTACCACTGATTCTTGATATTTCTGTCGTTATCGGTAGGCGCTCTCCAAACGGTAAGCTTAATGGGCGAAGCGTTATATCCGCCAAGGTCTTCTATATAACCGTAGTGAGTATTGAATTTATATTCGAAGCCGTTGCCCTTGATATATGCAAATTCGTTATCGGTGGTTATCTCGGGTTTAGAATCGCAAAGCTTTACTTCGTTCTTACCTTCGCAAACGGTCATTTGAGTAGATGCAACCTCATATCCGTCGGCGTTATTCATATAGACGTTAAGATATGCGCCGAGCTTGCAGTCGACCGCTTCGAGAGGAAGATCGATATTCTCGGTCGCGTGAGGTGCGGTATCAAGCGAAAGCTCGCCGCTCTTTACGACTTTACCGTCAACGGTATATTCGTACGTAAATTTATACGCGCCAAAGGACGTGAAGTCATAGCGGTTAAGTACGGTAAGAACGCCGTCCTTCCACTCTGCTGCGAGGGGCTGATATGCCGCCTTTGCTTCATAAGAGCCCGCCTTGAAGGAACGGTCGTTGAGTACAAGACCGTCACAGCAGAAGTTTCCGTCGTGCGTTTCCTCGCCGAAGTCACCGCCGTAGCAGAGGTGTCCGTCGCTACGAAGAGCAACGTGGTCTGCCCACTCCCAGATACATCCGCCGATGAAATTCGGGCGCGCATAGATCTCGTTCCAATAGTCGTAGAGGTCTCCGGGGCCGTTACCCATTGCGTGACAGTATTCGCAAAGGAACATAGGGCGCTTATCGTCGGTAGCATTGAGATAAGAGATCATATCGTGCATACCGGGATCAGTATACTTATTTATCGTCCAGTACATACGGCTGACAACGTCAACGGTATCGGGGTCCTTGTCTTCCTTGTTGTTGATAAATGCGCTCTCGTAGTGAATGGGACGAACGATCGACGCGTCCTTCATCATCACACGAAGCTCGTCACTCATAGCGGCGATATTCGGGCCGTAATTCGACTCGTTACCCAAGCTCCACATCGTTACGCAGGTATGGTTCTTGTCGCGCTGATATAGGCGTCTTACGCGGTCAATGTGCATTTCCTTCCATTCAGGATTGTTACAGGGCCAGATCTCATCCATCTTGTCCCAGTTATATCCGTACTTTGCGGATCTGCATACGAAGCCGTGCGTTTCCATATCTGCTTCGTCAACTACATAGAAGCCCATTTCGTCGCAAAGCTCGATAAAACGCGCCTGCGGCGGATAGTGAGAGGTTCTGATGCAGTTGATATTGAGTTCCTTCATCTTTTTAAGATCAAGGATCATATCCTCTTCGGTCATCGAGTAACCGTTATAGGGATGAGTATCGTGGTGGTTTACGCCCTTGAGCTTAACGCTTACGCCGTTGATAAGAAGCTCGCCGTTCTCGGAAATACTCTGCGTACGCATACCTACCTTAAAAGGAATATACTCGCCTGATTCTTCTACGATCACGGTATAAAGATACGGGTTTTCAGCATTCCAGAGAATCGGCTTAAAGGGATTTGCGACGTTATTTTCAGCGTCGTATACGCTAAAGGGATGATCGCAGCTTATGTTCTTATCGTCGTAATTCACCGTCACGTCAAAAACGTGTCCAGTCGGACGGGAGAGAATGTAAACGTCACGGAAAATTCCGTTGAAGCGGAAGAAGTCCTGGTCCTCGATATAGCTTCCGACGCACCACTTATAGACCTTACAAAGGATCACGTTTTCGCCCTCGTTAAGCTTCACCTTAAATTCAGAGGTTGAATGAGTAACTGTCGAAAAGCCGACGCGGTCTCCGTTTACAAAAAGCTCAACGCAAGGAGCAACGCCCTCGAAAACGATATAGTTTTCCCTGCCCGCTTCCTCTGCGGTAACGCTTACGGTTCTTCTGTAAACACCGACGGGATTATCGTCGGGAACGAATGGAGGATCAACGGGATAGGGGTAGTTTATATTGGTATAATGCGCGTGCTCATAACCTCTTGCCTGCCAGCAGGACGGCACGTCAATTTTATCCCAGCTGCAGATTTCTGCGGGAACGTCGATGTCACGGGAGAAGTAAGCGAAATCCCATTCGCCGTTAAGGGACTTAAAGAATTTCGACGCGGTCTTGTCACCCGCGAGTGCCTTCTCAAGAGTGTCATATGGGAAATAATGAGCGCGCGGCGGCTCGGTATTTACGTGAATATTTGCAATGTTTTCGTAGAAGCGCATGATGTTTCTTCCTTTACAAGTAATTGCGGCATCGCCTACGGTTATTTTACCTTATATTTCATATTAAGTCAATAACATCGGTTGAATTATTTTGTAAAAAACCAAAGTTTTTCACATTGATTCTGCGCAGGAAAATGTTTACAGTTTATTCATAAACGCTATTGCCGTAAGTGGTATAATAAAAAGGAATATACACTTGGACGGAAAATAATGAAACAGTTTATCGAAATTGGAAAAATCATAAATACTCACGGCGTAAAGGGTGCCGTTAAGGTCGAGCCGTGGTGCGATGCTCCTTCCGTTTTATCGAAGATGAAGCGCGTATATTTCGCGCCGAAGGTCAGCGGTGAGGGATTTACCGAAACTGCCGTTATAAGCGGGTCTGTTCAAAAGGACAAGGTTCTTCTTACGCTTGACGCTATTGATACCGTTGACGCCGCTATTGCGCTTAAAAACACCGTTATTTACGCTAACCGCGATGACATTCCGATAAAGAAGGGCTCGTACCTGATTGCCGACCTTATCGGTCTTGACGTAATTGACGCGAACAGCGGCCGCGTTTACGGAAAGCTTACCGACGTGATCCAGGGCGGCAGCGGAGATATTTACGATATAAAGACCGAAAACGGAAGCGCACTTATGCCTGCCGTCAAGGAGTTTGTCAAGGAGATAAAGCTTGATTCTGGTATATACGTTACGCCTATAAATGGAATTTTCGATGAGGATTGATATTCTGACGTTGTTTCCCGATATGATAAACGCCGTTCTTAACGAAAGTATAATAGGGCGGGCAGTTGACGCGGGAATTTTAGAGATAAACGCACACAATATACGTGATTATTCAACCGACAAGCATCGGCGCGTAGACGATACGCCGTACGGCGGCGGAATGGGAATGCTGATGGCGGCACCGCCCATTTACGCGTGCTATAAGGCGGTTAAAGATAATATTTCAGACGGCTCAAAAACAAAGGTCGTTTATATGTCCCCGCAAGGAAAGGTGCTGACCCAGAGCAAGGCGAAGGAGCTTTCAGAGCTTGATAATCTTATAATTCTTTGCGGTCACTACGAGGGTGTTGACGAGAGAATCATTGAGACGATCATTGACGAAGAAATATCCGTCGGTGACTACGTCCTTACAGGCGGTGAGCTTCCCGCGTGCATTCTCGTTGATTCCGTTTCACGTCTTATTCCCGGCGTGCTGTCCGACAGCGAGTGTCACGAAATTGAGAGCATTTCCTGCGGTATGCTTGAATATCCGCAGTATACAAGACCCCTCGTTTTTGAGGGCAAGGAGGTTCCTGCCATTCTTCAGGGCGGAAACCACAAGGAGATCGAAAAATGGCGCTACAAGCAAGCAGTCGATAGAACGAAGAAGAAGCGCCAAGATCTGATTTAAAATCTACGAAAGGAGTCCGTTTATGAACAAGAACAAGAGCGCAAAGAAGAAAAGCTCGATATTTTCGGGTCTTGCGCGTTTTTCGGAATACGTATATTCGAAGATGCCCGAGAGCTTTAGTGCACGTCTTTTGATCGGCAAGAAAAAGAATGAAAACGGGCTTTTTTCGAAGCTTATATCGAAGATTAATTTCAAAAAACGCGTCTCCCTTCCAATCAAACGGTTTTTCGCAAAGAGCTTTGACAACAGCTTTATTTTGGGATATCTCAAGGAGCTGATTTCTAAAATTCCGATTTTGCAGTTAAAATGCGTCGGACTATTCTATTTTTCGTTTGGTCTTTACAGTACCATTGTCAATCTGATAAAAACGAATCTGATATCGGGTGGCAGCGGAAATATCCCTCTATACTTGAGCATCGGATCCTGCGTTGTCGGCGGAATATTCTGCGGTTCTCAAAAGAACTGCTATTCTGCGTTTTCCGAAAGCAAGATACTGTCACGGATATTCTTTGGGTTCTTTAAGATACCGACGAACGATTCTTTTCTTCGGGAAGGGTCGATCGGACGTCCGACTTACTTCCTGATCGCAGGAATTATTGCAGGTGTTCTCGGATCTCTGACCTCTGTGCAGTTTATGCTTCTTCTATTCCCCGTACTTCTCGTTCTTTACGCGGTATTCGCTTTCCCCGAAAGCGGTGCTGTCGCATTGTTCCTTGTCCTTCCCTTTCTTTCTTATACTGAACTTGCAGCTTTCGCCGCGCTTGTAACGCTTTCCTGGTTTATAAAGCTTATCCGCGGAAAAAGAATATTCAAGTACACGTCTCTTGATATTACGGTTCTCGTGTTCGGAATCGCTCTTTTACTCGGCGGCGTTATATCCGTTTCGCCCAAGGAAAGCTTAAAAACTGCGTATATTATGCTTGCGATGCTTGGTGCTTATTTTGCCGTATCCAATCTGCTGCGCACGGTTGAGTGGATCAAAAAATGCGGCACAGCGCTCGTCATATCTTTCTCTTGTTCGCTTATTGCATCGGTCGTTGGAGAGGCGGTACGGCTTCTTCCCGAAACGAGAAGCGCTATTTTCAGCGAGATATTCTCCGACTCCGTGCTCTCTCTTATGAGCGTAAATCAGACGTTTATACACATGGCGGTTGCAGTAATACCGCTTATGATCCTCCGCGCGTTTACCTCTAAAAACGTAACGAAAACAGCTTGGTCGGTAATAGCCGTTATGCTTGCTCTCGTTTGTCTCTTCGCAGGCGGGTCGAGAAGCGGAACGCTTTCTGTCGTCATAGGTCTTACGCTCCTCTTGATGCTTGTATCAAGGAAGTCGCTTTCCTACATTATTCCCGCTATTATTATAGTACCGATGGTAATCGCACTTATGCCTTTCTCTGTCGTCGGAGCCGTCGACAAGCTCTTCTCGTTTGACGGTACGATTGCATCTTACAGACAGACTATAAACTATACGACGAATAAGATCATGGTCGATTCCTTCTTTGGCGGTATCGGACTCGGCGAGGGTGCGTTTACAAAGATATACCCGCTCTATACGAACGATCTCTCAATTCAAATGACTCACGCCTCTGCCCTCTATTCGCAGATTGCGGTGTCGCTCGGAATTTCGGGACTTATAATATTCCTGGTATTTATCGCACAGCTTTTGAGAAAGTATTTTTTGTACATTGTATTGAGCCGTGATGACGATCCCGATCTTAAAATTTCGGTCATATCGACCTTTACCGGTTTATGTGCGCTTTTGATCATGGGACTTATTGACTATATCTGGCTATCACCTTCCGTGTTCCTTATGTTCTGGCTCATAACCGCCCTCTTTTCTGCGTCGATCAAAACCGCAAAGTCGGAAAGATATGCCCCGCCGTCTGACGAGCCAACGCTCGAGATCGACTGTAAAACCCTGAATCATTTTTCCAAACGAAAAGGATGACATATAATGAACGTAGGTCCAAAGAAAAAGAAGATAAGCTTTAACTTAATAGACGCCGCGCTCGTCGTTATTGCACTCGCCGCTATCGCCGTCCTCATTTTCGTATTCAACAACAAGGACATCGTTAAGCCGAGCGGCAAGGAAAGCGTTAAGATCGAGTATACCGTCACGCTTTCACCCGTTCGCGAGGAGTATATTAACCTCGTCAAGGTCGGAGATAAGGTTGTCAACACAGCCGTTATGGAAAACTGCGGTGAAGTCGTCACCGTCACCAATTCCGACTATCATTACGTTGGTGTCAACTCCGAAACGGGAGAATCCGTTTATACTCCCTATCCGGGAATGAAAACTATGGTTATTAAGATCAGAGCAACTGCCACCAAAACCGCTTACGGTTATTCGGTAAACGGCTTTGACATCGTTATAGGCGAAAGCGTTTCGTTCAGGGTTCCCGACTTTACAGGCACCGGCAAATGCACGTCGGTTACCGAGCTTGGTAAATAAGCGGAGGTGGTATTATGAGTAAAAAGCATAATTCAGAAAAAAAGATATCATTTTCCGTCGTTGACTTTGCTATTATCGTTGTGGTACTTGCGCTTTTCGTTGGAGTGATAGCAAGATACGACGTCGTCGACCGTCTGTTTTCAAAAACTTCTCTTGTAAACGCGAAGGTCACTTTCGTCGCAGAAGCAATTACTCCCGAGGAAGCTGCCGCGTTCACGGAGAATAATAAGTTCTATACCGACGGCACCACGTTCGGCACCTTGACCGCCGTCACCGATCCAGCAAAGGCGCTTATGTACCGTGAGAATGCCGCGGGCGAGCTTGTCCCATACGAACACGATACGCTCCTTGACGTACGCGGAAGCTTCACCTGTAAGGTAATGGAATCAAAGAACGGGTATCTTCTCGGGGGCAACAGATATATCGCCGCCGGCTCTGTTTTCACGGTAAGAGCGGACGGAGTTTCTGTAAAAATCACCGTTATTTCCGTTGAAACCTTAAGTTAAGCCAATTTTTTAAAGAAAAACGCAAAAATAATTCAAAAACTATTGATTTTATTTTCAAAACTTGTTATAATACTTAAAGTTAATTAGAATTTTCTGACAGGAGCACTAAAATGATCACTCGCGATGTTACAATACAGAATAACGTAGGTCTCCACGCAAGACCCGCGACCTTCTTTATACAGAAGGCAAATTCCTATAAATCGACTATCTGGGTCGAAAAGGATGACCGACGCGTTAATGCGAAATCGCTTCTTGGTGTTCTTTCTCTCGGTATTATCAAGGGTATGACCGTTACCCTCATAGCTGACGGAGCTGACGAAAACGAAGCTCTCGACGGACTCTCCGAGCTTATTACTACCGGCTTCGAGGGCTGATACTAATTATACGAATGTTGGCAGACAGCACCTCTCGGTATGTCTGCCTTTTCTACTTTTAAAGGGGGTGGCGGTATGCCCGATTACGATAACAGCGTAATTGCAAAATTAAAGGACAAAGCAAGCCGCCTGCCTCTCTGCCCCGGCGTCTATCTGATGAAGGACAAGGGCGGAAAAATAATCTACGTCGGCAAGTCAAAAGCGCTTAAAAACCGCGTACTTTCATATTTTACCGATCTTGACAGTCATACTGTCAAAACAGCGCATCTCGTTTCTAATATCCGCGACTTTGAGGTTATGCTCACAACGACCGAGATCGAGGCGCTTGCCCTTGAAAATCGGCTTATCAAGCTCCATACGCCGAAATTCAACATTAAGCTCAAGGACGGAAAAAGCTATCCGTATATCAAGGTTACGATGAATGAGGAATACCCGCGCATTCTCGTTGACAGAAAACGCGTAAACGACGGTGCAAGGTATTTCGGACCGTATTCGGGTATGTCGGTAGCGTACGATATTGTCAATACCGCGCGGAAGGCGTTCGGGATTCCCGACTGCAAAAGAAGCTTTCCGAAGGATATCGGAAAGATGCGCCCTTGTCTTAACTATCAGATCGGGCTTTGCTCCGGTCCCTGTACCGGAAAGATAACGGCGGAGGAATACAGAAAAATATTCTCCGACGTTCTTCCCTTTCTCGGCGGCTCGATTGACGCTGTAAAAAGATCGCTCACCGAGCAAATGGAATATGCCGCCGAAAATGTGATGTATGAAACCGCGGCGCTGAACCGTGACAGAATCCGTTCGCTCACAAAGCTTTGGGACAAGCAGAAGGTCGTTGCCGCGCCGAACGTCGAGCAGGACGTTATATCGCTTTACAGCGACGAAACGTCGTCGGCTATTGCCGTGTTCTATATACGAAGCGGCGCTGTCACCGACAAGGAATGCTTCGTTTACGGTGCCGACATAATAATTGACAGCGAGGCGCTTGCGTCATTTATATTTGAGCTATACAGAATCAGAGAATATATACCGAGGGAAATTTTGCTTGACTTCCCTATCGCAGACGACGATCTTACGGCACTCTCCGAGCTTCTTACTGAAAAGGCGGGACGAAAGGTCACGCTTCGTCTGCCCGAAAAAGGAAATCTGAAGCAGCTTTGCGATATGGTTCGGAGTAACGCGAAGGAATACGCAAAGCAGTATAACACGAAGGTTGAAAAGGAAAGCGACACGCTTATCCGTCTTGCACAGCTTCTTTCCCTTGAAGTTGTCCCCGAGAAGATCGAAGCGTTTGATATTTCAAACTACGGTAACGAAAATATTACCGCAGGTAAGGTTCGTATTGAAAACGGAAAATTCGTTAAAGGTGCCTACAGGACCTACAAAATATCGGGAAGTCAGGATGACTATGCTTCTATGGTCGAGGCAGTCAGAAGACGTTTTTCTCACACCGAGGACGAGTTCCCCGACCTGCTTCTGCTTGACGGCGGCAAAACGCACGTCGGCGTTATCAAGCCGGTTTTGGCTGAAATGGGGATAGACATTCCCGTTTTCGGAATGGTAAAGGACGAGTACCACAAAACCCGTGCTTTGACAACCGAGGACGAGGAGATCAGTATTGCCCGTGAACAGCCGGTATTTCTTCTTATCTACAAGCTTCAGGAAGAAGTACACCGTTATACGGTTTCAAGAATGACGGGCGCGAAGCGCAAGACGCTCAAACGCTCTTCGCTTCAAAATATAAGCGGTATCGGTCC
The DNA here is from genome assembly GCA_964630635.1 of uncultured Ruminococcus sp. Taxonomy (GTDB): domain Bacteria; phylum Bacillota; class Clostridia; order Oscillospirales; family CAG-272; genus Colimorpha_A. The sequence continues at coordinate 26,031 of CAZVVM010000003.1, read as the reverse complement.
GAGCAAGGCAAAGACACTGCTTACCGCATTCAGCGGTCTTAACGGCGTCAAAAACGCCTCGTACGACGATCTGTGTGCCGTTAAGGGCGTTACAAAGAAGGACGCGGAGCAAATTATCAAATATTTCACTGACAAGGAATAAATCTATATGATGCGAATAATAACCGGAAGCGCGAGAGGAACGAAGCTCGAAACGCTTGAGGGTGAAAACACCCGTCCGACTTCCGAACGGGCAAAGATGGCTATATTCAATACGCTGCAGTTTGACATTGAAGGCAGAAAGGTGCTTGACCTCTTCGGCGGATCGGGGCAGATGGCGCTTGAAGCGTTGAGCCGCGGTGCGGTGTCTGCATTCATTTGCGAAGCAGACAACGGTGCGTTTGAGATAATCAAGCGAAATGCAAGAAAGACGAAGCTCTTTGAGAAAGTCCGTCTCGTATGTACTGATTACAAATCAGCACTCCGTTCCCTATCGGGCAAGGAGAAATTCAATATTATTTTTCTTGACCCGCCTTATAATTCAGATTATATTAAAGATGCACTCAAGAAGATTTCCGATGGCGACCTGCTTGAAAACGGCGGATATATCGTCTGCGAAAGCGACAAAGCCGAGCCGTTTGCGTGCGAAGGTACGACGCTCTACAAGCACGCAAAATACGGAAAGGCGTATATCACTATTCTTGAAAAAACAGAAAACACGGGAGAATAATAATGAAAGCAGTATTTTCCGGAAGCTTTGACCCGATAACCAACGGTCATATTGATATAATCAAGCGCGCGTCACGGATGTTTGACGAGCTTCACGTTCTTCTCTGCATCAATTCCGAAAAAAAAGGAATGTTTACCGAAGAACAGCGCGTCAGAATGGCAGAGCTTGCTTGTGAAGGAATTGATAACGTAAAGGTCGCAGTATGCCTCGGGCTTCTTACCGAATATACCGAGAACAACGGCATTTCGGTGATCGTACGCGGTGTGCGTGACGGTAACGATCTTTCTTACGAAACCTCTCTTGCAACGATAAACAGAGGTCTGCGTAATCATCCCGAAACTGTATTTCTGCCGTCAAAAGCGGAATATGCACACGTTTCGTCGACCTACGCCCGCGATATGATAAAGTACGGCGAGGATCTTTCCGATGCTCTTCCCCTCTCGGTAATTGAATATCTGAAGGAGATCGGAAAGATAAGGTAATTGTTGACCTTTTTACACGCTTGTGGTACAATACGTAAGATAACCGATTTAAGGAGTTATGACAATGAAATTTGAAGAAAGAGAATTTCTCCCCGTAATACTCGGAGCTGATATAACGGCGTACAGCTTGGTCCGCTCATATCACGAGGAGTATAAAATAAAGTCACTCGTTTTAAGCCGCGCAAAGGCGAATATAATCGCTGAAAGCAAGCTCTGCGAAAACAGAGTTTTCCCCGATCTTGAGGACGTTGATGCACTTGTTTCCCGTCTTATCGCCGTTGGTGAGGAGTTCAAGGGAAAGAAAAAGCTTATACTTATGGGCTGCGGCGACTGGTACGTTCGTGCCATCGTTGACAACAAGGATAAGCTCGCTCCTTATTTCGTGATTCCCTATATTGACAAGGAGCTTCTTGACAGGATAGTATTGAAGGACAAGTTCTACGAGATATGCGACGAGCTCGGTATTGACCACCCCAAGACCTACGTTTACGAATGCGGCAAGGAAAACGATCTGAAATTTGACTTTTCCTACCCCGTTATTGCAAAATGCGCTAACTCCGCCCTTTATCACTACGCGAAATTCGACGGCAAAAAGAAGGTCTTCCGTTTTGAAAACGAAGATGATCTCAAAAAGATGCTCTCTAACCTCGAAAAGTCGAGCTACGATTACAAGTTCTTAATTCAGGACTGTATTCCCGGTGACGACACTAATATGCGCGTTCTTACCTGCTATTGCGACAGAAACAGCAAGGTCAAGTTCGCATCTCTCGGTCACGTTCTTCTTGAGGATCACACACCGTCTGCTATCGGAAACCCTGTCGTTATAATCAACGACGTTGATGAAAAGATCGTCGAAGCGGCAACGAGATTCCTCGAGCATATCGGATATACCGGCTTTGCCAACTTTGACATCAAGTATGATGAAAGAGACGGAAGCTACAATTTCTTTGAGATAAACGTTCGTCTCGGAAGAAGCAATTTCTACGTTACGGGCAGCGGCTTCAATACCGTAAAGTGGATCGTTGACGACCTCATTTACGAAAAGGAGCTTGAATACACGGTCGCAAACAATAAGGAACATCTCTTCACGGTCGTTCCTATGGGAATCATCAAGAGATACACGAAAAAGCACCCCGAGCTTAAAAAGAAGGCGAAAAAGCTCTTTTGGTCGGGTAAGTGCAGCTATCCGCTGTACTACAAGCCCGATATGAGCCCAAAGCGCGCTTATTACGTTCTCGGAGCATATTTCAACCAATACAGAAAGTACCGCAGAATGGAAAAGACTTCCGTTCCGGTTTACGGAAAGCTTGATAAATAATATGGAAACTAAAACACTCGGCATTCTCGGCGGAGTCGGTCCTCTTGCCTCGGTTCGTTTTGCGGAGACGGTTATCAATATGACCGACTCGGAAACCGACCAGGGACATATTCCGATCTTTATGTTCAACGACAACACGATACCCGACCGCACCTCGTATATTCTCGGTAAAAGCGATATTGATCCTGCACCGAAAATGATTGCGGGAATTTATAAGCTCGTTCGGTTCGGCTGTGATTACGTCGTAATTACCTGCAATACCGCACACTACTTTTACGATCAGCTTCAGGCGTCGACTGACGTTACTATCGTAAATATGATAGAGGAAGCAGTCAATGCGGCGATTGAAAAAAAGCCGAATCTCAAAAAGATCGGCGTTCTTGCTACCGACGGAACAGTCGAAAGCGGCGTATATAAGAACGTTATCGAAGGACGCGGACTTATCTGCGCTTACCCTTCAAGGGATAGCCAGAGAGTAATAATGGACATTATTTACGATCAGGTCAAAGCAGGAAGGGACGTTGACGTTCACGGCTTCCTGAAGATCATAGATGAGCTTCGTCACGACGGATGCGACGTTATCATTCTCGGATGCACCGAGCTTTCGGTAATCAACTCCGATAACAACCTGACTTTACATAGCGGTGATATCGTCGATGCGATGGAAGCGCTTGCTCAAAAGTGCATAACTCTTTGCGGCAAAAAAGTAAAATAAAAGAAGGTCTCAACGCTCTGCGTTGAGACCTTTTAGTACTAAAGAGATTCGAGAAGCTTTTTGCCTTCTTCGATATAAAGCTCGCCGACACCGGCACGGAAGCGGGAGCTTCTTGCTTCGTAACCGCCCTCGTCGTAAGCGCTCATCATCGGGAAGTAACCCGAATATTCGTCAGCAAGTCCGATAACGAATACGCAGTCATAGCCCTCTGCCTTTTTAAGAGCGACCTGAATATCGGAGAACGCTTCGCCCGGCATAGTGATAAATCCGATTCTGCCGAGCTTAGCAGCAGATACGCTCGTACCGAAATAATCGGGGGCAGTCATCATATTGACCATTCTACCCGCCTCGGCAACGACAGTCGTAAGCTCCATTCCCTCATAGGGAAGCTCATTGTCTCTGCCAGCTTTATGGAGTTCATTTATGCGGATTGCCTCGGGAAGCTCCTCATCCTTTGCCTTGTTTGCGGGAACGTTTACGGTGATGGTCTTATAAGTAAAGTTATCCGGCTCGAAGTATTCGACCTTATCATAGATCTGCATAACAGCCGCAGCAACAACGTTACCCATGTGACGTGCGTGACCGTAACCGCGCATTACGTCGTCAAAATCGTTTGTAAGGTCGTTGTTGTCCCCGCCCTTAGGGAATACGTTTACGTGGTTAATATCGCCAAGAGCACCGTTATAAAAGGCAAGAGACGTATTGTCGATCGCCTTCTCAAACGTTCTTCTTGCGAATCCGGGCCAGTCAGCCGAAAGCTTACAGCCGCCGACAACGTCGGGATGGTTTGCGTAGTTTACCATAACTATGGTATTTGCGCCCTCACGGTCGAAACGGAGAACGCTTACCTCCTGGTCGATCTCGCTGATCGGCTTGAGAATGTTCGGATTACCTGCTCCGGGATTAGTTCTGATCGAGCCGTCCTTCATGATAAAGCGGCGGCAGAAGCCGATGTGCGGAGCATAGCTCTTACCGAATCCGAGCTTTGCGGGCTTTTCATCGTCGATTGCAAACTTAACCGCATCTACAAGCTTCAGAACAAGCATCTCCGAATACTGCTTTACAAGCGGATCGCTGGTATTGAGATTGTTATCAGGAGCAGTATGAGTATGTGTAGCGTTAACGTGTACAGTTCCCTCTTGAATACCGTACTTCTCCTTGCAGATGCGTACAACTTCAGCTATAATGTTCTTATCAAGGTGACAGGAATCCACAGAAACAAAGACCTGTCTCTTATCTCCGAGCGATATAGAAACGGTGTTTGCTTCGAGATCATCCAGAATACCGTCCGCTAATCTCTGAATAAAATATCCGCTGACCTCGATGCCCATCATCGGGTTAATATTTACTCTTGAAAATCCTGCTTTTAACATATTTGTCTCCTTTGGAATTGTTTATTATATAACGCCGTTCATGGCGAAATAGTCGCTAAGCGCATCTACAAAAACGTAGACGTTTAAACCCATAAGCGCAAGGTCGATCCAGAAGGCAAGACCAAGCGTTTTTACGTCCTCCCAATACCACTTGAATGCGGTGCGCGGAGAAATACGCAGATTAGAAAAGAACTCTTTTAATCGCGTTTTCACAGCTTCGAAATCTTCCTTGAAGGCGCCCACAATAATGCACGAAATATGGAACAGTATTCCGAGACCGAAGCCGATAGTTTTTGCCATCACAAGGTTGAATTCATTTGTGAATTGTGACTGCCATTTTGATATTGCCGAATATGCTAAAAGCGTCATCACTACCGACGGCAGAATCATAAATAGTATAAAAGCCCAAAGTCCGTGATACGGCGATTTTTTCGGTTTGAATATCACGTACATCACTACCCTTTGGCTCTCATATTACACTTGGATTATATCATAAAGCTTTTAAAATTTCAATAGTATTTTAACAGAAATGTTGACAAATTATAGCGTTAATCTATTGATTTATCACTTGATCTGTGCTATACTTACTTAAATAATTCAGCTTGTTCGGAGGTTATTATGATACTTCAAGCACACAAGGGTGTCAGTACACGTTACCCGGAAAACACTATGTTGGCATACAGAGCCGCGTATGATGAGGGCTACAAAATTATCGAGCTTGATATGAAGTACACGAAGGACAACGTATGCGTCGCCATTCACGACTTCTCTATTGCCCGCCATGCCCGTAATCTCGACGGAACACCGCTTGAAAATGACATAAACGTCATTGATCTGCTTTACAGTGAGCTGTTAAATTACGACGTCGGTATTGCTATGTCCGAGGAGTTCAAGGGCACGAAAATACCGACTCTTAAAGAGATTCTTGATTTCGCCTGCGAAAAGAAGATGAAGCTTAAATTTGATAACGTTATTCAGAAGTTCACCGACGATCAGTTAAAGCTCTTCTTTGATGAGATCGATGAACGAAACGAGATCGAGCTTTTTGGATTCACATCAAACGACCTTACATTTGTTGAGAAAGTCGTTTCGCGCTTCCCTACCTGCGCTATTCACTATGACGGTCCTGTCAATAAAGAGTCGCTGGACAAGCTCAAGGAGATCGCACCTAACAATACTCTTTATATTTGGATGCCGCTTAACAAAATCTCCTGGCTCTCTTATCCGCCTGCAGACAAGGAGCAGGTTGAGCTCGCAAGAAAATACGGCTACGTCGGACTTTGGATAATCGATGACCCCAATGACTTACCGCGATGCGTTGAGCTTGGCGCTGACGTTGTCGAGACAAACGGCACAATTACCGTTGATATGCTATGATTAAATACGACTTTCACATTCACACTGACAATTCTCTTGACGGCCGTCAGACCGTTGACGACGCTTGCCGTGCGGCAATCGAAAAGGGACTGACCGGTATAGCAATAACAGACCACGCAGATATCAACTTTTTTGAAAAGGACGATACGATAAACCGTTTCAAAAAGCTCCTTTCCGATATTGAAAAAGCAAGGGGCAAATACGGGGACAAGCTTGAAATCCTTAAAGGAATTGAAGTCGCGGAATATCTGACGAACCCCGACGGCGGAGAAAAAACACTCGCACTTGCCGATTACGACGTCATTCTCGGCTCGGTACATACGGTTTTGACCACAGGTATCAACGACAGCTATTCGAGAGTCGATTTTTCAAAAATGCCGGAGAGCAGAATCGTTTCTTTTGTCGACCTATATTTCGACAGGATGCTTGAAATGATATGTAAAACCGATTTTGATATTCTTACGCATCTGACCTGCCCTCTCCGATATATAAACGGTAAGTACAAGCGTGATATTGAAGTCCGTATCTACGAAGACAAAATACGCAGGGTCTTTAAAGAAATAATTGACCGCGGTATTGCGCTTGAGGTCAACACGTCGGGATATGCTTCCGATGTTCCCTATTTTATGCCCGAACGCGACGTGCTTACGCTTTATTACGAAATGGGCGGACGCCGCGTATCAATAGGCAGTGACGCGCATATCAGCAATAACGTCGCTATTGGATTTGACAAGGCGCTGGAACTGATAAAAGAAGTCGGATTTGACAGCTGCGTTGTATATAAGCAAAGAACACCCAATTTCATAAGAATATAGGAGTAAGTTATGAAAACGGAAAACGGCTCAATCATAATTGAAAATCCACACTTAAAGCTCACACTCGGTCTTGACGGTAAGGCGTACAGTCTTATCTGCAAGGACAGCGGAAAAGAGTGCATTGATCAGAACGAGATAATGCCTGCATTCTCAGTGACCGAGGACCGCCCCTTCAACAACGAAATCAAGCTTTCGCATCCGAATAAAAGAATGACCTTTGAGTCAAAGAGCGCCCGTATTGAGGATAATTCGCTCATTATCGGCTTTGAGCTTGTAAAGTTTTTTGCAAAGATAGAAGTCGAGGAAAGAGACGAATACGTTACCTTCAAGCTCGTAGACTTTCCTAACGCCAGAGAAGCACTCGGCGGCGTTGATATGGACGTTCCGCCCGTTGTTTCGATGCGTCTATTACAGCTCCCAATAAAGAAGATGACGAAGTTTGGCGACTGGCTCAACGTTGTTCACGATGACGAGACTGCAGTTGCCCTTATCGCTACCTCTCCCTACGAAAGCATTACCTCCCATAAGCAGAAGGACGCTATTGTTCTTACAGCAGATGCCGTTCGGGGAGTAAAGCTTATGGGCTGTACTGCCGCTCTGGTAGTCAACTCCGAAGACAAGCTTCTCGACAGCATTGATACCCTCGAAGTCGATTTCGATCTTCCCCGCGGTGTTCAAAGCAGACGCTCCGAACACCTGAACAGAAACATATTCTTTTCAGGAAGCGTCAACCCGACAAACGTAGATGAGTTCATAGAGCTTGCAAAGCGCATGGGCATGAAATATATGCTCATTTATTACGAGGCAATTACAAAAGAAGAGCCGGGATACAGCTATGGTCTTTGCGGTGATTACGACTATCTTCCCGAATATCCCGAGGGCGAAAAGTCACTTAAGGAGATGCTCGATAAGCTCAAGGCGGCGGGTATCACCCCCGGTTTCCATTTTCTTCAGACCTTTATCGGTATTAAGAGCAGATACGTTACTCCTGTTGCCGATCACCGTCTCGGTCTGATTAAGCACCTTACTCTTTCGCGCCCTCTCGGATTAGAAGACACGACTATTTACGTCGAAGAAAATCCTTTTGAATGCCCCAAGCATCCCAAATGCAGAGTTCTGCGTTTTGGCGGCGAGATCATTTATTATGAAAGCTTCTCGGAAGAATATCCCTACCGCTTTGAGGGATGTAAGAGAGGTTATTTCAACACTAACGTAATTACTCACGAGATCGGACAGATAGGCGGCGTGCTTCACATCAACGAATGCAGTGCGACAAGCATTAATATCGATCAGGAATCGAGCTTGCAGGATGAGATCGCCGATAAGCTGGCCGCAATCTACAATCAGGGCTTTGAGTTCATATATATGGACGGCTCCGAGGGTACAAGCGCACCGTACGATTTCAACGTTTCGTATGCTCAATACCGCGTCATTAAAAAGCTCAAAAATCCCCCGCTCTTCTGCGAGGGTGCGGCAAAGACGCATTTCAGTTGGCACTATATGAGCGGCGGAAACGCCTTCGACGTATTCCAGGCAGACGTTTTCAAGGCCAAGATAGTTGAGCATCCGTTTGAAGAGGCGCCGCGTATGGCAGAGGACTTCACGAGAGTCAATTTCGGTTGGTGGACTTATAACCCGCAGATGATGCCCGATCATTACGAATACGGAAACGCTCTTGCGGTATCGTGGAATTGCCCGATAACGCTTCAATCCTTCTCGCTCTCGTTCCATCAAGGTAACCCGAGAACAAAGGATAATTTCGAGGTGTTCCGCCGTTGGAGCGAGATAAGAGAAAAGAACGTTCTGACTGAAGAGCAGAAGCTTTCGCTTCGTAATACAGCTCAAGAACATATCCTTCTTATTGATGAAAAGGGCGAGTATGAGCTTGCGGAATATAACCGAGTTGAGGGCGCCGCAAACGGTAACGAAGATATTACCGCTTACACTCTTACCCGTAACGGAAAGTCCTATGCTGTTATCTGGCACACCAAAGGTCAGGGTGAATTGACTCTGCCCCTTGACGCCGATACGCTCACTTATGAAGCGGAGCTTGGCGGCGAAAAGCTTGCGCTTATAAGTGACGGAAATAAGACAAAGCTTTCTGTCAGCGACAGAGCTTATCTCTCGACAAGCATTAGCGAAACTGAACTTATAGAAGCAATAAGGAAATCGGATCTGACATGAACAAAGCTTATGATATTTCAGCACTCGGCGAGCTGCTGATTGATTTCACACCATACGGAAATGCGTCCGACGGAGCTAAGCTCTTCGGACGCAACGCAGGCGGCGCTCCTGCAAATCTTCTCGCCGCAATCTCCAAATTCGGCGGAAAATGTTACTTCTTTACCAAAGTTGGACGCGATATGTTCGGCGAGTTTCTAACCGAAACGATGAAGGAATCAGGCGTTGAAACGGGCGGAATATCTTATGACGATATTCACAACACGACTCTTGCTTTCGTTTCCCTTGACGAAAACGGCGACAGAGACTTCAGCTTTTACCGTCGCTTCGGCGCGGATGCCCATCTGTGTGCCGACGATATTGATACCGAGATAATCAAAGAATCAAAATTCTTCCATTTCGGTTCCCTTTCCCTCACAAACGAGCCGATGGTAAGCGCGACCGAAAAGGCGCTTAGAGCCGCAAAGGACAGCGGTTGTATAATCACTTACGACCCTAACTACCGACCGCTTCTTTGGGACAGTGAGGATCACGCAAAATGCGCGATGAAGGAATATATGGCGTATGCAGACATCGTTAAGGTCGCTTACGAGGAGGCGCTTCTCATAAGCGGATGCGATAATATTGACGATGCCGCGAAGGCGCTTTGGGGTATCGGAATGAGGATACTTCTCATAACCGACGGAGGAAACGGCGTGCGTTATTATTCGGGTGCGGGAAACGGTTTCCTTCCTACGATCAAGGCGAACGTCGTTGACACAACGGGCGCGGGTGACATCTTCTTCGGAAGCTTCATCTACGGTCTTATAAAGGACGGTATAACGAAGGAAGCTCTTCCCTGCACCGACATAGAAAAATACGTAAAAACCGCGATTCTTCTCTCGGGAAAAAGCACCGAGAAGAAGGGCGGAATTGCATCAATACCGGAATATACGGAGGCATAAAATGAAAGCAGCAGTATTTTACACAAAAGAAGATTTAAGAATCGAGGAGCGCGAGATCCCCAAGGCATACGGTGACAAGGTCCTTATCAAGATCAAGGCGTGCGGAATATGCGGAACCGATATGCACATCTTCGACGGTGACGAGGGCGCGGCTCCTACCCCTGCGGGAACTACTCTCGGACACGAGTTTTCCGGTGAGGTCGTTGAGATCGGCGAGATGGTAAACGGCATTAAGGTCGGCGACAAGGTCTGCGTTGACCCCAACAAGCTTTGTAACGAATGCTCCTTCTGCAAGGACGGCGTTGGTCATTTCTGCGAGAATATGATCGGTATCGGAACGACCGTTGACGGCGGATTTGCCGAATACTGTCTTGTTCCTATGTCGCAGGTATATAAGTTTGAAAAGGATATTTCCTTTGCCGAGGCGGCTATGACTGAACCCGTTGCTTGCTGTCTGCACGGAATCGATATGTGCAACATCAACTGCGGTGACACCGTTCTCGTCATCGGCGGCGGTATGATCGGTCTTATTATGCTTCAGCTCGCTAAACTCAAAGGAGCCGCTAACCTCATTCTCGTTGAGCCGATCAAGGAAAAGCGCGATCACGCTCTCAAGCTTGGCGCCGATATCGTTATCGACCCGATAAACGAAAATACATCTGAAGTTCTTGCAAAGAACAATATTACGAGAATCAATACGGTCATCGAGTGCGTCGGTAAGACTGCTACTATCGAGCAGGCAATTTCCCTTGCAGGTAAGTATTCGACCGTTATGATGTTCGGTCTTACAAGACCTAACGATGAGATAAAGATAAAGCCCTTTGAGATCTTCAAGAAAGAGATCATTCTCAAGGCGTCGTTTATCAATCCTTACACGCAGGCACGCGCTCTCAAGCTTATCGAGAACAAAAAGGTCGACGTTTCCTCTATGATATACAAGCAGATACCTGTTGATGATCTTCCTTCCGTTCTTGCTGACAAAAAGGAAAGAGCTAAGGGCAAGTATATCGTTTCCTTTGAATAATTATGAAGAACGATAAGAATACACAGAATACTACGATGCATATGCCGATATTTATGTGCTTAGGGATAAGTATAGGCATGGCTATCGGCGCACCAATGAACAATATACCGATCGGAATGTGTATCGGAATCGGATTCGGTACATGTATCGGAGGAATTATTGACCACTTGAACCGCAAAAACCATAAGAGCGATGATTCTGACGACGAGTCAGAACAATGATCTATAATGAAAAACCCTATGACGAAAGCGTCATAGGGTTTTTGTTATTACTGAATATTAAACAACCTTGCGGCGTTATTGTAGAGAATATTCTGACGCTCCTCCTCGTTGAGGTCGATCGTGAGAAATCTTTTGACCTCCTCCTCGGGCAGCCACATTGGATAATCGGTTCCAAAAAGGACGCGGTCCGTTCCGTATGCCATAATCAGCTCTTTCGCCTTTTCGGGCGTCAGCGCATACAGAGAGGACGAGCAATCAACGTAGAAGTTTTCATACCCCTTCAGCTTCTCCGTCGCTTCTTCCCATATAGACCAGCCGCCGAAATGAGCACCGATAAACGTCAAGTTCTTATAGATATCGAGTATCGGAATCACTCTGTTCGGATTGGAATAATCGTAACGGTTATCCCCGGTATGAACGAGGAGCGGCAGACGGCCTTCGCACAGCTCGTAGATCTTGAGCATACGGTAGTCGTCGAGCTTAAAGCGCTGTATATCGGGATGAAGCTTTACGCCCTTTAAGCCGAGTTCGATTATTTCATTGACGTCTGCTTCGATGTCTTCGCTGTCGGGGTGGAGCGTTCCGAGACCTGTAAATCTACCGCCGCTCTCGGCAACCGACGCAGCGATAAATCTGTTGATGCTTGAGACCTGCTTCGGAGTTGTTGCGACGGACTGAACGATGAAGTGGTCAATTCCAGCCGCGACACCGTACTCAAGAAGCGTTGAGGTCTTTCCGTCCATATACATCGGCATACCGTAAAACGCTCCCGTGCTGTCAGACGCTTTCTGCGCAATCTTGTCGGGATAAATGTGACAATGCGCGTCTATTATTTTATATTTTTCCATGGGTATTTGCCTGTTTTTTATACAAGTCAGAATTTTAGTCGATCGGCTTCATCGTGGGGAACAAAAGGACGTCGCGGATCGATGCACTGTCTGTAAGGAGCATAACCATACGGTCGATACCGTAGCCGATACCGCCCGTGGGGGGCATACCGAGCTCAAGTGCGTAAAGGAAGTCCTCATCGGTAGTATTCGCTTCCTCGTCGCCCTGTGCGAGCAGTGCTTCCTGTGCCTTAAAGCGCTCACGCTGGTCGATCGGGTCGTTAAGCTCGGAATATGCGTTACACATTTCCCAGCCGTTCATAAACATCTCGAAACGCTCAACGTACTCGGGATTCTCGGGCTTCTTCTTTGTAAGAGGCGAGATCTCGATCGGATGATCCATAACGAAGGTCGGCTGAATGAGGTGTTCTTCAACGAACTCTTCAAAGAAGAGATTAAGGATATCGCCCTTCTGGTGGCGTTCCTCGTACTCAACGTGGTGTTCCTTTGCAATCGCACGAGCTTCTTCAAGCGTCTTGATCTCGTTAAAATCAACGCCCGAATACTTCTTAACAGCGTCGACCATAGTAATGCGCTCAAAGGGCTTACCGAGGTCCATTTCTACGCCGTTATAGGTAATGGTAGTTGTACCGAGAACCTCCTGCGCAACGTGACGGAACATATTCTCTGTAAGATCCATCATACCGTGGTAATCGGTATACGCCTGATAAAGCTCCATAAGAGTAAACTCGGGGTTATGACGGGTGTCAAGTCCCTCGTTACGGAAAACTCTGCCTATTTCATAGACCTTTTCAAGGCCGCCAACGATAAGACGCTTTAAGTAAAGCTCAAGGGAAATACGAAGCTTAACGTCGATATCAAGCGCGTTAAAATGCGTATCAAAGGGTCTTGCAGCTGCACCGCCTGCATTTTGAACGAGCATAGGAGTTTCAACTTCCATAAAGCCCTGACCGTCGAGGTAACGGCGGATAGCGTTGATTATCTTTGAACGGTTGATAAACGTCTTTTTTGCTTCCTCGTTCATTATGAGGTCGATGTAACGCTGACGGTAGCGCATATCGGTATTTGTAAGACCGTGGAACTTTTCGGGGAGAATCTGCAAGCTCTTCGAAAGAAGCGTAACGGACGTTGCGTGAATCGAGGTCTCGCCCGTCTTGGTTCTGAAAACGGTACCCTTGATACCGACTACGTCGCCAATATCCAGCTTCTTGAAGGAAGCATACGACTCCTCGCCGAGGTCGTCACGCGTAACGTACGACTGGATGTTTCCGCTCAAATCCTGAAGGTTACAGAAGGACGCCTTACCCATAATGCGCTTCGACATCATACGTCCTGCAACGGAGACTTCCTTGCCCTCAAACGAGTCAAAATCTGCCTTAATCTCGGAAGCGTGATGCGTCTGATCATACTTGGTAATAACGTAAGGATCCTTTCCCTGCGCCTGAAGATCTGCGAGCTTTTCGCGTCTTACCTTTAAAAGCTGACCTATATCCTGTTCGGGCTGATTGTTATTATTCTGTCTTTGGTTATCCATTGTTTTTACCTGCCTTTAGGTATTTTTACTTCATTATCTCTCTGATCTCGAGCTTGATAACGCCGCCGGGAGTATGAACGTCAACAGTCTCGCCGACAGCTCTGCCGATAAGTGCCTGACCGATAGGAGACTGATCGGAGATCTTATTCTCGATCGGATCCGCCTCGGTAGAACCGACAAGCGTATATTCGATCTCTTCTTCAAATTCAACGTCATATACGAGAACACGGTTTCCGACGTTAATTGCGTCGGTATTTACCTCGCTGTCGGAAATGACCTTAACGTGCTTAAGACTCTCTTCAAGCTCGCTGATGCGCGCTTCGGTCTTTGCCTGCTCGTTCTTTGCCTCGTCGTACTCGCTGTTCTCGGAAAGGTCACCGAAGGAAAGTGCAACTCTGATTGCCTCAACGACTTCCTTTCTCTTGGTCGACTTGAGGTATTCAAGCTCCTCTTGAAGCTTCTTGAGTCCTTCTTCGGTAACAATGATCTGCTTTGCCATAATTATTTTCTCTCTTTCTTTGTCTATGATACTTTATTGTTTTTATTTAGCCGCGAGTGCATCGGCGGCAACTTTAAGCTGGTTATCGTTATCGTCTGTCAATTTATAGAAGCCGATCTTCTGGGCTTCCTCCGAAAGATCAACGATGCTGTCGGGAATTACGCCTACGCCGTCGTAATTGACTCCGCAGGGCGGATCGTAGCGTCCCGTAGTGAATTTAAACGCTGAACCGTCGGGAAGCAGGTACATACTCTGGAAAACGCCCTTTCCGTAGGTCGTTGTTCCGACGAGTGTCGCATCGTACTTGCCATCCTTCGCGTAATCGCGGAGTGCCGCCGCAAAGAGCTCTGCCGCACTTGCGGTATTCTCATTGACGAGGACCGCAACGCTTGCATCAAGGAAGGATTCGTTTGAATCAAACGACGTTTCGGTACCTGAAGCGTAACGGACGTATGCAAGCTTTCCCCCGGGAAGAAGGAAATCAAGTGTTGTCAGAATACTGTTAAGCTCTCCGCCGCCGTTGTTGCGGACGTCGAAAACGAATTTCGTACAACCCTTGCTCTTAAGATCTTCGACCGCCGCTTTAAACTCCGTTGGAGTCTCTGCGTTAAAGGAAGAGATCCTAATAACACCGATAGAGGTATCCTTCGTGTAAACTCTATGCTTTACGGTCAACACTGCAACAGAATCTCTTACACAAACGATATCGCTTTCGGAGCCGTCTCTGTTCACCGTAATCGTAACCGAAGTGCCCTTATCGCCTTTTATAAGATCAACCGCCTCATAGTAACCGACCTCGGTAACACGCGAGCCGTCAATAGCAACGATAAAGTCACCGACGAGTATTCCGCTCTTTTCAGCGGGCGAATCGGGAATGACGTCTATGACCTCGATCGTATTTGAAACGAGATCATATATAACGTTTACACCGATACCGACTGCGTTACCTCTGAATTCTTCCAGGTAAGCGTCGTATTCGCTTGAAGTCATATACTGACTGTACTTATCGCCTATACCGGAAAGATACCCGCGAATAACGGCGTTTTTAAGCACTTCGTCATCAATGTCGCCAAGGTAATTCTCACGAATGACCTGATCGACGGTCAGAAGCGTGCTCAAATAACTATTTTCCGTGAGCAGTGAGTTCATTTCCTTGTTATGCTGGACGTTCATTATAACGAACGTAGCGTTGAACGTAACTATCATCGCAACAAGGACGGAAACGATAACAGTTAAAAGTGAAAACTTTTTCTTCATTATATACCGCTCTACTTTAAATACCCTTGCCCAGCCGCATTACGGGCTGGGCATAGGTCTATTATATTCAAATATTACCGGTAAAATTCATTACCAACCGGAAGGAACGAGCTTTCCTGTAAGGACGTTGTTCTTTATAGGATCGACGTACTGACCGTTATGTAGAATAACCATCCATGATTCCGTCGCTGAGCCGTCCTTGTGAAGCGGATCGACCCTTTCGCCGTTTACACGAACCTCAAAATGCAAATGATAGCCGGTAGACGAACCTGTCGTTCCCACGTAGCCGATAACCTGTCCGCGCTTTACCTTCGCGCCGACGCTTACGGCTCTGCTTGACATATGTGCATAGCAGGTCGATATCTTTCCGCCGTGGTCAATAATAACATAGTTGCCGTAACTACTGTTATACTTTGATACGATAACGGTGCCATCGTCGGCAGCGTATATCTTATCTCCGGCGATGTCTCCGGAGCTGGGTCCGACGATATCAATTCCCTGATGGAAGTCCTTCTCGCCAAATATTATACGCTTACCGTAGGGAGAACTGATACGCTTGTTTATGGGATCAACCGGCCAGAGAAGCTTTTTGTTTGCCTCGGCTATCTGCTGCTCCTGGTACGCCTTTATAAGCGCTGTAAGCTCTTTATCGAGTTCTTCCTCAAGCGCAAGCGCCTCTTTTTGCATCTTTTGGCACGCCTTTTGGTCATTCTTCAGCTTTTCGAGCTGCTCTTCAGCTTCATCCAAGCTCTTCTGAAGCTCTTTTTCGGATTCTGCCTGATACGAGCCAAGCTCAAGCGTCTGCTTCTTTGCGTCCTCAAGGGTCGACTTCATTCTGTTAAGATCGGTTATCTCGGCTTCAAGGTCTTCAAGCATCTTTTGCTCGTAGGTAATTATCGAGCCAAGATTATCAACTCTCGTAAGGAAATCAAGCAGACCCTCGGAATCGAAGAGGATCTCAAGATAGCCCTTCGTTCCGTCCTCATAGGAATGACAGATAATTTCAAGGAAGTCCTTATACTTTTCAGCAATACTCTGTTCCCTCTCATAGATCTTCGTTTCCGTCTGATTTATGAGAAGCTCGTATTTTTCGATAAGATCCTGAGTATTTGAAATATTATTTCTCAAATTGCTGATCTTTAATTCGATCTGCTCGACTATTTCGAGGTAGTTTTCAATATTGCCCTTCAAAGCATTGAGCTTGTTATTTGCATCAGTGATTTTCTTGTCGTTAGCTGCGATCTTGTCCTCAAGCTTCTTGATGTCAGCTTCGGTTATATTCGCAGCGTCAGTCACCAGTATATTATGGGGCATATACGTTGCCATAAATACCGATAATAACGAGAAAACGAGTATTGACGAAATTATTTTAACGATTTTCTTCATTATTTTACCCTTCCGCATTATGCTTTCAGATTCTTTCTTATTGATATCATACTTCCGACAAGACCGGTAAGGACTCCTATAATGATACAACCGAAGAAGATAAGAACACCGATTTCGGAGAAAGGCACGATCTCGATCATATTAAGATCAGCCGCGACCATCTTGTGTACGTAGCCGTATGCGTACCACTGAACGAGGAACGCTACCAGTCCCGAGAAGGCACCGATAATTGCACCCTCAAGCTGGAACGGCAGTGCGATAAACCATTTCGTTGCGCCGAGATAACGCATTATCGAAATTTCCTCACTGCGGTTTGCAACGGTAAGCTTGATCGTATTTATGATAACGAATATACTTACGACGAAGAGGATCACCATAAACCACGAGAAGATAACGACGACTCCGCTTTTGAGGTTCTCTATCGTCTTTGCGATGTCCGCACGGCAACGCACCTTGTCAACGCCCTCGATACTCTCAATCTGTAATTCGAGCGCGTCGACCTTCGAATTATCCGCATAGGTTACAACAAAGGTGTCGGGGAAAGGATTATTGTTGTCGGATAGGAATGACTGCAGACCCGGATAGTCCTTATACTTGTCCATCTGGTCCTTAAGCGTTTCTTCCTTTGAAACGAATTTCACTCCGTCGTCTGCGACGTTATCAAGAAGAGCTATCTGTCCTTCAACGTGCTTAAGCTTAAGCTCGGCATCGGAAGGAAGCGGCTCTGTTTTTTCGCCGTTTGAGTCGTATGCAAGAGTAAATTCGTCAAACTCCGGCATAGTGCTCCACATAGCGTAGAAGCTTATTCTTCCACCCTTGACGTCGTCCTCGCCGATAATATACTGACCGCCTGTTATAGTACCTGTCGAGCCGTCGGGCGAAAGCGACCAGCCCTCAAATTCAAGCGTAGGATTCTTCGGTGCGGGAGCTTCTGGGAACGTCAGGGTTGAGCCGACGGTATATTCCGCCGAATCGGTTTCCATATCCTTATCAAGAGCCACACCGCTCAAATTATAGCTTACGGTGAATTTATCATCGTTCGGCTTATTTTCCCAGACTGCATAGAAGCGTATCTCACCCGCGACTGCGTCCTCGGGATTGACCGTATACTCGTCGCCCGGTATATACTGAACCTCGCTTCCGCCAAGGACGGTCGTCCACCCGAGGAAGGTGTTGTTTTCGGAAACGGGTCCTTCGGGAAGCGTTCTCGTATCTCCCTCTTCATAAGGAGCGTCCGAATAAACGAAAACGACTATCTCGTTCAAATCGCCGATTGAATTAAGATTGGTATTGATATTGATGAGCAGCATAGAAAAGCAGCCCATAACGATAAGACAGGCAAGGAGAACTATGACGGACGCTATCGTCATCATTCTGTTTCGCCACATTCCCTTGAACGCAGATGATATGAAGAATGACGGTCTATACCTTCTCATTGAACATACCTCCGACTCTGTCGCTCGTTACGACGCCGTTTTCGATCGTAACGACGCGCTGATGGAAATAGTCAACGAGCTGTTTTTCGTGTGTTACGACGATAACAGTCTTGTTTTTCTTATGAATTTTAATGAGCAGATTCATTATTTCAAGACTGCGTCTCGGGTCGATATTGCCCGTCGGCTCGTCCGCAATAATCGTTTTAGCGTTATTGGCAAGGGCTCTTGCAAGAGCTACTCTCTGCTGTTCGCCGCCCGAAAGCTGATTCGGGAAGGCATTCACCTTATCAATAAGCCCAACCGTCTCAAGAACCTTTCCGACCGTTCTCTTGATCTTCGCCTTCGGCTCACCGACGATCTCCATCGCAAAAGCAACGTTTTCGTAAACCGTCATATCAGGTATCAGGCGGAAATCCTGGAACACGACGCCGATACGGCGTCTGTAATACGGGATCTTGCGCTCTGGCATATTAACGAGGTCGAACTCGTCAACGGTAAGCGAGCCGCCGGTAATCATCTCCTCGCGGGTAAGAAGCTTAGTAAGCGTTGACTTACCGGCACCCGACGCACCGACTATAAATACGAACTCGCCGTCCTCGATAGTAAGGTCGACGCCGTCGAGAGCAACCGTGCCGTTATCGTATATTTTTTTGACGTTTTTGAATTCTATCATAACGCAAATATCGACTTTCGTAATTAAAGCTTAAAAAATTTGCCTTTGCAGTTACGCAAAAGCCGGAGCAGCGGTTTTTGCCGCTCCTCCGAGTTTTGTTATGGTCAAATGTCTATTAGAATTTTGAGGGTTTAGACGTAAGGTACATCTTAACCATAAGCGCGACCTTGAAGGTTATAGCGTGCTCGAACTCACGAAGGTCAAGACCTGTGAGCTTGCGCACCTTTTCAAGGCGGTAAACGAGGGTATTTCTGTGAACGAAGAGCTTACGCGACGTCTCGGAAACGTTGAGGTTATTCTCAAAGAAGCACTGGATCGTCATAAGCGTTTCGCGGTCAAGACTCTCAAGCGAGCCCTTCTTGAACACTTCCTGAAGGAACATTTCGCAAAGAGTCGTCGGAAGCTGATATATAAGACGTCCGATTCCGAGATTTTCGTAGCTTACGATATTCTTCTCGGTGTCGAACACCTTGCCGACCTCGATAGCGACCTGCGCTTCCTTATATGAGCGGGCAAGATCACGGATGTTTTCAACTGCGGTACCGATACCGACGGAGACCTTTGTATAGAACTCCGCGCCGAAGGTATCAACGATACTCTTTGCGAGCTTTTCGATCGCCTTCATATCAACGGAGGGCTTGACCTCCTTGACGAGCGCGATGTCGTTCTCGCCTACGCTGATAACGTAGTCCTTATTCTTGTCGGGGAACATATTCTGAACCATCTGGTAAGGAACGATCTCGTTCTTGCCGTGGAACTTGATAAGAAGGACGATGCGAACGACGTCGTTGCTGAAATGAAGCTCCTTCGACTTGGGATATATATCGGTCGGGAGGATATTATCGAGAATGACGTTCTTAATGAACGACGCCTTATCGTACTTATCGTCGTAAAGACCCTTTATGCTGCTCAATGAAACTGCAAGGATGGAAGCAAGGCGTTCTGCCTGCTTGTCCTCACCCTCGACAAATACAACGAACTCTGCTCTTACGCCGGTATCGAGAGGACGGTAGGTATATCCGCCTGTCATAACGGTATCCGAGGTATAAGAAAGCTCGTCACGTATTCCCTGACGGATACCTCCGATCTTCGTTAAGTCACTGCAGGAGATGATGATCCCGTTGTTATCAATAACACCGATAACTCGGTCAACGGCATCCTTCATCTGGTGAATTATTCCCTGAAACAAGCGGTTAGACATAATTTGCCCTCCAAGATAAATTGAATAGTAAATAACTTATATGCCAAGCTCATAGAAGAGCGATAGACACGATAAAACAAAGGTCGGCGCGGTCTCACAGCGGAGTATACGCGGTCCGAGGCCCGTAAGAAGAAGCCCCTTATCTCTTGCAAGCGCCGCTTCCCTTTCGGAAAATCCGCCCTCGGAGCCGACGATAACGGAAATTTCCTTAACTCCTTTTTTCAGAAGCTGTCCGAGCGGGAGCGTTCCGTCTGCTTCATAGCAGAACAGCGGAAGATCCGCTTTAAGCGCTTCGTCAAGCATGTCGCGGTAAGAAAGGATAGGCGTAACCGAAGGAACTATTCCCCGTCCGCACTGCTTTGCCGCCTCGTATGCGATGCGGTTAAGCCGCTCAAGCTTTTTATCAAAGCTGTCACCCGCCTTCGCTATACACCGTTCGCTCATAAAAGGCGTAACGGAATATGCGCCGCATTCGACTGCCTTCTGAACGACTGTATCGAATTTATCTCCCTTCGGAAGCGCGATAAATACGCGTATCTTCACAGGAGATTCGGACACGCACTTTTCCTCCGAAATTACTTCTGCTATAACCTCGTCATCGGAAAAAGAAAGAAGCTTACAGTTAAGAAGCGTTCCGTCAGGCAGACACACCGATATCTCTTCCCCCTTCTTCATACGAAGGGAACGAGAAATGTGATAGGCGTCTTTTCCGCTTATAGTAACTTCATTACCGCTATACGCGCTTGCGTCAACAAAAAATCTCTGCATAAACGAAAAGCCACCCGTATCTGACATCATTTCGGTCTATACCGTATAATACGATATTTCTTATATAACATAATACAACAATTTTGCATATTTGTCAATATTTTTATCGTCTTTTTTGTAAATAAAAACGAAACGTATATGAGAAATGAACAAAAAAAGCGTTGATTTATGTACTATTAAGATAAACACCCCCGAGGAGAAATTTCCTCGGGGGTATATGCTCTTTATAAGATTATTCCTCGACAGGTGCCTCGGCTTCCTCTGCGGGAGCTTCAGTTGCCTCAAGAAGAGTACGCATCGAAAGACTGATCTTGTGGTTCTCGGTATCAACTGCGGTAATCTCTGCGTTTACAACGTCGCCGACAGCAAGAACGTCGGAAGGAGCTGCGATCTTCTTATCGGTGATCTGATAGATGTGGATAAGACCGTCAACTCCGGGAACTACCTCTGCAAATGCGCCGAAAGGCATAAGACTTACGATCTTGACCTCTGCAACGTCACCAACGGAATACTTTGCGGTAAATACGTTCCAGGGGTTGGTCTCCTCGGTCTTGTAGCCGAGAGAGATACGCTTTGCTTCAGCGTCGAACTCCTTAACGAATACCTTTATAACCTGACCAACGGATACTACGTCAGCAGGACTCTTGATTCTGGTCCAGGAAAGCTCGGTTCTATGTACCATACCGTCAACGCCGCCGAGGTCTACGAATGCGCCGTAAGAGGTGATAGACTTAACCTCGCCCTCATACTGCTTGCCAACCTCAACGTTTGCCCAGAATTCAGCTTCAAGCTGCTTTCTTGCCTCGTTTTTTACCTTGCGGATAGAAGCGACTGCGCGCTTTCTGTCCTCTCTTACCTCGATGATCTTTGCCTGCTGTACGGTGCCGACGAGCTGGTTAAGGTCGAAGTCCTTGGGAGTTCCCGTCTGAGATGCGGGAACGAAGATGCGGTTTCCGTCGTAGTTAAGAAGGACGCCGCCCTTAATAACTTCGCATACGGTGCCTTCGATAACGGTGCCCTCGTTGTAAGCATCGAGGATCTTGCCGAAACGGAGCTTGTTGTCTATTCTCTTCTTCGAGAGAGTAGCAACGCCGTCGCGGTCGCTTACCTTGATAACGACTGCCTTGATCTCGTCACCGGGCTTGAATGCTTCGGTGAGCTTAAGGGTAGGATCGTCTGTTACTTCGTCGTATGCGATTATGCCGGTAAACTTTGCGCCGAGGTCGACGTGAAGCTCTCCGGATGAAACAGATGTAATAACACCCGTTACCGTTTCTCCTGTATTTAAAGTTTTCAGCGAGCCCTCAAGCATTTCTGCAAAGTTCTCGCCGGCGGTTACTTCCGCCACTGTGTTTTTGGTCTCAAGTTCGCTCATGTGTTTTATAACCTCCTGTATTATCCCGCCGGGTGTTGATGCCCCTGCGGTTATTCCCACCTTTGAGAAGGGTGAAAACTGAATTAAGTCAAGCTCCGACGGGCTTTCGATAAAGAAAGTGTTATCAAGCTCTTTCTTCGCGGTTTCGTAAAGCTTATTCGTATTAGAGCTGTTTCTGCCACCGACTATCAGCATCAGATCTGACGCACGGGCAAGCTCGCCTGCCTCCATCTGCCTTTTTTCGGTAACACTGCATATTGTATCAAATATTATCGGATTTGTACATACCTTTTTGAGATTTTTTTGAGTTTTCTTCCATTTGTCGGTATTTTGTGTCGTTTGAGCGACCGCTATTGTTGAAAAAGCCCTCAAATCCAGTTGTTCCGCGTTCTCCGGTGACGAGATAACAATGGCATCGCTGTTCGCGTAACTGACAATTCCCTTTACCTCTGGATGCGTTTCATCGCCGAAAACGACGAGACAGTCGTATGTGTTTTCCGATACTATTTTATGTATCTTTTTAACGTACGGACAGGTCATATCGCAGACCTTGAAAAACGGATTTTGCTTTTCAAGCGATAAGAGCTTATCGGTTACCGCCTTCGTCGCACCGTGCGTTCTTATAACGATGGTACAAGGATTATTCTCAGTAGTCTGCTCAAAGATTCCGTCGAAATCGCCTTCATCAATTACGGTAACACCGCGCTCCTCCAGCTCGTTTACGATATGCTTATTATGGATCAGTGCGCCGACCGTATATATCTTACCGTTCGATTTGTCATTCGTGAGCTCGTATACTTTCTCAACGGCTCTCGAAACGCCAAAACAAAATCCTGCGCTCTCCGCTACGGTAATTTTCATGCGGTATCACCAAGCTCTGTAATCTTCGAGAAGATATATTCTGCCGATTTCTTATGATCCTCGCCGGAGTTAGACGCTTCGTTAAGCTCGTCGATCGTGATTTCTTTGCCGATTATTATCTCGGTCTTGCGGAAGAGGCGAACCTTGTGATCCTTGACCTTTATATAAACGGGCAATACTCCGACCTCTGCTTTATGTGCGATCATCGAGCATCCGAATTTGACCTTCGTAGTCTTCGGATCTACGCCCTTATGACGGGTTCCCTGCGGGAACATCATAATCGATTCGCCGTCTTTAAGCATATTTATTGTTTTCTTGATGGCGGCAGCGTCCGTGCCCTTTCTGTCAACCGAAAAAGCGCCGAGTGCTTTAAGAAGCAGATTGAGAAGCGGAACGCGCATTAGCTCTGCCTTCGCCATATATTTCGGATTGTGCTGAATTGCCGCACCGATAACGATGGGGTCAAACATCGACATATGGTTTGCACAAATGACGTACGTTTTATCGGGGCGCTCATTTTCAGCGCCAACGACCTTCACTCTCCACAGCTTACGGATAAGCCCTGCGAGAAGAAATTTTGCCTTTGAATAAAAGCTCATGATATTTTACTCCTGATTATCGCAAGTGCCGCTTCGACCGTTCCTTCTCTGTCGAGTTCGGAATTATCGAGAATAACGGCATCGGGCGCCGCAACGGCAGGCGCGACCTTGCGTGTGGAATCGTTTTTATCGCGGGTAAACATTTCACTTTCGACCGCTTCAAGGGTCGTTTCAACGCCTTTGGCAGTAAGTTCAAGGTAGCGGCGCTTCGCGCGCGCCTTTTCGTTTGCGCAAAGGAATATCTTAACGTCGGCATTCGGAAGAATGACGGTTCCGATATCGCGTCCGTCCATTACGACGTTGTTCGTCTTTGCCATATTTCTCTGAAGATCGAGAAGGAATGCTCTGACCTCGGGAATTGCAGAAACCACCGACGCCGCCATAGAAATGTGCGGCATACGTATCTCTGCACTTACGTCTTTGCCCGAAAGATAAACGTGCTGCGTGCCGTCCTCTGCGTAACCGAGCGACACGTCGACAGACGGAAGAAGATTGATAACGCTTTTGCTGTCCGACGGATCAACTCCGTTTTCAGTAACGCAAAACGCAACGGTACGGTAAAGAGCTCCCGTATCGACGTAAATATATCCGAGTCTGCGCGCTATTTCCTTTGCAAGATAGCTTTTTCCTGCTCCCGCAGGACCGTCAACTGCTATATTTATCATCATTTTCTCCGATCAAATCGTTTTCCGTCAAACATCCCGATTATTGTAACACACTTTTAATATTATTTCAAGTATAATCGAGAATTTATTTTATAAGTTTCAGCAAAAAAGTCCTCGGTTTATTGACATTGACACTTTAGTATGTTATACTGTTGACATCATAATTACGGAGAAAACTATGGAAAAGATAAAACCCCGCACGCTATCAGGCTTTATGGAGCTTCTGCCGAAGGAGCAGATGCTTTTTGAAGAGATGGTAAGCATTTTAAAGGAAACATATTCACTGTACGGCTTCTCGCCTCTCGACACGCCGCTTATCGAGGCGTCCGACGTTCTTCTTGCAAAGGGCGGCGGCGAGACCGAAAAGCAGATATACCGCTTCACGAAGGGCGACAGCGACCTTTCGCTCCGCTTCGACCTCACGGTTCCGCTCGCAAGATACGTAGCACAGCACGCAGCCGAGCTCACCTTTCCCTTCCGCCGTTATCAGATAGGCAAGGTCTACCGCGGCGAAAGAGCGCAGAGAGGAAGATTCCGTGAATTTTATCAGGCGGATATAGACATAATCGGCGACGAAAAGCTCGATATAATGAACGAGGCGGAGATCCCCTCGATCATCTACCGTGCATTTACAAAGCTCGGACTTCGCCGTTTCAAGATACGTATAAACAACCGCAAGGTTCTTAACGGCTTCTTTGCTATACTCGGTCTTTCCGAGATCGCACCCGACATTATGCGTACGATCGACAAGCTTGAAAAGATCGGTGCGGAAAAGGTCACCGCTATGCTTCTCGAAATGGGAGTGAGCACTGAAAACGCAGAAAGAATTATTGAATTTATCGGCACCGCCGGAGACAGCGCAGCAGTTATTGAGTCGCTTAATAAGTATAAGGGACAGAACGAGCTCTTCGACCTCGGTGCGTCCGAGCTTGAAACCGTTGTGACGAATATGCGCGGCTTTGGTGTCCCCGACGAGTTTTTCACGGTCGACCTTACGATCGCGCGCGGTCTTGACTATTATACCGGTACTGTTTACGAAACCGTTATGCTCGACCACCCCGAGATCGGTTCGGTTTGCTCGGGCGGCCGTTACGACAACCTCGCTGAATATTACACCGACAGAAAGCTTCCCGGTGTCGGAATTTCGATAGGACTTACGCGTCTGTTCTTCGTTCTTGGCGACAGAAACCTTCTTAATCCCGAATACCCTGCATCGGTAAGTGACGTGCTTATCATCCCGATGACCGAGGATATGTCTCCTGCCGTAAAGCTCGCTACCGAATTCCGTGAAAACGGTGTTCGTGCGCAGATCTATACCGAGAAAAAGAAGTTTAAAGCGAAGATCGGTTACGCGGACAAGCTTGGTATTCCCTACGCCGTATTCCTTGGCGAAGACGAGGTCGCAAGCGGAAGCGCGACTGTCAAGAATATGAAGACGGGCGAACAGAACACTCTTCCGTCCTCTGACGCAGTAAGTGCGGTTAAAAACGCGCTCTCATCGCTTGAAAAAACGACTGTTATATGTGAATAATCCCCTTCTCCTTGCCGAGAAAATCGGCAAGGAGAAATTTTTTTAAAAATTTTGAAATTAGGTATTGACAAACCGAAAAAGTAGTGGTATAATCTTAACTGTTCTGCGGAGAGCAGACAGCGGATCAGCTAACAAGCCCGCCTCGGAGAACCGCTTCGAGTCAAAATTAACGGTACATACGCGGGAGTGGCGGAACTGGCAGACGCGCACGTTTGAGGGGCGTGTAGTTCACACTGTAC
>CAZVVM010000002.1:0-49776 GCA_964630635.1 uncultured Ruminococcus sp. | reverse complement strand
AGGGGAGGGGCTTGCTCCTCCCGTACAAAACCGATGTTACATTTCTTTGGAACGGGGACAGACGTCCTCCCCACAACGGCGGCGTTGCCGCCTACATCTCATCCACCGCAGACGCAGCGTCTGCGGTCCCCCTTCCCCAATGGGAATGCTCCCTCTCCGGTCCTTCGGACCACCTCTCCCGGAGGGCGAGGCAAATGGACGTTCCGCCATATTTTCATAAACACACCGCCCGAAGCGGAGCTTCGGGCTTACAAAAGTTTTTGAAAAGGGGCGCGGGGAGAAACTTTTTTCAAAAAGTTTCTCCCCGCGTTATTTCCCTTACTTAACCGCCTCAGTCAGCGCCTTTGAAAGCTGATCGGGGCAAGAGGTCTGCTTGAAGCCGCACTTTACGCCTTCAATGCGCTTAATGACCTCGGCTGCGTCCATACCCTCGACGAGCTTACCGATGCCCTGGAGATTTCCGTGGCAGCCGCCCTCGAAGACTACGTTATGTACCTTGTTTTCGTCGTCAAGCTCGAAGATTATCTTGCGCGAGCAGGTACCGTTCGTTTTATATTCGTGTTTCGTCATTTTATTCATCCTCATTTTCAAGTCTTATGTATGCTTCCTTTATATCCGACGGCGAATGTCCGTACCTCATAAGGAAGGCGAAGGTCTTATCGTCACGAGAACCGCCCTTTTTCTTCAGGAGCTTCAGGCAGACCTCGACGAAATCAACGTCCTCAAGCTCGTCGCTGTCGAACGTGAACGCGTCATACGCCTCATCGGTAAACCGTTTGAGCGCAAGCTCCTTTATGATCCGCTTTTTACCGTAGAGCTTGTTGAGTGCCAAAGAACGCGCCGAACGGAATATCATCCGCGTGTCGTTCACATAGCCCTTCATCGTCATATACTCGCAGACGTCGTTTACCGTTGTTTCGGAATAACCGCGCTCGGTCAGTTTCGTTTTGAGCTGATAGAGCGTATTGTCCTTATAGCCGACGATATTCATCGCCGTGCGAAGCACCGCGCCGTACGCCTTTTCGGGGTCGGACGGAGCCGTCTGTTTCCGCTTTTTATACATCGTCGTCAAGGTCGAGGTCGAAATCGTCCTCGTTCAAGCTTACCTCGTTCGACGCTTCGTCGCTCGTCAGCGCCTTCTTGATCTTTTCCTCTACCTCGGCAAACATTTCGGGGTTGCTTTCAAGGAATGCGAGGGCGTTATCGCGTCCCTGACCGAGACGGGTTCCGTTATAGGAGAACCACGAGCCGCCCTTTTCGATGATTCCGAGTTCGGTACCGATATCCATTATCTCGCCCGAGCGGTTGATACCCTTGCCGTAGATGATGTCAAACTCCGCAGTCTTGAAGGGGGGAGCGACCTTGTTCTTAACGATCTTACACTTGGTACGGCTTCCGTAGGGCTCGGTTCCGTTCTTCAGCACCTCGGAGCGGCGGATATCGATACGCACGGATGCGTAGAACTTAAGCGCGGTACCGCCCGTCGTCGTTTCGGGGTTTCCGTACATAACGCCGATCTTCTGGCGAAGCTGGTTTATAAAGATAACTACTACGTTCGACTTCGAGATAGCGCCCGAAAGCTTACGCATTGCCTGCGACATAAGACGTGCGTGAACGCCGACGTTCGAGTCGCCCATATCGCCGTCGATCTCCTGCTGGGGAACAAGTGCCGCAACGGAGTCGACTACAAGCACGTCAACCGCGCCCGAACGAACGAGCGCTTCGGTAATTTCAAGCGCCTGCTCGCCGCTGTCGGGCTGGGAAACGAGAAGGTTGTCGATATCAACGCCAAGCGCCTTTGCATAAACGGGATCGAGCGCGTGCTCCGCGTCAACGAACGCCGCAACTCCGCCCTGCTTCTGTGCTTCTGCCGCGATATGGAGCGCGATGGTCGTTTTACCCGAGGATTCGGGGCCGTAAATTTCAACTATTCTTCCCTTCGGAACTCCGCCTATACCGAGCGCGAGGTCGAGGGTGAGCGAGCCGGTCGGGATTGCGCTTACGCTCATAGCGTTGTTTTCGCCGAGACGCATAATCGCGCCCTGTCCGTACTGCTTCGTGATCTGTGTTATTGCAACGTCAAGTGCCTTTTTCTTTTCAGCATCGGTGCCGGGCATTTCTACCGGCTTTTTAGGTGTTGCTTTAGCCATAATTTTATTCTCCTTATCAGTAAGTCGGGCCGTCAAGCAGCCAGACTCCGTTTTCAAGTGTTAAAAAGAAGCGCTTTTCTATTTCGTTTCCGCTTTCGTCCTGACAGACCGCGTCAACGCTTACGTATTTCGGCGTTTTCTTTACGACGGCAGTCGATACCACCGTCAAACGCCCCATTATATCGACCTCGTCGTAGCTTGCGTCGATCATCAATTTGCCGTCTATGACCTTATACCGAGGGCTGACGTCGTTATCGAGAAGCCCGTCACTGCTCGTCGTTTTCGAGCCGACGAACATATTTATATAGATAGACTTCAGGTATCTCTTTGAATATACCTTTTCGACCTCGGTCTTGATTTCGGGTATTGAGCCGTACTTGCTTTCGGCAAGATCGACCTCAACGTACGTCGTGTCCTCGTATTCACCGTCCTCGTGGGGAAGTCCCTCTCCGAAGAAGATAACGTTGAACTCATACGAGCGCGGAACGAGGTCGCATAAAACCTCGTACGCCTCCTCCTCGCTTATCTTCAGCGGCTTCGGCTTACTGCACGAAAACATCGACGCAGCCAAAACAAGCGAAAGAAATAAAACTAAAATTCTTTTCATAATTATCTCTTATCAAAAATCAAAGCTGATTTGATCCGTTATCGGAATATCGGTAAGGTTTATAACCTCAAGACCTTTTTTGAGTGCATAGGTCACCGTGTTATAGGTTCCGCCCGTTTTTTCTCTCAAATAGGCGATGCAGAATACGCTTCTATCTACCATATACTTATTTCGCATATGCATACAGCCCCTATGGTAGCTTTTGCTCACATAAACTTCGCTGTCAGCACGCGCACGAACGCGCTCAAACAGCTCGATCTGTGACCTTGTCCACTTGCTTTGGTACTCGGGGCAAGGAAGCGCGAGGTTCAGCGTTATATCGGGGTAAAGCCGCTTCATATTAAGCACCGTCACAGCAGCGGCGAAATCGAAGCCGAGCGCTCCGCCCGCGTAATAATTCTTTATACCCTTTTCGTAAAGCTTTTTGATCTGCTCCGAGACGAGCGCTGCGGCGCTGTTTAGTTCGTCCTCGATCATCGCTCTGTGTCCTGTGAAGCAGGCGCAGGTATCGGGGGAATATTCCATATTGTGTCCCCCTTTTTCTCGTTGTTCATTCCGCGAGATCCCGATGCCACAAGTGGCATCGCCCTACGGGTTCGACTTCGTCTGCCGTGTCATTCTGAGCGAAGGACATAGTCCGTAGTCGAAATTTTGCGTTAGCAAAATCGCCGTAGGCGGAATCCCGGCAGACTACGCTCAGGATGACAAAGACGAGACTTCGCTCAAAATGACCGCGGAAATCTTACGAACACATTATACCACACTCATGCTCAAAAGTCAAACATTTGTTTGAATTTTTATCCCAGATTTACGAAGTTATGAGAAATTCCCTCTTTATTCAGAATCTCTTCTTCTCTGCCGTTCGACGTAAGGACTATGACCTGCCCCTTTTCATTCGACAGAAGATTAAGCATATTGGTAAGACGCTTATCGTCAAGGCGCGAGAAGCTTTCGTCAAACACGGTCGGTATCGTTTTACCGCCCGATATAAGCTCGGAAAGCGAAAGACGCAGAGAAACGTACGTTATATCCGACGTTCCCGCGCTCATATAGCCCTCGCCCTTCGTCACCCTTCCCTCTCCGCTCGACGGACGGAAGGTGAGCGAAAACTCGCCGCCAACGCCTATCTCGTCGTACTTGCCGTCGGTAAGCGACGCCATTTTCTCCGACGCACCGCGGGAAAGCCGCGGCGAAACGGAACGGCGCATATTGTCCGACGCAGTTTCTATCATTGAATAAGCAAGCGAGAATGCATCAAGCCGCTCACTGAGCGCCGCCTTTTCCGCCTGCGTGCTCTTTATAAGCTCGTCCACGTCGTAGGGATGCTCCGACGTGACAGAAAGCTCGGCGCGGCGGACCTCAAGATTATGCTTGATTCCCTCTTTAAGCCGTATCGACTCCTCGGCAAGCTTCAGCTTGCGGTCGGCGTCGCGGTAATCAAAGTTTTCAGGCACGTTCAGCTCACGTCCGTCGTCTATCGGCTCGTACGGACGTCTTTCCTCCGCTTCGCTCTTCATCTGAACGTAAGCAACACGGGCAACCTCTGCCTCATTTTCAAGCTTGCTTGCCGTATTGATGACCTCGACCATTTCTGTCAGAATTGCTCTTGAATACTTAATATCCCATCTTGCGCACAGATCATTCAGCGCCTTCACGTATTTGGCGCGCTCTCTCTTGTGCTCCTCAAGGTCACCGCGAATAATATCGAGCTTCGCCTCGTAGCCGTCGTCGGTCACGAGCGCCTCGGTTTCGAGCTCCTTCATCGTATCGGATAATTTCTTAACGAACGAGAATGAACCGATCATTCCCGACAGGCATCCGACCGCAATAATGCCGAGCGCTATTCCCGCGCCTTTGCTTCCGCTTATAAACATCCAGGCGCATCCCGCCGCGCAAAGAATGAGCAGAACGAGGCAAACGACGCCGAGCGCCGCGGTGATTCCTCTTTTTGCTACTACCTTTTTCTTTTTCTCGTTGTTTATACGCAGAGCTTCCTCACGGGCGCGGCGGTCTATCTCCATTTCCCTGTTAAGGTTTTCAAGCCGTCTTTCGACGCCCTCAATACGCGTGTCGCAGTTTGCGACCTCGCTCGCGCAGTCGCGCAGCGACTGAAGATATGCGGCATCGGGGAAGAAATTTTTTCTCGTGTGCGCCGTCTTATGTGCGTTAAATGCGTCGATCGCGTTTCGATAATTTTCCTCAAGCTGACGCAGACGCTCCTTACTTTCACGGCTCTTCGAAAGCCGATAATCGTCTATGCTTGATGCGAATCTATCGCGGATGACCCTGTCGCTTTCAAGCGTCACTTCGTTATCCTTAAGCTTGTTTTCAATGCCGAGAAGCTCCTTGCCGTCGTTTCTTGCCTTTTCGGCGCGTGTGTCAAGCCGCGAAAGCTCATTTTCAAGCTCGTATATCTTTCCGCCCTTTTTGTTTTTATAGAGAAGCGCAACTCTTTCGTCGTCAAGGCGCTTCAGTGCCTTTTTGACGTTCACGCCCTCGTCGGCGGCAAAAAGAAGATTATCGAGAAGCTCGGAGGTATCCTTGCCGTTTATACGGCTTCCGCCCGTCTGACCGACGAAGGCGGTGCTTGCGAAGAGTCCCGACGGCATTCCGAGGAACACCTCGCCGGGAACCTTGCCCTCGTAACAGGCGCTTCCGTTTTCAAGATCGTATACCGAAACGGAATCCTTATTCCCCACCGTTTTTCTCTCTATTCTGAACCTTTTACCGCCGTCGGAAATAACGATATCGCCCGCAACGGCATTCGACGAAAAGCCGAGATATCTTTCGCGGTCGCTTTTTCCGTTAAAGCCGTAAAGAACGTAACGGATAAATTCCGCTACCGTACTCTTTCCCGCTTCGTTATCACCGCGTATGATATTTACGCCGTCTTCAAGGGACAAATTATATCCGCTTATCCCCGCAAAGGACGTTATTTGTAGGGATTCTATATACATATTAACCCTCGTGAATTTTATTAAAGAACCTTGATCGCTCCGTCTTTTCTTACTTTAAGAACGGTGCAGGAGTTTTCACCGAATACTCTTTCGATCTCCTTCTTGTAGTTAGGCACGTCCTCGTTCGGAACGAACGCCTGAATGGTTCCCGCAAATCCGCCACCGTGGATTCTCCAAGCGGAAGGACGGGAAGTGCCCGAAAGAGCGTACTCGGTTACCGCAAGAGCGAGGGAAAGACCCTGCTCCTCAACGTTTTTGGTCGTATATACGTTCTGGAGCCACATAAACGACGAGCGTCCCGAATCCTTAACGCCGTTAAAGAAGCCGTCAAGATCTCCGTTACGAAGGCACTCTGCAAGCACCTTTACGCGGTCGTTTTCACCGATAAAGTGGAATGCGCGGAGAATGGCTCTGTCGCCAAGCTTCTCGCGAAGCTCGCCTGCGCGGGAAAGGAGAGCGTCCTTATCAAGACCGCGGAGAACCTCCTGACCGAATTCAGCCGCGACTGCCTTCATTTCGGCAGGAACTGCCGCGTAGTCACCCGTCAGGTCTGCGTGGTTTCCGCCCGTATTCGTAATACAGAGGGAGTAACCCTCGGCGCTCAAATCAAATCCGAGCTTCTCGATCTTCGCCGCCTTGGGATCGGCAAAGTCTATGTAAGAAAATCCGCCGACTGCACAAGCGGTCTGATCCATAAGTCCCGACGGCTTACCGAAATATACGTTCTCCGCATACTGCGAGATCTCCGCAATTACGGGATTCGATATCTTTCCGTCGTTTACGAAGTAATTGAGGATATTTCCGATCATAACCTCAAATGCGGCAGAGGAAGAAATTCCCGAGCCCTTAAGGACGTTAGAGGTCGTATACGCGTCAAATCCGCATACGTTATATCCGCGGTTCTTGAAGCCCGCACATACGCCCGAGATAAGGGACGACGAGGAATTGAAAAGCTTTTCGTCCGGCTTTTCGGGATTGCAGGTAACAACGTCCTCGGGGAAGCCCTTGCTCTTTACTCTTACGGTGTCGTTTCCGCTCATCGACGCAACTGCGATGATGTCAAGGTCGATAGCTGCGGCAATTACGCATCCGCGGTTATGGTCTGTATGGTTTCCCGAAATTTCACTTCTACCCGGAACGGAGAAAAGGTTTACGTCTCTATCCTCGCCGTAAATCGAGGCGAATTCCTTTACCGCCTCGGTATAACGCGCTCTCTGCGCCGTTACGTTTGCTTCACCGTAAAGTGAAACGAATGCGGAATCGAGATAGCCCTCGGAAATTTTGGTTATAAGCTCCTGAATTTTCATGGTCGTCTCCTTTTATAGATACTTATATTATATCAATTATATATTATATCAAATATATTTAATTATATCAAGAGAAAAACGCAAAAAAACAGGGCTGAAAAGCCCTGTTTTTTACAGCATATCAAATTCTCTTACGATGTGTGACTTTATCATATCCATGGTCTTGCTGTCGAAAGGAAGAACACCCGAATTTATCATCAGGGCGCCGCCGAAAAGAAGCGATCGTATAACGAAATACTTTTCCTTCAGCGTTTCGTCGTCGATGTTAGCAGAGATACAGTACTCCTTTATCAGCCCGACCGTCACCTCTGACAGCTTGTTCTTCTCTGCGACAAGCTCCGGCTCAAAAGCCCTGTCGTTCATATAAAGGATCGTCTGGTACTCGGGATAGGTACAGAGAAACGTAAGATAAGCCATACAGATCGCCACTATCTGATCCTTCGTCGGCTCTTCCTTGTGAGCTTCTATCGTACCGTCAAGCACCTTTTTCCACTTTTTGCCTATATAACGCATTACTTCGAGAAGCAGGTCGTTTTTGCTTTCGAAATGCTTATAAGGCGCGGCGCAGGAAACACCGCATTTTTTTGCCACGCGCCGTATCGAAAAATCGGCAACTCCGTGCTCCTCCAGCTCACTTACCGCCGCTTTCAGAAATTTTTCCTTGTTTGCTTCATTAGCCGTTCTCATAGTGACAAACTGCTCCTTATTCGTTGTCGAGATTTTCGGGGGCGTTGCGTTTTATTTTTCTCGTAGTGGTCTTAATAAAATCGGTTTTTCTGACATAGACCTTACCGATATGCTTGTAGTTCGGGAATTTGGCGTTTACGTCTCTTATTATTTTCGTAAACAGCTCCTTTTCAGCGGCAAGGTATCCGTCGTCGCTCTGCTTCATTCCGAGCTTTGCAGCGACGTTTTCATCGTCTGCAATTATAGCGGCGGCGATCCATCTGCCGTCGTCGTTCTTTTCCTCGTAAACCAAGCTTTCCTTAACGTATTCGCTCTTTTCGAGATAAAGCTCAAGCTCCTCGGGGAATATCTTTTTGCCGCCGGGTGAAACGATCATACTCTTCGCTCTGCCCGCGATCTGATACGCGCCGTTCGGCTTCTGACGGGCAAGGTCGCCCGTGCGGAAATAACCGTCGTCGGTCATAACGCGCGCGGTTTCCTCGGGATTCTTATAGTAGCCGAGCATTACGTTCGGACCCTTGATAAGAAGCTCACCGACGCCATCCTCGTTCACGTCGTCAAGCTTTACGGACACGCCCGAAACGGGATAACCGATATCGTCAGGAGCATCGTAGAAGTCGCTGTGCATAAGCGAGATAGGTGCCGTTTCGGTAAGACCGTAGCCGATAAGAAGCTTAATTCCGAAGTGCTCGTAATCACGGAACACCTCGGGGGCAAGAAGCGCGGCACCGCAAACGATAAGGCGCATTCTGCCGCCGAAGGTCTCGCTTATGATACCGAAGATCTTTTTACCCGCCTTATTGCCCGTTATATCGGACGCCGCCTTCTGGAGCGAGAATATCAGCTTACCGCCCTTGATCTTCTTATACTTTTTAAGGATCGCGTTACGGAACGTCTCAAGGATAAGCGGAACCGCCGCCATAACCGTCGGACGGTATATCTTAAGTTCTTGCTGAAGACGCTTAAGCGAGCTGTTATATGCAACTGCTACGCCCGAATAAAGCATTACGAGGAGTCCGACCGTCGTTTCATAGGTGTGATGAAGCGGAGCGATCGAAAGCGCAACGTCAGTCGGATATACCTTTACACGTCGAAGCGCGTGAGTCAAGTCAAAGCAGATATTGTACTGCGAGAGCATAACGCCCTTTGCAACTCCCGTGGTTCCCGACGTGTAAAGAAGAACGCCAAGCTCGTGCGGATTTATTTTATGGTCGCGGTAAGAGGTGTCTCCGTTTTCAAGAAGTGCCTTACCCTCTTCAATATATTCGGGGAACAGATCCATATTAAGCTTAAGACAAGAATTGCTTACCTCTGCGATCTTCTCTTCTTGCTCGGGAGAATATACGACCGCTGCCGATTCGGAATCGTTAATAAGCCCCGCGATCTCCTCGCCGCGAAGGTCCTTATCAATCGGAACGATTACTCCGACTCCGCTCGTTACGGAGAGATACGTCAGCGCCCAACGGTAGGAATTCTTTCCCGTTACTGCGATCTTACTTCCCTCGGGGAGCTTGCTGCGGAGGTATGTCGCAAGCGCGATCATCTCTTCGTTTACCTCTGCGTAGGTGATCTCCTTCACCTCGCCGCCGTCCTGATGCAAAAACGCGGGACGCTCGGCGTAAAGACCGACCGAGCGCGCCATAAGCTCTTTTATAGTCGTAACGTCTTCTGTCTCATATACGTAATTTACGTTATTCTTTGCCATATTTTTCTCCTTTTGGATAGGGTTGATTAGGTTATCAATGTAAACATTATAACACAGATAAAGCATAAAGTCAACAATGTTTACCAAAAATACCTCACAGAGGCGAAAAAAATAACCGAGAGGATTTCTCTCGGTTATTTTACTCATTCGTTTCGTTCTTTATTCTTTCGATCGCTTCAACGGCGAGACGGTCGCAACGCTCGTTGTATGGATGACCTGCGTGACCCTTTACCCAGACGTACGTCACGTCGTGGCGCTCGTTAAGAGTCAAAAGCTGCTCCCATAGGTCGGTATTCTGTGCTTTTTTCTTATCGGGCTTGAACCAGTTGTTGCTCTTCCACTTCTTCGCCCAGCCGAGATTGATCCCGTCGACGAGATATTTTGAATCCGACGTCAGAAGCACACGGCACGGCTCCTTTAGAAGCTCAAGCGCCTTTATTGCGCCGAGAAGCTCCATACGGTTGTTCGTGGTCTCCGCAAAGCCCTCGGACAGCTCCCTTTCGTATTCGTGATAAACGAGTATCGCGCCGTATCCGCCCGGGCCGGGATTACCGCTGCAGGCGCCGTCGGTGTAAATGTTTACCGTTTTCATTTATACCTCTTATTTTCCAAGTTCAACGTTTCTCTTATAGGAAGCGCCGACCGCGCGGGCAAAGACATCACCGACACCGTCGTTTTCAAGCGACTTAACTCCCTCTATCGTGCTTCCGCCGGGAGAACAGACCGCTTTACAAAGCGCGTTCGGGTCGCCCTTCGTTTCGATAAGCATTTTTGCCGTTCCGATAAGCGTTTGCTCCGCCATAACGAGCGCGTCCTCGTAAGTCAGACCGCACTTTTCACCGCCTCTTGCAAGCGCCTCTATGACTTGGCAAACGAATGCGGGACCGCAGCCCGAAACCGACGTTCCCGCGTCGATAAGATCCTCGTCAAGACGCATAAGAGCGCCCGCGTTTTTCATCAAGTCGAGAAATCCGTCAAGGTCGCTTTCGCTGACGTTCTCCGTCGCGGTATAAAGTATCATTCCCTCGCCTACGGACACGGGAAGATTGGGCATTATTCTCACAGTCGGATAATTTCCGAAAAGCTCCGATAGGCGCGAGGTCGTGATTCCCGCCGCCATCGAGACGAGAACGAATCCATCCTTTCTCTCGGCAAGCATCGGACGCAGCTCCTTCGCCAGATCTGCAAGCATCTGCGGCTTGACTGCGAGGAATATGTACTTACAGTCCGACGCAACCTCGTTAAGGTCTCCCGTCATCGCCCCCGTCTCGGAGCAAAACGCGTCGACCTTATCCTTATTTACGTCGTTTATTACAATGTGAAACGCGGAAACGCTTTTCATAACCGAGCGCGCAAGCGCCGAGCCCATATTTCCGCAGCCGATAAATCCAATTCTCATATTATTTTCTTACTTGTCCGTTTCCGGTTATTATATATTTATAAGTGTTCAGCTCGTTAAGTCCCATCGGGCCTCTTGCGTGCAGTCGCTGGGTGGAGATTCCCATCTCACAGCCGAGCCCGAACTGTCCGCCATCGGTAAAACGTGTTGACGCGTTGACGTACACCGCCGCCGAGTCGACGCAAGTCGTAAAATAAAGCGCGTTCTTTTCGTTTTCGGTAACTATTCCGTCGCTGTGGCGCGTCGAATGGAGAGCGATATGATCTACCGCTTCCTTAACGTCCGATACGATCTTGACGGCGAGAATATAATCAAGGAACTCGGTATCAAAATCGGTCTCGCAAGCAGGCGTTCCGTCAATTATCTTTGCCGCCTTGCCATCAAGACGAAGCTCGACGGGCGTCTTACCCGCATTCACCCGCGCGTCAACCAAAAGCGCTTTCAGCTTCAGCAGAAGCTCGGAAGCAACGCTCTCGTGAACGAGCAAAACCTCCTCTGCGTTACACACCGAAGGACGCTGTGTTTTCGCGTTTTCAATTATCGTAAGCGCCTTATCAAGATCCGCCGATCCATCAACAAATATGTGACAGATTCCCGTTCCCGTTTCGATACACGGAACCGTCGCATTCTCGGTGCAGGCGCGGATAAGTCCCTTTCCGCCTCTCGGAATGAGCAGGTCAACGTATCCGACTGCCGTCATAAGCTCGTTTGCGCTTTCTCTTGTCGTATCGGTCACGATATTGATAAAATCGGGGTTCATTCCAACGGCTTCAAGCCCCTTTTTCATAGCTTTCACGACCGCATAAGAGGTTCTGAAAGCTTCCTTGCCGCCGCGAAGAACCGCGACGTTTCCGCTCTTCAGACACAGTGCCGCCGCGTCCGAGGTGACGTTCGGACGGCTCTCGTAAATTATTGCAATAACGCCCATCGGCACTGACATCTTTTTCACCGTCAGTCCGTTCTCGAGCGTATGCTCGGAAATTACCCGCCCAACGGGATCGGGCAGGTCGATAAGCGCCATAACTCCCTTTGCCATATCGCTCACGCGCTTGTGATCGAGCGCAAGACGGTCGAGCATAACGTCGGAGATAACGCCCTTTGCCGCGTTCAGGTCAAGAGCGTTTTCACTTAAAATTTCAGCTTCATTTTCAAGTATCGCCTGCGCCATAGCGTTCAGCGCCTTGTTTTTCTCCTCGGTCGAGAGGAGCAGAAGCTCGTTTTTGGCGTTTTTCGCCTTTATAAGTATTTCTTTCGTTGTCATTTCTTTTTGCCTACAAATCTCGTTCCGACGCTCTTATTTTCAAAAATATCGTAAAGAATTTTCGGATCCGCGCCGTTTGCGATTATCATATCACAGCCCGCATCCGTGGCAATAACTGCCGCCGAAAGCTTCGTTTTCATTCCGCCCGTACCGAGTGAGCTTCCCTTTTCGCCGCCGAGGGCGATTATCTCGTCGGTAAGCTCGTTCACCGTCGGGATAAGCACTGCGTTTTCGTCCTTATGAGGATCGGCGGTATACAGCCCGTCGATATCCGAAAGAAGAACGAGCAGGTCTGCCCCCGCGCTTTCGGCAACTATCGCCGCAAGCGTGTCGTTATCACCGACGGCAATTTCTTCCGTCGCTATCGTATCGTTCTCGTTTATGACGGGAAGAACGCCAAGCTCGATAAGACGGTTAAGCGTATTTTTGAAATTCTCGTGACGCTCCTCGTTTTTAACGTCCGACGCAGTCAAAAGTATCTGCGCTACGGTATGGTTATATTCCGAGAAAAGTCGGTCGTAGGTATACATAAGCTCGCACTGACCGACGGCTGCCGCCGCCTGCTTTGTCGGCATATCGGTCGGACGCTTATCAAGCCCCAGCTTACCGACGCCCATTCCGATAGCGCCCGATGAAACGAGTATTATCTCGTTTCCTGCGTTTTTAAGATCGGAGAGGACCTTGCAAAGCTCCTCTACTCTTCTGATGTTAAGCCGACCGCCCTCGTGTGCGACGGTCGAGGTTCCTACCTTGATTACAGTTTTCATTTTATGATTTCTTTCCAAATACGTATGCGTAATAGTCGTTTTCTATAACGTAATAGGTGTATTTTTTCCTTGCGGCAACAAGGTTGTTTACGCTCTTAACATAAGAGGCAATCTGTTCGTCGGTCGCGGCAAAACCCTCGGCAGGTGTGAAATTCTTCGATGAGGTCTTGTACGAACCGTATCTTGTCAGCCAGTTCCATGAACCGGCACCGTTATCGAAGTTTATAATAACGATCGGTTCAGTGTCGGAGAGAACGTCGGTTCCCGCCATAAGGCGTGAATCGTATTCAAGCCCGAAAAGGTTCGAAATCGTCGGCAGAATGTCGATCGCCGAGCAGGGGGTGTCAACGTGTATCGGCGCTTCCATAGCGGAATTCCAAATTATGAAGGCATTCCTGTACAATTCGAAATTGCTGCTTATTCCGCTCTCGGGCAGACCGTAAAGCTCGGCAAGCGAAGCGTTCGAGAGACCGTAAGGATAATGGTCTGCACCCATTGCAAAAACGGTTCTGTCAAGTATTCCCGCTTCGCGAAGATTATTTACCAGCTCGGTCAGCATAAGCTCGACCTCGTATTGACAAGCAAGATACGCCTTGACCTCTTCCGAATAATCAAGCCCATACTGCTGACAGTAGCTGTTTATAAACGCCTTATGCTTTTTACACATATTGTTTCCCGACCAGTTGTAGTTCGCATGACCGCTTATCGTCATATAGTAAACGTGGAACGGCTCTTTATCAATAAAATCGTTCACCGTGATCTTTGCCGTATCGTGATCGGACGGCACCCACGGGAATTTCATTTTCGTTCCGTCCTCAAACGTATAATTCTCAAGACCCGAATAATCCTTGACATTGTTTCTGTTATACGCTATCCATTCGTAGCCGAGTGAGGGGTGTGACTCATCACGGTTGTAATAAGTATAGGTCCATGCGTGGTACGCCTTAGTCGTATACCCGAGATTTTTGAACTGATTTCCGAGCGCAAACGGCTGATAGGTATTCGCTATATAGTCCGTCATACACTTGGTACTGTAATAGAAATTTCCCGTCAGATTTGCGTATTCGCCCGTTGACGTCGATCCGCCCCAGACGCTGTTATAGAAATTCTCAAAAACGAAGCCCTCGTTCGCCATCATATAAAGTGTCGGCGTGAGGTTCGGGTCAATAACGTGATGCGAGAAGCCCTCAAGGGTAAGGAATATGAGGTTATAACCCTCAAACATTCCGGTATACTCGTTTTTCTTCGTCGGAGTAAGCGAGGTAAAGTAACTATTTAGTTCCCCAATTTTCCCGCTCGTTTTGGAAAAATCAAGATTTTCGATTATATTGTCGCCGTAAATTATCGGAGAAGCCGGCGGCTCGGTCGTTCCGTTCGGTTCGGTTGTTCCATTCGGTTCGGTTGTTCCATTCGGCTCGGTTGTTCCATTCGGTTCGGTTGTTCCATTGCCGCCCGTTTCAAACGGATTATCAATATCGTTCATTCCCGATTCGACGACGACCTTCTCCTCAAGCTCTCCGAAAAGATACGCCTGAAGATCGAGCCGTATCGACGTCAGAATTCCGAGCTTACCAGCGCTCTCGGTCGGATCGTGGTACTTGTAATAATAAAGCGAGCCGTAGTCTCCGCCGTCGGACGCAACCGACACCGAGCCGAGTATAAACGACAGCGCCATCACCGCCGCGCAGAAATAGTTTAAGATAGGGGGAATTCTTTTTATCGGATAATAGGTCAGCTTACCGCTGAATACCGCCATAAGAACGGTCGGAACGGCAAGCAGAAGAATGTAGAAGAAGTTATTGCCGATAGCGCTCCACATTACCTTGCTGAAATCGGTCATTGCCTCGCCAGCCATCGACGTGCTTTCGAGACTGTAATAAAACCTGAATATCTGGAAATATATCATCTGCGAGCCGAGGACGATGGCAAGCACGACGGTAAGAATTATCGCCGTTATCCGAAGTGCCGTTCGGTCCTTTATAAGCGACAGTATAAAGGATATCATAGCGCCGAACGAGAATGAAAAGAAGAAGATATTAGCAAGCTCAATTCCCGTCGGCACGCCTATCGTGCGAAGACGCACGACCATTTCAAGATAAAAAACGGCAATAGGGAAAAAGAGGAGCATCAAAACAAGATTGCGTATATACTCCCTGTTTCTCGATTTGCCGTTTTTCTTTGTTGCTTCTTTCATATTTTCTTCCTTTATTCTTCAAGATATTTTCTTGTGTTTGGACTCAAAAATGCACCACTCACGGCGGGCGATTCGTGAATCGCCCCTACGAGGAAATATCGAACGTTTTGCCACGTTTTTTGTAGGGGGCGACGTCCTCGACGCCCCGCACAAAAACAATGTTACTTTCCTTTGGCTCACGATTGCTCCGCAACCTACCTCATCCGAGGCAACGCCTCTTGCACCATTCCCCCCTCAGGGGAAGGCAAGACAACGTGGCGCTCGCCCGAGATTCCGATTCTGCGAATCGCCGCTTCGCGGTTCGACTACGCGCCGCCGTCACCCTGAGCGAAGCGCAGCGAAGTCGAATGGGTCTGGCGGCGTTCCGCTCAGAATGACGCGGGCGACCGAAAGGGGTTTTGGGAGAGAAAACGTGCGCAGAATTTTGCGTAGGCAAAATTCAAACGGTTTGCCCCTTGGCGTGCTTTCTTTTGGGTAGATTTGCGAAGCAAAACTACTCGTTCATTTGCACGAGCAAAGAAAAGTGGAAATCACTCGTAAGCTTCGATTCGGTAAAGGAGCGTCTCAAGCAGCTCGTACGCCGCGCCTCTCCTTACCTCGTCTCTCGTTCCGTTTAGCTGTAATCTCAAAACAGTCGTACCGTAGACGTCGGAAATTCCAATATAGACAACGCCCGCCATATCGGAAGGTACTCCCTCTCCGCCACTCGCATATCCGGTAGTGGAAAGACCTATATCAGCGCCCGATACCCGACGCGCGCACTCTGCCATCTCATAGCAGCACTGCTCGGATACCGCAGTATAGGTATCAAGTGTCTCGGCATCGACGCCTAGAAGCGAATTTTTGATCTCGTTCGTATACGACACGATACCGCCGAGGACAACGCTCGACGCGCCCGACACGTCGGTCAGCAGCTTTGCAACCAGCCCGCCCGTGCAGGATTCAGCCGTAAATACCTTAAGAGACTTGTCCCGAAGAGCCGAAACGACTCTTTCGGAAAGAATATATTCCGTCATTACTTCGTTCCGAAAAGACGGTCGCCCGCGTCACCGAGACCGGGGATAATGTAGCAGTTTTCGTTAAGCTTTTCGTCGAGAGCCGCAACGTATATATCAACGTCGGGATGATCCTTTTGAACCTTCTCAACGCCCTCGGGAGCGGCAACGAGGTTAAGGAGACGAATATCCTTCGCGCCTCTTTCTTTAAGCATAGTAATAGCGTCGGACGCGCTTCCGCCCGTTGCAAGCATAGGATCGCAGAGAATTACGGTTCTTCTGCCGATGTCCTCGGGGAGCTTGCAGTAGTAAACGACGGGCTTATGCGTTTCGTGATCGCGGTAAAGACCGATATGTCCGACCTTTGCGACGGGGAGAAGCTCGAGCAGTCCGTCAACCATTCCGAGTCCTGCGCGGAGTATCGGAACGACGGCAACCTTTTTTCCCGCAATACGCTTTGCGGTCATTTTCTCAATAGGCGTTTCGATCTCCCAATCAACAAGGGGAAAATCTCTCGTTATCTCATAGCCCATAAGCAGAGTTATCTCGTCGAGAAGCTCGCGGAATTCCTTTGCGCCCGTGCGCTTGTCGCGCATAATTGTAAGCTTATGCTGAATAAGCGGATGGTCGATTATATGGAGTGTGCTCATTTTTGTTCTCCTTTATTTTGTCTTTCTTACAATTATACACCAACATAAAACTATTTTCAACACTTTTGTTATAACTTAATTAACTTTATTGTAAACAAATTAACAAACGCAAGACGCGCGTCGGAAAATATCCGACGCGCGTTACTTGTTATTCGTTATACATTATCGCTATTGCCTTTTCCCGAGTGCTTTTTTACGATCACGTATGCCGTTACCGCGCCTGCAACAAGCAGAACAGCTGCTACGATGATCCAAACGAACCCGAAGTCACAGTTTTTCTCATTCTTCTTTCCGCCATCGCCCTTATCGGACGTTACCTCGCTATCGCAGGTATCGCACAAGCCGTTTCCGTCAGCGTCCTTGTGCGCCGATTTATTGATGATCTCGCCGCATCCGCAGACGTACCAATGGCACTTATCGTCAAACTGTATTCCGTCGGCAGGAGCATGCTTGTGATTCTCCGACAGGGTGATAACGTATCCGCAGTCAAGGCAGACCTCGTCGGTATCTTCAGTAGCCGCGCCGCTTGAACGGTGCTGCTCTACTTCGCCTCTATGATAGCAGTTTTCGGTAAGACACATATGAGCGTGACCCGTCGGGTCGATAAAGCCCCAGACCTCGGTTGCAAGATTATGCTCGGCGTAGCTTCCGTATGCCGCTCCGCAGGTCTCGCATTTCGCCTTTTCCTGACAGGTAGCGGTGCCGCCGCTGTGCTCGGTCTTGCTTCCCGCAATTTCCCGATAGCAACGGGTGCATACCTTAAAGTGATGCGTTGAATTGCTCTTGAGTTCGGATTCAGCGTGTCCGAGAGCGGTGACGTTGCCCCATTTTGCAAGGTCGGTTATTTCCTTCGCCCCTGCCGCGTCCTCGTAGTATTTGTCACAGCTCTTGCAGTGATAATAGGTCTGCTTTCCGTTTTCGGTACAGGTCGGGGGGATCTTATCAATTCTCTCCATATCGTGCTTGTGCTCAAGAGAGGCAAAGGTATAGGAAATACCTGCCGCATCGCCATAGCTTGAATATTCAACGGTAGCTTCTTTTCCGTTTATAGTTCCCGAAAGCACGCCCTCCTCGGCAAAATCATAGCCGACCTTGGAACGGAAATTGATCGTCACCTTATAAACGTGACCTTCCTTGAATT
This sequence comes from uncultured Ruminococcus sp., assembly GCA_964630635.1. Classification (GTDB taxonomy): domain Bacteria; phylum Bacillota; class Clostridia; order Oscillospirales; family CAG-272; genus Colimorpha_A. The sequence goes on along the minus strand of CAZVVM010000002.1, from coordinate 31,956 downwards.
CCTGACCGACACCGCCCGGGACAAAGCGCTTATTTTCCGTCACGTCGAACCACTGAACGCCGTTTTTCTCATAAGTGCCCGTGCCGTCGCTGTAATATGCGGAGCCGTCGAACTTGGTATAATCTGGCTTATTTCCAATAACGGGTACGTCGATATTGAACGCCAAAGCTCTGATCGTCGGCGAGTCGCTTCCCCAGGAATAGCCGCAATCGTCGCAGGTGAGGTCGCTGTGTCTCGGTGCAAGCGTTTTGCCCTCTTTAAGAAGAACGCCGCATTCACAGTAGATATCGCCGCTGTAACCGAACTCGGTACAGGTCGGCTTGACTTCGTTTTTGGTTACCGTCTTTGCATTATGTACCTTTGACGTGACCTTACCGCGGACGGTCTTGTTACAATGGTCGCAACGATAGGTTCCCTCGTAGCCCCTCTCTTCACAGCTTCCCTGTTTTGAGGTGCCGGGGATAAGGGTGAGCTTACCCTCGTGCTTTCCTGCGCTCTCAATAACCTCGCCGTAGCAGATAACGCCGTCGCAGTCGGCACAAACGGTATCGCCCGTATATCCGTCCTGAGTGCATATCGCTTCGACTGCATTCTTTACTCTCGTGTTGCCGTTGTGCTTACATTCTTCAAGAACGGGCGTGAAGGTCAATATTCCGCCGCCCGCGCGTGCCGTAAAGGAAGGAACGGTAACGATCCATTTAAGCTCGTTTTCGACCTTTTCGAATTCAACGTCCTTCGTTACGTCCATCTCGATCTTCGACCCCTCCGAGCCGCGGTCGCAGTAATAGGTCACAACCCATTTTGCAACCTTCGGATACTTAATATCGAGATGCTCTTCTCTATCATATTCGGAGGGAGCAAAGCCGATGACGAGCTTCGTGCCGCTTCCGACGACGTCAGAGCTTGCAAAGCCGTTTTCAACGTAAACGAGGTCGTTATTCTTCGTCCACTGAGCATCGACCATTTCGCCCTTCTTCTCGTCGTAGGTCTGAAGCTTCTTTTCCGAGCTGTAGCCGCAGATCTGACATTCCTTATAGGCAATACCGATCCCGTCGGTATTGGAATAGGGCGTACCGTGATTCTGCCAGCCGAGATAATCGTGGGACTCAAGGTGCGTTTGCTTACATCCCGTAAAGCGGCAGATAAGCTTGTGCTGATTCTCGTTTTTATAGGTAAAGTCGATCTCGCACTCATAGGTCTCGGGATCGTAGAAATAATGGGCATGGTTTTCAAGATAGTTCTTGAATCCGCAGTAAATACAAGTTCTCTCGTGCCAGCCGATGCCGGTCTTACTGTCAAAGATGAGCTTCGTATCCTTGCCGAAGGAATGGGGCGCGAGAATATAATCGTCGCATTCCTCGCCCACGCAGGTCACATAGTGACCGTCGGAGCCGTACATTCCGATATTGTCCTTATTGTTCGGCTGATTGATTATTCCGATAAGCTCGCCCTTATGGGCTTGGTATTCCCAATATAAGTGGACGACCTTCACGTACGCGACGTTCGTCGTGACCGAGTTGCCGTTTTCGTCGGTGATAACGCACTTATAGGCAGGAGGATAAGCACAACCGTCGGACGGAACCGAGAAGGTGATCGAATTTGTCTTTGCGCCGACTATGTAGGCATAGGACTCGGCGTCAGTGTCGTCCTTAATTTCGATCCATTTTTCTCCGCCGTCGTAGGTAACGTACCACTGATATTTAAGCTCGGTCGTTCCCTTCGCTGCGACGGAAAGTGTGCGCTTGTTGTTAAAGGGATGGTAAGGATCGTCCTCATCGGCGGTCTGAATATCGGAAACCTTTGCAACGGTACTGCTCGGCTGCTTCAGGATAAGAATTACCTGCTGAGAGTCGAAGCCGCAGACTGTGCAGATGCCGTAATTGTCGAAGGTATGCTTGGTCTTATTCGTAATATGCGTTGTCTCGGAGCAGAAACGGCAGGGACGCCAGTGATGTGTTTCGTCCATATCAAAGGAGCTTTGGGGAGTTGCTGAATGAGGTCCTGCATTACTATGCTCGTTTTCAATATGCTCCTCTATGTCGCTGTCGCTTATACATCTGTCGTCGCAGTCACAGCCCTCGGCTTCAAGACGCGCTTCGCAGCAGCTATCACAAAGGAGAAGTCCCTCCGATTCACAACCACTGCAAACGTCGGTGTTGTGAAAACATTCGCCGCAGTCCTCGCAGAAATGAGCATCGTAGTCGCCATCCTCAACGCAAAGGGGAGGCGTATCCGAGCACTCGGAGTTACCCTCACAGCAATCAAGGCAAAGCTCACAAAGCTCACACATCTCGACAGTACAGTATGCGCTTCCGCAATCGGGACAGAGATGCTCGTACCATTCGGGATTCTCTATACAGTATTCGCCGCATTCACAGCCCTCGGCGTTAGCGTTATCCCGACAGCAGAATACGCAAAGACCGCAATCGTCACAAAGCTCGATGCCGTCCTCATACAGACACTCCTCGCACTGCTCACAAATGATGCAGCATTCCTCGCAGTGTTCGTACCCAAACGAACATTCCTCGTAGGATGCGTAGCAGTTGCCGCACTCAAGACAGTGCGTTTCGGTAAAGCAGGTTACATTCGTACAATCTATGCTGCAGGCACCGCAAATACCGCAGCAGTACTCGTCCCAATGGTAGTGACTGCAATGCCAGCATTCCATACCGTCCTCCCAAGCGGCGTGTGCCGTAAGAAAGCCGGGGACTATTTGAAGCATCATTACAAGAACGAGAAGGATGCCCATAAGCTTTTTTGTAAAATTGCTTTTCATTTTCTTATTCCTTTCGGTAAAATACTTAAAAACCGATACGCTATTGAAAATAATAAACACCTATGGTATAATGTGAAAGGTAAGTATCATTCAATACCGTATTATTTTACACTCTAATTATAAGCTCTCGCATCATAATTGTCCCCATACCAAAGGTATGGGATTAACACGTTTTTGCATTTTTGAGCTTGACCGAGGTCGGAAAGGAGGAAAAATGAAGAAGCTGCTTACAAGCATTATGCTGATCGCGTTTACTGCGTTGAGCTTATCGGGCTGTGACGCAGTCAACGGCAAAAGCATCGGCTTTTCCGCAATTTACGGCACTTGCGCGCTTTTTTCTCTGCTTCTGCTCGTCGGATGTATCCTTGCGGTACGCAAAAAAAGGTTTTGGATCGTAATGCTCTTTTCGTCCGTGCTCGTCGTAAACGTCGGCTACACGTTTCTATCGGTTTCGTCTTGTCTTGAAGCCGCGCTTTGGGCAAACCGAGTAGCTTATCTCGGATCGGTATTTTTGCCGCTTTCGATGCTGATGATGATACTCGACGTGACGAACACGAAATACCGAAAGCTTCTTCCGAGGATCCTATTTCTTATTTCGGTCATCGTTTTTCTCATCGCCGCAAGCCCCGGTATTCTGAACGTCTACTATAAGGAAGTCTCGTTCGAGGTCGTTGACGGCGCGTCGCGGCTCGTCAAGGTATACGGCGTTCTTCATCCGCTTTATCTTGTTTATCTCATATCGTATTTCATCGCTACCGTAACGGTGATAATTCGCGCATCGGTCAAAAAGACCGTCGAAAGCATTTCACATTCGGTAATTCTCGCATGCGCCGTGTTCGTCAACATCGGCGTTTGGTTCATCGAGCAGATATCCGATATGGATTTCGAGATGCTTTCTATCTCATACATCATAAGTGAGCTGTTTCTGCTCGGCGTCCACCTTGTAATGAATGAAAATCAGCGCCTGCGCGAGATCGTAAAGCGTGTTGAGACCGCAAGGGAATATTCAGGCTACAGCCCCGCCTCCGAAACAATGCTCGAAAAGCCCCTTCTCGGCAGCTCGGTATCCCCCGAGAGCATAGAAATATTCGTTAAGGGGCTAAAAACGCTGACCCCCCCTCGGAAAAGGCGATATTCGACGCCTACGTCGCAAGAGTCACGACGAAGGAGATCATGGAAAACCTGAACATCAAGGAATCCACTCTGAAATACCACAGCCGTAATCTTTACGGCAAGCTGGGCGTAAGCTCCCGCAAGGAGCTTCTTGAAATACACAAGCAGATAAAAACTCTGAAGGCAGATCTCGGAAACGAAGCTTAACGCAGTCAGAATACCAAACGGAGGCAAGCATGAAGGAATACAAGCCGAAAATTTCAAATACGTCGCTTTCGGTGCGCTACGCTCTTATGAGCTTGTGCCTGTCCTCGGTCTGCCACGCGGTTATATTCGACCATCTGTCGGGCTCGGTCAGCTACGACAGAACGTCGATGCTCGTTATACTTTTTAACGTCATATCGGTCGGCGCGATGGGGCTTATCTCGGTTTTTGCGGACAGGGTCGAAAGCAAACACACGGGCGTGCGTCTGTCGGTATTCCTCACGGTACTCGGATATTTTCTTCCGACCGAATTCGGAATTAATCTGAAGGTCGTTCTTCTCGGACTCGGAAGCGCGGTTTTCTATTCCTTCGCATCGTCCTCGATTCTTTCCCGTTCAAACGGCAAAAGCCGCGGAATCGGGCTTCTTATAGGCGGAACGGGCATCGGACTTGCCTGCGCCTCCTTCGCGGGCTTTGCAGGGCATTTTTTCGCACCGCTCCTTATGATATTTGCTATCCCGTCCGATAAGTGCCAAAAAGATAACGTAACGGAAGAAAAAACAGTGGAAAAAGTGCCGTTTTCGCCGCTTCCGCTCGTATTTCTTGCCCTGTCATACCTGCTTCTTTCATACGAATTCTCGTCGTTTCACTTCGCGTGGAACGTATCGCCCAAAACGCAGTTTCAGCTTCTTCTTATGATAGGACTCGGGTGCGCCGTCGGCGGATTTGTCAGCGACCGTCTCGGCCGTATAATCACCGTTGCCGTATCCGCCTGCACGGGAACTGCGCTTATCTGCTTCTGTGACGACGGGAAGCGTCTTTCGCTCCTCGGACTGTTCCTTCTCTCAATGTCGCTTGCGCCGACCTTGACGGCAGTAACACGGCTTTTGCCGAAAAACCCTGCGTTTTCCTTTGCACTTATGTCGGCTATGGCATATCTCGGTCAGATACTCCGTCATTTCGTCAGATCAAACGGCATTTCGATGCTTTTGATCTCCGCTATGATAATAGCGGTCACCGTGGCGGCGGAAACGTCTTATTTACCGAGCTCCGAAGAAACGGGGGTAAGCAAAAATGAAGATAATTAAGCTTATTATGCCCGTTATTCTAATTTTCGCCCTTTCCTTACCGACTTATGCCATGCATCTGCCCGAAAACAAAGTCATCGACCGCGAGCTGACGGTCGAGGATGACGAGAACGTCGTCGATAAAAGCATAAACGGCACCGCGGTGAACAGACCCGCAAAGACCTTTATACTGTCGAAGCGAACCTATCTTATCAGAATAGTTTTCCCGTTTTTGCTGATCTTCTCCCTCGGTCCGCTCTATCTGCTCATTGAATACGGGATCAGGAATTACAAACGAAAAAGCCATTCGCAGTAGCGAATGGCTTTTTTAATTATTCAAGAAAATCGGTACGGTATGTAATTCCGAACTGCTCCGCGAGTGCCTTGAGCTGCTCGTCTGAAATGCGGTTGATGACGGGGAGAGGGGAATATTTAAGATACAGCTCCGCGCCCTTTTCCACCGTTTCGATAAGTCCGAAGGTCTCGTCGTAGGTCTTGCCCGCACCGTAGATACCGTGCTGCGCCCATATTACGATGCGGTAATCGCGCATCTTTTCGGCAGTCGCATAACCGATCTCGTTATTTCCGCATACCATCCACGGGAGAACTCCGATTCCCTCGGGAAACACGACGATACACTCGGTGCAGGTTCCCCAGATAGTACGGGTGAACGCCTTGTCGTCAAGGGAGTGAATATGCGTCATAGCGACGGTATTCGTCGGGTGAGTGTGCATTACTATGCGGTGCTCGGGATCGACCTTAAGACGAACCATATGCGACATAAGGTGCGCAGGCAGCTCGCTCGTAAATCTTCCGCCGTCGGAATAGCCCCAAAGAAGCTCGGCGGTCTCGCCGTCCTTTCCGATACGGAAAACGCCGAGATTTGCCTCGGGGTCGTCGATTACGTTTTTGAAATATTTACCTGTTCCCGTAACGAGAAAATATTTGCCGATAAGCTCGTCCGCCTTGAATCCGATAGGTATATTTCTGATGACGTTGTTTATGTCGAGATATTCCGAAACCTCCTCCTCGGTAAGCAGACAGCTGATATTTCCGCCGTTTCTTTCATCCCAGCCGAGACGGTACATATTCGCGGTGGTTTTTCTCATTTCGTTTATAAACGGCGCGTCGTAAATATTATTATTCATCTTAAATTACCTCTCTTTATCACTTACCGATCAGCTTTCTTGCCGCCGAAAGATCGGTATCGGCAAGGCTTTCATATTCGATAAGAGTATGGGCGGCATCTACAAGATGAGCGAACTTGGGGTTCTCATACGCAGGACATACGAACTTTTGACGGGGAGAATTGATGTCCTCTCCGCTGATCTGGAACAGTCCTCTTTCCTTGCAGAGCTTCATTACTCTGTCAAGCTGTGCCTCCGTGTTTCTCGTCGGCATAAAGGTAACGGCGTCGAAGCCGTAGTTTTCCACGACGTCAAAAAGCTCGTCGAGATAATCGTCCTCGAATTTTTGAGTCTTCTTATCGCCCGTAACGGAATTTCCGACGTCGCCGAGATACGCGTATGCCGCAATTCCGCCGTAGCGCTTGACCATATCAATATAATCCTTCACCTTGGGAAGCTCGGCGTCGGCGTCAACGTATATCTTCTCAACGAGATTGCCCTTGAGCACTCCGAGAATATCGTATTCGTAATATGCAGGCGTCGCTTTTCCGTTAAGAATATTCTCCTCGTTCTTTCCGCTGACGGAAATTCCCATAGTATCGCGCATAAACGACACAACGTCGGTCGGCTCGGTATACCTACCCGTTATCTTCTTCGCAAGAGCGAAAAGAAGGTGGCGTTCGGTGACCGCGGTAGTGGACAGCGGGATAACGTCCCTGTCAAAATCAAGTGCCATACCGAAGGGGGAAACGAGAGCATTTATATTCTCTATCATCTTTTTATTGCGAAGATTTCTCTTTTCGCGGTAAGGGGCAAGGAAAGCGTCGACCTTCTCGATATTGCTGTGAGGAATACCGTGCATTACGACGTACGCGACCGACTTCTGGTCGGGATTGTTGAAGCGCTTTCCGCCGAGGGCGGTCTCCGACATATCTATACGGCATTCCGCTCCGACGGTTACGGGCATTCCTATCCTTTTGCCCGCATATAGAAACTCTCTTGCGCCTGCCGTCGTATCGTGGTCAACGATACCCGCAGTTGCAAGACCGCTCTTGTAAGCGGTATAGACCGCCTGCGCGGGGGTATAGGGCGAAAAGGAATGACTTGTGTGAATGTGATTGTTTATATAGGGGCTTTCCTTTACGGGTTCAAACGTCCCGTCATACTGTTTGAGTTCTTCTATTTTCATATCCGTAATTTATACTGCCAAGAGCTCATACTCTCTTTGCCAAAACCTCGTTTTCGTATTTTTCGACCTCGTCAAGCCAGGACATATCGCCCGCAACTCCGTTTCTGACACAGAATTCTTCCCAGACGGCGCCGACAGGGAGCATCTTCATTTCTTCCTGAAGCGCCATAAGCTTCGTCATTTCGCCTCTGTTCTGAAGCTCGGTAAACATTTCGTTCGGCGTCAGCATAGCATTGAGGAGCGCCTTGCGGAACGATCTGATACCGATGACCCACGCGGCGATGCGGTTGATCGACGCGTCGAAGAAATCGAGCGCCATAGCGATGTCGTTCATTCTTCCGCTTGCGACTATCTCCTTTGCGATCTCCTTCGTTTCGTCATCGTAACGGACGACGTGATCGGAGTCCCAGCGAACGCTTCTCGTTATATGGAGAGCGAGCTTGGGATTGAGCAAAAGAAGCGAGGAAATTTTATCGGATACGACCTCGGTCGGGTGATAGTGACCGTTATCCATAAGCGGCACCAGGCCCTTTGCCTGCGCGTAACCGAGCGTAAATTCGGCGCTTCCGACGGTATACGATTCAAGACCGATACCGAACACCTTGCTTTCAAGACAAACGTAGACCTTTTCCTTATCGTAACCGCATCCGATCATCTCGTCAAGCGACTTCTTGAAGCGCGCACGCGGACCTATCCTATCGGCGGGAATATCCTTGTAGCCGTCGGGGATCCAGATGTTCATAACGGACACCTTGCCCGTCATTTCGGCAAAATATTCTGCAATTCTGATACACGCAATACCGTGGCGCACCCAGAATTTTCTTATCTCCTCGTCAGGCGAGGAAAGGGTAAATTCAGATGCCTTCGGATGTGAGAAGAAGGTCGGATTAAAGTCGATACCGAGACCTCTTTCGTTTGCAAAATCGACCCATTTCTTGAAGTGCTTCGGCTCGAGCGCGTCTCTGTCGGCAAATTCTCCGTCCTCAAATATCGCGTAACACGCGTGAAGATTGAGCTTGTGTGCGCCGGGGACGAGGGAAAGCGCCTTGTCGATATCCGCCATCAGCTCATCGGGCGTCCTTGCCTTTCCGGGATAATTTCCCGTCGCCTGAATTCCGCCCGAAAGCGCATCGGGGCTGTCAAAGCCGCCGACGTCGTCTCCCTGCCAGCAGTGAACCGATATCTCGGCTTTGGCAAGGTCGCTCATCACCTTTTCGGTGTCAATTCCGAATTCCGCGTAGCGTTTTTTTGCCTCTTCGTAAATTGCGTTCATAGTGTTATTCTCCTGACGTTAAAGCTGTTATACACAGCATTCCGCGCCTCGGGCAGAGTCTTGAAAACACCCGTCGCCAGCATTTGAGAAATAAGATTTCCGATAGCCGTTGCCTCGGACGGACCTGCGTAAACGGTCTTGCCCGTCGCCTGTGCGGTAAGCTCGCAAAGATACTCGTCCTTGCTTCCGCCGCCGACGATGTGTATTGCCTTCATTTCGCGGCCGAGCAGCTCTTCAAGCTCGTCGGACGCCTTTTTATATGCGTCTGCAAGACTGTGATAAACGACCGAGAACATCTCACCGATAGAAAGCTCGGGCTTGCCGAGAGCATTCTTGACCTCCTCGATCATGCTGTCGGGCGCGGTAAAGCGCGCGTCGTTAGGATCGATACGCAGAGGTGTGCTGTCGTATTCCTTTGCCATATCGCAAAGCATATCGAAGGTATATCCCCCGCCCAGCTCCTTTTTCATCGACTGTATCATCCAAAGACCCGTTATGTTTTTGAGATAACGGTAGCGCTTGAAGATACCGCCCTCGTTCGTGAAATTATGCTTCATACTGCGTTCCGAGGCATCGGGCTGATTTCTCTCCACACCGATAAGCGACCAAGTTCCCGAGCTTATGTAGATTATGTCCTCTTCGTTGGTCGGAACTGCCGCAACCGCAGACGCGGTATCGTGCGTGGGCGGGAAGATGACCTTGGCGCTCGACGCGCCGGTTTCTTCTTTAACCTTGTCCGAAAGCTCGCCGACGATATGTCCGGGCATCTTCAGCGTACGGAATATTTTTGTCGGAAGTCCGATCTGCTCGATAAGCTCATAGTCCCAATCGCTTTCGCCAACCTTTACAAGCTGACCCGTCGTTGCGATCGTATACTCCGAGCAGGCAACGCCCGTGAGCAGATACGCAAGATAATCGGGCATCATAAGTAAGGTTTCGGCGCTTTCAAGCTGTTCGGGCTTGTGCGATTTAAGATACTGAAGCTGATATATAGTATTAAGCATCGCCTTCTGTATTCCCGTACGGGCGTAAAGCTCCTTTTCGGGAATGGTCTTATAAAGCTCGGTATCCATTCCGTCGGTACGCTTGTCGCGGTAACCGACAGCGTCGCCTATAAGCTTTCCGTCCTTATCAAGAAGAACAAAGTCAACGCCCCAGGTATCTATACCTATAAAATCGGGGCTTTTTCCTTTCTTAACGCAGGCAGCAATACCTTCCTTTATATGGTGGAAAAGGGACACAGTGTCCCATACGAGAGTGCCGTTTTCGTTCTTTTTCATTCCGTTCGGGAAACGGTACATCTCCTCGGTAACTATTTTGCCGTTTTCATAAGTTCCGATAATGTGACGTCCGCTCGACGCACCGATGTCTATTGCAAGATAATACATAACTCCTCCAAAAACATAAATATACATTTTAAGTATATCACATTGAAAATAATATAAAAGAGCATATTTTAACCTCTTTTTGCGTTCTTTTTTAACATTTATCCTTGAAAACCGTCAATCTGTGTGTTAAAATTGATTTGAACTTAAATTTTCAGCCGAAATCGAGGTAAAAATGAAAGACAGCATCATAAACCGTCTCTCCGCCATAAGCGAAAACGAGATGTCGGTCCTTTCAAAGGATTACAGCTTGGCGTCCGACGCAGAAGCGGCGTTTGCGAATATGCCGCTCCGCCAACGCAACTATATTTATAACGTAATTGACCTTTCAAAAACCATCTCCGCGCGCCCGCATACGAGATTCGTCGATTTCCCCGTACATTCGCACAATTACATTGAAATAATGTGCGTGATGCGCGGCGGGATACGTCATATAATAAACGGCAAGACCTTTGATATCAAGGAAGGTCAGCTCATTATGATGAACCGACATCTCTCGCACGCAATAAAAGCATCGGGCGAAAACGATATAGCCGTAAACCTGATAGTCTCGTCCGACTACGTCGGCATCGCCGCCGCGCGATTCAGAGGCGACCCGTCGCTCCGTGATTTTGCCGAGCAGGAGGAAAACGAAAACGGAGAGGGACGCTTCCTGATATACGACTTTGCGAGCAATCCCTACGCCGAAGCACTAATTGATAATCTTATCTGCCAAAGCTTGTTCGAAAACGACACGCCGAAGGGCATACTCCGCGAAACGCTCTCCTTGCTTCTGCGTCATTTCGAAGCGAAGCCCGAAATGCTCCTTCATTCCTCGTCGGGTAACCTTGAACGGAATCCTATAAGAGCAAAAATCGGCGCGTATATCCAGAGCTTTTATAAAACCGCTTCCCTTTCGGAGCTTGCATCAATACTCAAAATGTCCGAACCGTACGTCAGCAAGCGCATAAAGGAGCTTTACGGCGCCACCTTCACCGACCTCGTCAGCGAACGCCGTTTTTCGGAAGCCGAGCAGCTTCTGCTCCATTCCGACCTGCCGATAACCGAAATTGCAGAAGCCGTCGGCTACGATAACAACAGCTTCTTCCACCGCCGTTTCCGTGAACGCTACGGAATATCTCCGTCAAAATGGCGCAAGGAAAACAAAACGGGATAGTTACAGTAAAAAATCCACCCGAACGGGTGGATTTTTATATTAGTCTCTTTCTTTCATCATTTTGTAATATCCGTTAAGGCGCATAAGAAGATAAAGCGACATAAGAAGCGATCCCGCGGAAAGAAGCACGTTCGCTATGCTTCCGACCCTAACGATAACGAAAAGAAGGATCACCGACATAAACGACGCGCAGGAAAGAACCGTCGCAAGCGGCACGGTCACGGTAAACATTAACTTTCCCGTTTCCTTTACGCGAAGCTTAAGCTCGTACATAAGCGCGAGCATAACCGAAACGAGAGTAACCTGAAGAAGTATTCTGACAGGGTCGTTTATCGCGGTTTCAGAGTCAAAGTAAAGGCGGACAAGGCACACCGCGTTCCATATCGGCGGAAAAAACGAAAGGACGGTCGTAAAACGGTCATTCTTATCCGTTCCGAGGAAGAAATACAGCGCCGTAGGTACCGAGAGCAAAACGAGAATAACGGTAAAGAGCTTGAGCGGACCCGTTTCCTTCCACGATTCAACGAGGAACATAACCGATGAAGCCGCCATTGCAAAGCCGCCGACCGACGAAACGATATCACTTAGACCGCTGTTCGACGCTTTCGTTCTCATCTTACCGAGCTTGCCGACGCATATCGCAAGCGACACCGCCGCAATCGAAAGAATGAAGAGCGCGGCGACCGATGCGGGGGCGATCTTACTGCCAAGCTTAAAAACGCGCATATTTGCGTCGTATCCGAAAAGTATTGCGCAGGTCTCAAATATCATTCCGATAACGGAGAAAATCGCCGTAAAGGAAATGAGCACGGGACCGAGATTTCTGTTTCTGTTTCTTTTACCCATTTAAAAAACAAACCTTTCAATATTGCCCAAAGGGGCTACCACAACATTATATACCATTTTTTCAAAAAATGCAATAGAAAAGAGAAAATCCGACCGAAGTCGGATTCTGTCTTGAAAAGCATAGTTTTCGGGACACCCGGAAAAAGGCAATTACTGCTGCTTCATAGCAGCGTAGCACTCGCTGCAGTATACGGGTCTGTCGTTCTTGGGCTCGAACGGAACTTTTGCTTCGCCGCCGCAGTTTGCGCAAACAGCAGTGAAGAATTCCTTTCTTGCCTGACCGGCATTCTTTCGTGCATCACGGCAGGGCTTGCATCTCTGCGGCTCGTTCTGGAAACCGCGCTCTGCATAGAACTCCTGCTCGCCTGCGGTGAAAACGAAATCGTTTCCGCAGTCTTTACACTTAAGAGTCTTGTCTTCGTACATTTTGCTACCTCGCTTTAATGTGGTAAAAATTTTTGCCCTCCGACGGGGTGTCACCGCCATCTTTACATCAAAATCAAATTCAAAATTGATACAACGCTTTACTTAAGCTATCAGGGCATATTGGAGTAGTATCTCTTTATTTTCGACTTCGCGCGGAAAAGCGCGTTATCGACCGACTTCTCGGATGCGTTAAGAAGCTCGGATATTTCCTTATACGTTTTTCCGCCGACGTAGAGGGAGAATACCGACATTTCCCTTTTGCTCAAAACGCGCTCGGAAACGGCAAGAAGCTCACCGAAATCGAAAACGCGGTCACCTATCCGCTTCCCCTCTTTTTCGGAAGAAGCAACGGTCTTGGGCGACGATTTTTTGTTTGCGCGGCGTATAAGCGTAACCATTCTGTTCTTTATGCAGATCTTTGCATAAAGCCCGAAGGACACCTTGTCCTGACTCATATCGTAGGTCGTCACGGCGCGATAAAAGGCAACCGTCGCCTCCTGGCGCAGGTCGTCCTTGTCTTGGATGATAGCATTCAGACGCGTAATGTATCTGTCGGTCATATTCTCAATCAGCGGCTTGTATTTTTCACAAAGCTCCGAGAACGCGCCTTCATCGCCGTTTTTTGCTGCAATAATGAGTTCGGAAAACAACGTACTCCTCCGACAATGGTTACAATAATTATACCACTAATCAACAGTTTGTCAATACAGATTTCACAAATTTTTTAATTATTTTTTCGATTTTGTTAATAATAAACATAAAAAACCGAGATTTTTTCATCATAATCACGGAAATTTATGTTGAAATTAACTAAATTATGTCGATTGGCATTCACAAATAAAAAACAAAAGAGGGAAAACTCCCTCTTTATTCGATAAGATAATTGACTTCGCCCGTCAAAACCGCCATAATTCCGCGGTAAACGACCTCGGGCTTATCGTAAAAATTACGCCTTATTCTTTCAAGCTGCGTGCTGCTCTCAACGGCAACCTCGACGTTCAGCAGCTCCTTGTCCTTTTCGGTAATAATGCACTTCGCAATAAAGCGCCCGTTCGGGAGCGGTTCAAAATCAAACTTCACCTTTGCTCCCCGTTCACGGAACGAGAGGAAGCGCAAGGCGCTCTTCAAGCTCTTTTCTCTTATCGAGGGAAGAATACGGCTGTCGAGCGTTTCGGCAACGATAGCGCCCTGCGGCGTTATCTCGTAAAGCTCTTCGCCCGCTTCACCGACGGGAAGCTCCAGCACGTTTCCCGTTTCAAGCAACTCCGCAAAGCACTCGACAAAATCGAAATAGCCGACAAAGCCATCCTGTACGACTATGTCGTTTATACTGACGAAGTCGAGCGGATAGCTTATATGGCGCAAAAGATGCAATATAAAAATTTTTATATCGTTTTTGTCGCGTAGCTGGCTTTGCATTTCACTTTTCCTTAATTTTCGTTATTCACGATAATTTCGGGGAAACCCTTTGCGGATTTCCCCGAATAATATTTATTACTGTCCTATCTGATACTTGCTCGCGTTCTTAAGGGTTGCGCCCGTAAAGTCGGGCATACCGTAGTAGTTCACCTTGACGCCCTTGAGATCCTTGCCTACAAGATAGCCGCTCTGAAGCTCAACGAGAGGCATTATCGGCATATCGTTCATAAGCATCGCCTCTGCCTGATGGAGCAGAGTTGCTCTCTTGGTCGCGTTCTTCTCGGCGTACGCCTGCTCGATAAGAGCGTCGTATTCGGGATTGGAATAACCGCTGATGTGCGGCTCAAGAGCGTATTCGCCGGTCGTCATATCCATTGCGCCGCCTGCGAAAGGAACCGCAAAGGATGCGAGGTTAGCGAACGCATCGGTTGAGAGCATCATATAGTCGACGAGGATAACGTCGAAGCTTCTGCTTTCGTACGCATCAAGGTACAGGTCGTTCATATATACCGTCTCGTTCTCGCCGATATCCTCAACGCTTCCGAGAGCGGTCAGATTGACGGTGAAGCCGAGCTTTTCCCATACAGTCTTGAGATATTCTCCGACGGCAATATCCGCCTCGTCATCATGGACGACGAGGTTAAGCTCGCCAAGCTCTTTGCCCGATAGAAGCGCCTGCGCTTCGGAAAGCTCTGCCGTTGAGCTCAGCAGATCCTCACCCTTATCGCGGAAGGATGCCTTATTCTTGCCGTTAGAGGTATTAAACACGCCCTCTGCTATAAGTCCCTTTGCGGGCTTTGCAAAGGTGAGAATATCGACTATCTTTTCTCTGTCGACCGCGAGCGAAAGAGCGCGTCTTACGTCGGAATCGGAAAGAAGCTCTGTTTTGGTATTGAAAATGCAGGAGAGAACGGACATAGTGTCCTTCACGGTAACCTTCTTTGCTTTAAGAAGCTCTGCTCTCTTATTCAGCGGTATCTCGCCGTCAAAGACGATCTCGCCGTCCTCGAAACGCTTAAGAACCGCTGCGTCGTCGAGAGTCTTTGTAGTAGCAAAGGTAATGTTAAGACGGAACGCCTTTACCTTGCCGTGATAATTTGCGTTTGCCTGAAGAGACATAGACTCTCCGGGAGTGTATGCACGGACAGCGTACGGGCCGTTAGATACCATGGTTATCGTATTCGAGGACCAGTTTTCGTGACGTCCTACCAAGAACTCACGAAGCGGAACGAGCATCGGACTTGCGAGGTACTCATAGAACTGCTTATAGTCCGTCGGACCCTCAAATTCAATGCGTATAACCTTCGACGAAACGTCGGTAACACCGAGGTCGTCGATAGTAGCGTCGCCGTCGTGAACCTTTCTTGCGTTCTTGATGCAGAAGAGCATATTTGCCGCTTCGCCTCTGAAATCGGACTCAAGAATACGCTTCCAAGCGTAGATATAATCCGCCGCCTGTACCGGAATACCGTCGGACCAGCCCGTGTTTTTAAGAGTAATTTCGATTGCGTAGTAATTCTTGCTCGGCTTATCAAGAACCTTTACCGACTTCGCCTGTGCCTTAACGACCTTGCCGTTAGAGTCGTACTTGAAAAGTCCCTCGTAGATAAGAGACATTATCTTCAGCGAGGTCTGATCAAGATTTCCGTACGCAGGGTCAAGGTTCGTTACCTCGCCCGAGATATATACGGGAATAGTCGGTCCGCTTTTTTTGTTATCAACGTCTTTTGCACAGCCCGCAAGCATCGGAAGAACTGCCAAAAGCGAGAGCATTACCGCAAGTATTTTTTTCATATTTGTAAGATCCCCCATGAGAAAATGAAGGCATAGCTATGGCATGCCTATTTTATTACCTATACATTATAGCACTTTTATTAATTTTAATCAACAACATTTTTAAGCTATTTTTTTCAAAATCCAAGTTTTGGCTGTTTGAACAACGAAGTATTTATTTTTTTGTGCATTTTGTCATGAATTTTTTTGTGCTTACGCGAGATACTATCATCAAAAAGCAGTTTACGGGAGAAAGAAAAATGAACCGTTTTCAGAAATACGTCAGAACCGATATGGCGCTTGAAGCGTGTCCGAAGGAAGAAAACGGCGCTTACCGCGGCATATCTGCACGCGAATACGAAAGAAACGGCGTTCCCGTGACCGAAATTTCGGTTTTGAACGAGGAAGGCGCTTCCCTTCTTCGCAAACCGATAGGACGGTATCTGACGTTTTCGGTCGGGAAGATATGGCTGAAGGACGACGGCGAGTGGCAAAACGCAGTGAAAGCGATAGGCGAAGAAATAAAGACGCTCCTGTATTCCTTCGGCGATATAAAAACCGTACTCGTCGTCGGGCTTGGGAACAGACATATGATATCCGACGCCGTCGGTCCCTTCACCGTTAAGGGTATAACGGCAAACCGCCACATAAAAGAAAGCGACCCGACGCTTTTTGGTAAGCTCGGCTCACTCGTGACCTGCGCGCTCTCTCCGGGAGTCAGCGCCGAAACGGGACTGGAAGCAGCAGATATAGTTATGGGTGCGGTAAACGCCTCTTGCGCATCGGCAGTAATTGCCGTCGACGCGCTCGCATCAAAAAGCGTTGAGCGTCTCGGCACGACGGTGCAAATATCGAACACCGGCATTATGCCCGGTTCGGGCATCGGAAACCGCAGAAGCGCAATCGACGTCGAAACGCTCGGCGTTCCCGTGATATCCATAGGAGTGCCGACCGTCGTTGATTCATCGACTCTCGTGTGGGGTACGCTGGAACGCGCAGGCGCGACCGAAATATCGTCCGCACTTGAAAAGGAGCTCGAAAACGGCAAAAGCTTTTTCGTCACACTCAAGGACGCAGACACCGTCATAAACGAAATGTCAAAGCTGCTGTCGCAGGCGATAAACGTCGCGCTGACGGTATAAATAACTCCTCTCCCAAATATATTTATATAAAAAAGGAGGGCAGTCATGCAAAAAATCAACCTTTCAGCAGTTCTTGGCAGAAAGCCGGACTTCGGCGTTGTTTTCGATATCGCAGCAAAGGCGGCGATTTTGCTTCTTGCGGTATTCATAATGGTTTACAGCTCGTTCGACCGTCTTTTCGCATTCTCGCCTCATAACACCGTACCGACGCGCGACGAACTTGAAGCGGGAGCCGAGGAGCTGCCGCCCGCATACAGAGACATCATTTTCGAGCGCGAATATCCGCTCGGGCTGGGCATTTACGACACCATATTCGCAGATGAAAGCGTAACCGTTCCCGAGGGCGAGCTGAAGATCTCCGCCACCGATTTAAGCAAGAACCCGATGCCGAATCAGATATATTTCAAAAACAAGACCGCGTACGACATTAATATTTCCAAATTTCTGACCGCATACGGCGCGTCGATCGAGGTTTCGAAAAGCGAATACGATATGTCAAAGCCGCTCGTGCTTATCTATCACACTCACGGCACCGAGGGCTACGCCGAGGAAGGCAAGGTCTCGTATTCCGCCTCGTCCCTGCCCCGCTCCACCGACATAACGAAAAACGTCGTCGCAATCGGTGAATATCTGACCGAAATATTGAACGCAAACGGGATCCCGACCGTCCACGACAAGACGATGCACGATAACGGCTCGTATAACACCGCGTATACGAATTCCGCAAAAAGCGTCAAGGAATACTTGAAAAAATACCCATCAATAAAATACGCCTTCGACATACACCGCGACGCGCTCGTAGGCGAAAGCGTAGTCTACAAGACCCTTACATACGACGAAAGCACGCCGACAGCGCAGCTTATGTTCGTCGTCGGCACCGATGAAGCGGGAGCCGATCACGACGGCTGGCGGAGAAATCTCTCTTTCGCCGTAAATGCCCAACATTTTCTCATCAGCAGGCTGAATAATATCGTGCGACCCATGTCGATAAGAAGATCGGCTTACAATCAGCACTACCCGCATATTGGTATGCTTATAGAGGTCGGCACCTGCGCGAACACACTCGCCGAGGCAAAGGCGGCGACGGAGATATTGGGTGAGGTTTTAAGCGGAATGATACTGTCGGGCATTCCGCTTTACGGGGATAAATAGGAGACTATTATGAAAATCATATGTGTTGAACTCAAGATACTGATGATGATCGTTTTTTTCGCGGTCGTTCTCGGTATAATAACGGTCACTCCCTGCCCGCCCGGGCAGAAGAACTCTCTTCTCGGACGTTGCTATGGCTTCGATTCCTGCCGTTGCAAAGAGCTTGGGGGAAAAATGAAGAACGCGATGACCGATATGTGTAAGTAAAAAATATCTGCCCGTTCGGGCAGATATTTTTTGTTATTAACTTTGAGCGGCGTTCAGACGCTCACGCAACCTTTCATTTACGCACAGATTTTACGATCAAGCCGACAACTTGCAATATTATTGCACTGCCAAGAGCAAAGATCGAAATATCGCTCGTTTGATTTGATACATTTTCGCAACGGTACAAAACCGTTGTGCAAATCGCCGTCAAAGACAGTAACGCGGTTACGATATCATACGCCGTCCAAAACCATTTTTTACTTTGAACGTTTCTTATTATAAGCACAGTGCTGATCCACAAGCTGATCTCGCTTATTATAATAACGCCCCAAAACACCACAACGATAGGCAGCAGTGCAAGGTCTATTCCCTCTCCGCTTTTCGCTGCACTTAAATATTCGGAACGCATATCAATAATCGACCATACGGCGGTTATGATAAGCAGAATAGCAAAAAGGATATGAAGAATTATTCTAAACGTTTTCAAAGCAATTACCCCTTTCAATATTCAGATAGAAATTCCTTATATTCTTGCAGACTGTGAAGAAAATTATACGTATCGTGATAGCTGTCTTCTATAATATCCCAGTGATAATCTTCATCATTCAAAAGGGCATTGAGCTGGATAACAGATGCAAGATCTCCTGAATCGGAAGCAATAGACAATGCTACATATATCTCCTTATCAATCAATTCATAAAAAACCTTGCTCTGCACTGTAGCATAGTCAATGCGACTCAAGAAGACATGCGCTCTATTATGCGTTGATGTAAGATTTCGATAATAATAACATATTGCTTCTATATAATCAACATTTGTTTTTATTTCTCTGTAAATATTCTCTGCATCCAAATCAGCACAATAATCATCATTGCTCATAGATGTCGTTCCGTTCTCTGCAATAGTAGCATCTCCCAACCAGCCCGCCAAATACGAAACGTCTTCATCAGAGCAAAATGTGCCAATGTTTGATACCCAGCCATCCTTATCAAGTTTATACGCCAATCTCGCTGACAATGATGCTTGCATATGGGAAAAATCGGGATTTGCGGTAGTATGCTGTGATTGAATTGACTCCTTGATTAAAGTATATTCATCGTATGTATAGTTTAATGTTTCAAGAAAAAACGACTCCAAATCAGAATACGGGACCACCTCGCCAGCAGTATCTTTCCATTTCCAGTTATTATAATTAAACATTGACAATAATCTTGAATAAGCCCATGCTACATAGTAGGTGTTGCTCGTAGTACATGACGACTCCACCCTATCATATACTCCTCGTATCAACAATGCGGCTTCTTCGCCAAATCCAAAAAACTCAATTAACTGATATGTGTAATAGTCTACGCACACATTGAATGTATACGCTTGTCCCGTAACTTTGTGCTTCGCCTTATAAATTGCTATGCCAGGGGAAACTCCTACAAGATTTCCATTGTCATTAGATTCTATGCAATTTCTCGTTCCAGATACATAATAATACTCAAAATCACTACTTGTTTCCCAGATACTTGAATTAGGAGATGAATTAATCCGAGGTTCCACTGCAAGACCAACATCAACGATCACATCATCTATAATACACTCTTCCAACTCTCTATAACTATGTTCGCTTGTATTTCCATACAAATCCACATTAGCCAAACGCCACACATAAGTATCATAGTTTGTAGCGGAAATGTCCAGTTCTGACGTTCCGAGGCGATTAGTCGTTAATACCGAGTGAAGATACTCGCCGACTGCAACGTTTTTAATCGTCACTCCTCCGCCGTATGCACCGGTTATAATCCATAGGTATTCGTCAGGAATAACGCCTCCGTCCGGAAGTGTGTCAACAATAATTCGCCCTGTTATATCGTCGGGAACTACGAATAGTGTAGGATCATCGGCAGATCGTATTGTATATTTACCATCATATACGCAGGTTATAGTCCAACGGATTCTATTTCCGAGTTCGCTAATAAGTCCCGACTGTCCATCCACATATTCAATTACTTCAGATTTATATAGATATTTTCCATTATCCATATTATTAAAATAATACGTTCCGTTTGGCACGGCAGAGCTATTTCCGCCGCCGGAAACCCCTTCGCCCGTCGACATATCAACTATACGCCACTGCTGAAAATTGTCATTTTCCACGGTTGTTGCTACGAATACGTTGCCTGCTGATGTAGGTGTCGTTCCCGTAGCGGTTCCGTCAAGACCGGGATATGCAGTAAGCGAAAGCGACATGTTCGTTCTCGGGATAATTCGGAAGGCATTAAAGCCGACACCGACTATAAACCATTCGTTTGCAAGAGGGTCTGTCGGGTTATATATTTGAACGTTTCCGCCGTTATTAACGTAACCGCCGCTCTTTACTATATCGAGAACGCGTCCGTTGCTGTCAGAAGAACACATCGCACGGAAGCGGTACGCGCCTGTAGAGGAAGGGTGGATATTTTTTGTTATTGACTTTGAACAGTGTTCAGACGCTCACGCAGTCTTTCGCTTACGCACAGATTTTACGATAAGCAGCGTGACTGCGGTAATTACCGCAACTATCGCCGCTACAATGACTGTGAATTTAAGATAGATCGAGGTATTGTCGGGGTAATCGAGGGTAATGATTTCCCACGTAGCAGGATCGTCGGTCTGACCGCTTCTGTCCGTGCGGCATCTTATCACTATTGATTTTTCGCCCCACTCAATTTCGTATCCACTGTTCCCTCGGAATATCGAAACTCCGTCGTCGGAATCTATACTTCCGAGCTTTGGTGCCAGCCATTTTTCTATCCGGTTTGGCGACGAGCCCTCTACGCCGTATATATCGGAGCCGCCACCCATTCCGAAGCCCCACTCATCAATAATGAGTGTGTATTTGCCGTCAGGAGAATGTATCAGCACGTCTGCCTTATCGCCGTATGCGCCTTGATGTATCGCAAAGCTCATATAGGAAAGGAAACCAACCGGAATGAGTATCACGACTGCGAGAATAGAAATTATTACTGTCTTTATAACCTTTTTCTTTTGTGTTGTCATTTTACTCCAAATCCTTTCGTTGCTTTGCGGCTTTGAAGGCGATAAGATACGCCGCGCGCAAGGCGAGATAACCAAGTAACGCGGCAGGGGAGCCGGGATCGGCTTGTCCGAAAATCATTAAAGCGGTACTTACTATCATTCCGAGGGAAAGCAGGATAAAAAAGCAGTTTGCGACCGTTTTTTCGGTAGTCTTTTTGTCCGACTCGAAATACCGCACACAGAACAGCATATCGACGAAGGCGACAGGTAAAGGTGCGTATAGGAGAAGCATATAGAACACCACCATTGCAGTCAGTAAAGGCATAGCTTCATCGTCAGTCGAAGCTGCAATCCCAGACACAATCAATGCTCTTACGCATATAATGACAGATACCGCAAGAAAGCAATACAATATTATTTTCAGAGTTGTATAAAGCTTGTTTTTCAACATTGTTATCTCCTTAACTATTATACGCTTCAAAAATCAAATAGTAATTATAGCATATGTCCCCGTATTCTGCTGCGGCACTGCCATATCCATTATACCTCGATAAAATTGTTTTAATTTCATCTTCGGTAAAATCAAAGAAGCGCTCATACGAAAGTTCGTCATCATACTCATATTGGCAATCTAATATCACGAGAGCGCAACACTGAAGGTTATACAAATTATTTGGATCGTGCAAGTTTTGCCACACTTCCCAAACATCTGTCCAAATGGTCGCATCATATTTTCTTGTTGAATTAACAAATCCTCGATCAATTCCATTATTTATAGCTTTTATAGCAGTAGAGGAAAAAATCTGTGCTAAACCTGTGCTAGAATCAGTTTTTTCCGATAGCGGTCTCGTTCCGTTTCCTTCCTTCCAAGCATAATACTCTTGTACAAGAACATCTGCCGCAGCATCTGCAACACTATAACACCATATTTCCCTAAACAATACACTTTGAACAAATTCCTTGGGAATTCCACACAAATTTGAATAAATCGTGATATATTCATCATATTTCCATATCTCATGTACAACTTCAGAAACGATATATATGTTATATCCTCCTAGATTCGCATATCCATTTCCCTCTAGTTGTAAAAAGTCATTTAAAATAGAAGCAAAATCGTCAGATGATGTAAAGGAATTCTCAACAAATATTTCAAAATTGCTTATATTTCCAGTTACCTTATGGGTAGCTTGAATGGTGATAGTTCCTCTCTTTTCTGCTGTAAACCCAGTGGCATTAGTTGTTACAGCATTGTTACGAGACATGGTGAACGTAAAATCATTAACGCCAACCCATAGATAATTCAATCGTTCTGACGTGGGCAAATTTGATTTGTCACCTATCGCCATTCTAATATCACAGATATAAAAATCATCCGTTACTTCTCTGTAACTATGTTCGCTCGTATTACCGTACACATTCACATTCGCCATACGCCAAGCATACCTATCGTAGCTTGCAGATGAAGTACTTGGGAGCGTGGAGCTAAGATGGTTTGTAGCATCTAAAGAATGCAGATATTCACTCGTGCCGACGTTCTGTATCTTCACTCCGCCGCCATTTGCCGCCGTAAATTTCCATAGATATTCATCAGGGATATCCGTTCCGCTTGGGAGAGTATCAAGAACTATTCGTGTAGTTACGTCGTCAGGCACAACAAACAGCGTAGGATCATCAGCCGAACGTATAGTATACATTCCGTCAAACACGCAGGTTACCGTCCAGCGAATTCTGTTCCCGAGTTCGCTGATTAGTCCCGATAAACCGTCAACATATTTAACGCTTATAGACTTAGATAAGTATTTACCTGTATCTCTGTTATTGAAATAATACGTTCCGTTCGGTACAAAGTCGGTATTTCCGCCGCCCGAAACCGCTTCGCCCGTTGACATATCAATTATACGCCACTGCTGATAATTGTCATTTTCCACGGTTGTTGCTACGAATACGTTACCTGTCGAGGTCGGCGTTGTACCCTCTGCGGTTCCGTCGAGACCGGGATATGCAGTAAGCGAAAGCGACATATTCGTTCTCGGCACGATACGGAAAGCAGTAGAACCGGTGCCGACTATGAACCACTCGTTTGCAAGCTCATCTGTCGGGTTATATATTTGAACGTTTCCACCGTTATTAACGTAACCGCCGCTCTTTACTATATCGAGAACGCGTCCGTTGCTGTCAGACGAGCTCATAGCGCGGAATCGGTACGCGCCGGTAGATGATACGTATTCAAGCTTAAACTGCTGGTTCGTTCCGAGAGCATCCGAAGCGGTACTCTTGAGATATACGTTTACGTCGTTAGCATCGGTTCCGTTATGCACGGTAAGATAACCGTATGAGCCGCGGTTTTGAAGTGCGTATACTCCGCCGACCTCAAGTCCTGTCGGAAGCGAATAACCGTAGGTTACCGTGAACAGCGGACGGTATGCTACCGTCGTTTGCTCCATTCCGTAGGTTGCGTTATAGTCTGGGTTTGTCTTTGATTCGTCATCGTATTTCAGAACGTACCCGTAATTTACGCCCGCAAGAAATTCATTATACATTCTTGCAAAATCGTCCGTCAAGTCAAAGGTGAATTTTCTCGTAGACGCATTAAACGGACAGATTCCGATCTTGTCAGCTTCCGTGAAGGACGGCTGATTCGCATAGGTAATAGTGCTTTGATTCCAGTCGCTGTTCAGCTTATAGAGCGCCACCGTGCGCCCAGTAGTAGAACCGACAGGGAGTGTCAAGGTCAGCGTTGCGCCTATGACGGGCATACTCGGGTCTATATTCGGAAGATTCATTATTTTTATAAACGTGCGGTGAATCTTCGAATTATCTATTCCGACGAGGTTCTTTCTCTCGGACGAGTGATTTGCGGTGTTTCCTTCATAGACGTAAGTGTCTACTATATTTGACGAATACTCACGGCTGGTTATCGACGGGTCGAGCAGTATCGGGTATACTCTTTCTTCCGAGTTCAGCCAAGCTTCGTTTGGCGTATACGTTATTACGCAATTACTTCCGTTTTGAGTTACCGTTACTTTTATATCGTTAAGTATTTCTCCTGCGGCATCCTCCATATATGGAACGCCGACAGTGTATTCGGGTTCGCCTTCGTCGTTAAGAAGCCATACGCTGTTATCATAGTTTACGCGGGCAACAAGAGTTCCGACAGAAAGATTCATCGAAATGCTCTTGATATCCGTCTTTGAATTTATGTATATATCTTCTTCGATCTTGTTACGGTATACCGAATAATCTACCGATATTTCGGGAGAGCCGACAATTATCTTATCGTAAGCAATACCGCCCGATGCCTTTGAAAGCTCAAAGGTCTTTGAGTCGGTAACAAGAGATTTACTGTTTTGCGCGCTTACAGCCGCATTTTTCAAGGTCACGGACGGCGTGACGGCTTCTTCGGCAGTTATCGAAGATACGGTTGCCGATTTTACAGAAGTCTGCGTAGAAATCGACTTATCCGTCGTCAGCCCCCACGATATAACGTGCTTTCCGCTGCTCATAGTTACGAGCTTTGAGGTGTTAGATGCCGAAGCAAATTCCACGCCAAAAGTTTCGTTTCCCGCACGGTAGCTTTGGGTTGACTTGTTATACGACACCTCGTTGTCAACGTCTACCCATTCTCCGTTTTCATTTTTGTAGTGGATAGCTTCCGCGTAGGACGCGACGATAAACGTACCGTCAGAGCAGAGATAGTGCTTTTCGAACTCACCGCGTTTTGAAACGTCCTCTGCCATGACGAATACGTCTGACACAGGAATTTTCTCTATTGAATCGGTAAGCGGCACGGCGAACACTGATGCCTGCGTTAAAAGAATTGCGGTCGTGAGAACAATGGATAACAAGGTTTTGAGGTTCTTCTTCATAATCCTTCTCATTTACATAAATATTGTTTGAAATCAGTGATTTGATGGCTTGATAACCGCGCAGGGGTAATATTTTGTTCGCCATAATTATTATACTACAAATCCGTTGGTGCTGCAATGGGTTTGTGTGATTTTCTACGAAATGTACATTTTGTTTGATTAAATATTGTGCAAAAACAACAAAAATCTCCAAGCGTAAACCGCTTGGAGAGTTTTATTATTCCTCGGAACAAAATCCTATAATAAACAGCTCGCGCAGACGCTCTTTTTCTCCTTTTGCATACAAATGTGCAAAAAGCGCTTCAAGCCCAGTCGCACGGCGGTACTGCGGTGCCGACGCACTTTTCGGTATCGAAATGCCGTTTGCGTTCCGACCGCGCTTGAATATCGCCGTTTCTTCCTCTGTGAGCACGGGAAGCAGCTTTTCGACCGCATCGCTCTGCGCGGTTGCCTTGACGAACGAAAGCGCCATTTTGTTGAGCTTGCCGACGTCGGTCACACCGGTCGATAAAAGGTACTGTCTCGTTATAAGCTCAAACACCGCGTCGCCAAGATACGCAAGCGACGTGCCGGAAAGCAGCATCTCGTCCTTTATTTCAAAAAACATATTCAAAGCACTCCTTTGATCTTGCAGATTATAAGCTTGAAAATGCCGAGCTTGCGAGGCGCATTTACGCGAAGCGCGCGCAGGGTGAACGCCGATATCTTTATGTCGTTTTCGTCCATACCGAAGCCGTAGACCTGCTTCACGAGCGCGTCAACGCAGAGCGAAAGCGGAACCTCAAGCCCGTTGAGCTTGAGCGCAGCTTCAAGACGAAGCCCGTAGCTTTCGGGCAGTTCTCCCGCCTTCGGCAACGCTCCGTACGCGCCAAGAGCGCAAGAAAGCGCATTTTTTAGCGCCAGCGAAAGGACACGCCTCTCCTCGCTGTTGTGACTGCCCGACAGCGCACGCGTTATCAGCGCGTCAAGGCGTTTTTTCTTTTTATTTGCAGACGATACAACGGCAGAGACAATAGCCGCCGTCGGTATCAGTATCACCGCCGCAATAATAAGCGGTACCGCGTCAAAGCGCTTACCGCCCGAATTACTGCCTTCCCCCTCGGTGGTAACGGGCGAGGTCGAGCTCGTCTCGGGAGGCGTTGTAGTTATCGGCGCGTCGCTCGTCTCTTGCGGAGTAGTCGCCGTCTCGGGAGGCGTTGTAGTTATCGGCGTATCGCTCGTCTCTTGCGGAGTAGTCTCGGGCGGCTTCGTCGTACCGCTGACGTTCACGTTACCGTAGCCGGGCGTAAATTCGAGCGGCATCCAGCCGAAGCCGTCTATCCACACCTCGCACCAAGCGTGACCCTCTCGGTCGGTTATCTTGCTTTCGTAGTTGAATCCGCCGTCGGTGTTCGTGCCCTTGAAATCCTGCGCAATATATCCCTCTGCGTATCGGGCGTAAAAGCCGAGACGTCGCATAATAAGCGTTCCGACCGTTGCAAACTGCACGCAGTAGCCCTCTTTCGTGCCGAAAAGAAGCTCCTCTGTCACGCTCTTCCCCGTCGACTTCGGGTTAATGCTGTACTTACGCCCCTCGGCAAGATAATCGGCAACCATTTTCGCAACCTCAAGCGCGTGCGCTTCGCCCTCATTATTCAACGTATAGTAATAGCCGTCGTGGACGACGCCGTAATACAAATACGAGGTATCTCCTTCGCTCAAAAACACACGATCAAAATACTTTTCAATATCTGTGTTTTCGAATATCTCTTCAACAGCACGGTTTATTGCTTCATCTTTAACTTCATCTCCGTAAGCCCTCGCACCGAATTTCGTAAAATTATTCGAAATACTAACGTACTCGTCATTACCGTACTTGTAAAGCTTATTTGCAAAATACCTGCCTATCGGCGACGACGGGCGACGGTTATTACCGCAATATCCGACCAGATACTCATAAAAACCGTATATAACGTCGGAAAGAAGCTCGTTATCATAGTCGTCAATAACTGCGGCGCTCGTGAGTATTTTGCCCTTCCAGGGCGTTTCAAGCGTTGAAACGCCGTCGTACAGATACGACGGATGTATCGTTTTTCCCCCGTCGTATATCGCGCCCGTACGTCCCGACATACTCGGAAGCGGGAGATTCTTCTGCTTGACCGCAAGAACGATGCTTACGTCGGTCAACCCGATACCGATCCTTTCGCGGTCGTAGCCCAGCGCACTTGCAGTCTCAAGGAACTTTTTCGTAAGCCCAAAATAATCATTGTCACGCGCAAAATCGGCATAATTATAGCCGTAATCGTAATCGACCGAGTACCAGCTCCCGTCCTCGTACTTACCGCCCGCCCAGCTTCGCAGGTAAAGGGACGACGCGCTGTTAGTATAAACGGTCAATATTTTTCTGCCCGTAAAGATATTACGCTTTGGATACGCACTTCGTTTAAAGCTGCTCTCCACAGGGTCGGGCGTCAATGTTTGAACGAGTCCGCCGATACCGCCAAGCGACATCGGATCCATCGCTTTTTTCGTATTAACGATAGGCGTAAGCATCAGTAGCGCCGCAAGCACGAACGATGTAAATCCGACGAACGACGAGCGGAAAACGCTCTTAACGCCTCTTTCGGCAAGCTCCATTACCGCCATAGCGCAAGCGGCGGCGACGGCAGGTGCAAAATACCTAAGCTGAATGATTCCGCCCGTAGCCATAAATATGACCGCAGGTACCGTCAAAACTATGACGTAAGGAACCGCTCTCGTTCTCTTTCGGCAGGAAAGTCCGACCGTCACGGCGGCAAGCGCCGTTATCGCGGTGAGCATACCGAAGCCGGTAACGTTCGTTTTGTCAAGATAAGGCACGGTGGTATATCCGCGCTCCTTGATTATATCGAGAACCGAATTGAATATTCCGTTAAACGTACCGATAAAAAGCTTTTTAACGGACATCTGCAAGGATATAAGTGCGATAATCATACCGCCGACGCCGAACGCTATTCCCGCTATCATTCCTCGAAGCGATTTAAATAGAAGGAAAAAGGTGGTAAAGGTATATGCCGACGCCAAAACGACGGTCATAAAATCCGCCTCAATACCGAGCATCGCGCTTCCCGAAACGCCGAATCCGATAACGGCGGTAAGGAGTATGAGGTAGCGGAGGACTGCGTGAAACACCTTTTCGGTACCGTATGCGCCGATTTGATACGTTGCGTTTATTTCAACGGAGGGCTTGACTTCTTTATTTTTCTTCATTCTTTTCCCCTCCGTCCGTTACGGTAAAGAATGATATGCCGTTTTCGGCAAGCAACGTCTTGAAAGCATTTAGCGACGCACAGTAATCTTCCCTTTTATCCTCGGGGATAAAAGCTCCCGCGTCGCGTATACATACGTTGAACGCCTGCGATACGCAGCTTCTCTGCGCGTCGAAAACACCCTTCGCCCGATCGGGCGAAAGATAGGTAAGAATATAATATACACTCGTCGCGCTTTCGGGAATGAGTGATGTCAAATCAGCTCCGCCGCCTTTTTCAAGACCGCTTAAAAGGAACCGCATTTCACTCTCGTCGGCAATACCGCCGAAGTTCAGAAGCAACGCATTCCCGTCGTCAGTCTGAACCGAAAGGCATCCGTTTCCGTCGCGTCGGCAAATTTCGCTCACCGCGAGCATCGCTTCTTCTACCGTTCTGTCGTCAAGCTCGTTCGTCACACCGCGCGAAAGGCGGTACAAAGAGCCGTCGATGCTTCTGTCACAGACGATGCAGATATAATTTTCGTTCTGCGCGACGTTTTTTCTGACCTGAAGCTCGTCGTTTTTCGAGGAAAGCTTCCAGTGTATCCGTTTCATCGAGTCGCCCGCGCGGTAATCGCGGACGTCACCGTAATCGTACGACGAGAAGACGTCAAGCGTGACCGACGAATCTTCTTCCATACTTCCGTCGTCTTGTAGACCCTCCGAACGGTCATACAGCTTCGGAAGTACCGCAAGAGTATAAGTGCCGTTTATTCTTTTTCTTATTTTTACGAGGCGAAGCAGGTCGTAAAGCCAGACTTCCTTCACGCCGACCTCATGTCTTCCGCGACGATATGCTATCGGCTCCGCACTGACGGAAACGAGCCCGAACGGCGTAAGCGAGATGCGTTTTTTTAAAGAAGCGACACCGCGCACGCCGTTCTGATCGGGAACGCGGCAAACGACTTCAGCCGTCGATATCGGCAAAAACGACCCGTTCCTGATATTAACGCACACGGTACATTTTCCGCCCCTCACCGCAGTCGCAACCCCGACCTTCGCACCCGCACTGACAAACGGCATAGCTATAAGCAGAAGGAGAATACTCGGTATCGGCATACAAAGGCACAACAGAACGAGCGCGTGGGTAAATGGATCAGCAAATATCTGCGCAAGCAGTATAAGCAGAAACAGCGTTACCGCGTACACCGCCAAGCCCCAAGACACGCCTATCGGCGGAAGCCCCCGCTTAAACTTTTTATCTTTCATTTTCAATAAACGGAACCTGCGTACCCGACAGAATATCGGCAAGCACGGTTTTGGCGTTTACACCGCTGACCTTCGCCTCGCGCGAAAGCACGACTCTGTGCGAAAGCACGTCGATGTATAATTCCGCCACGTCCTTCGGCAAAACGAATTCTCTCATCGACGTAAGCGCGACGGCGCGGGAAAGGCGCATAAGCGCAAGAGATGCACGCGGGCTTGCGCCGAGCGCAAATTCGGGGCGGCTTCTCGTCGCGTTGACCAGTGTAACGATATATTCCGAAACCTTATCGGATATGTATATGTTTTCACACGCCTTTTTGACCTTCATAATACCGTCGCAGTCGGAGACGGGAGAAATGAGCGACATAGGATCGGACGTCGTTCTTCTCTTAATAATGGCAAGCTCGTCCTCGGGCGAGGGATAGCCCATCGTCAAGCGCAAAGCGAAACGGTCGAGCTGCGCCTCGGGAAGCGGGAACGTTCCGACGTAACCGCTCGGATTCTGCGTCGCAATTACCATAAACGGCGAGGGTATTTTGTAAGTTGTGCCGTCAACCGTCACGCTTCCCTCTTCCATCGCCTCAAGTAAGCTCGACTGCGTTTTTGGAGAGGCGCGGTTTATCTCGTCGGCGAGCAGAATGTTGGTATTTACAAGACCTTGGCGGAATTCAAAGCTCTCGGTCTTTTTATTATACATATTAAATCCCGTAATATCGGACGCCATAACATCGGGCGTGAACTGCGCACGGCGGAAATCAAGCCCTGCCGCGCGGCTGATCGCCGACGCAAGCGTCGTCTTTCCGACTCCGGGAACGTCCTCGATAAGAACGTGACCGCCGCTTATAAGCGCGCAAAGAAGTAAAACACACTCGCGGTCCTTGCCCGAAACGACCTTTTTGACCTCGTTTATTATTGAATTGCAAAGCGAATACGCGTATTCAAATTCAGTATTGATTCCGTTTTTCATGGCTTCCTCCGAGGAAAGTATATTTTCACATATACATTATAACACATTGTTAAACTTTAGTAAATAGCGAATTATATCCTTGCAAATATTGCGCTGTTGTGATAAAATTGAAGCATCAATTTTGATGAGGAAAACTATGGTTACAGCAATTATTATAATAGCCGCGATTCTGATCATCATAGCGGCGGTGCTTTACTATTTTGCAAACAAGACCTTTGCGCGCGGCGGCAAGGTGTACGACCTGAACGAGGTGCTGAAAAATGAGCCCGATCAGCTCAAGCGCATAGATGAATGCAAAAAAGAGCTTGATTTATTCACGGCAGAAAAGCACACCGTGATATCATTTGACGGCTTGAAGCTTGTCGGCAATCTGTACCGTACCGAAGGCGATAGCAAGAAGTATATAATTTGTATGCACGGATACCGCTCCGATTCCGAGGATTTTTCAGGTGCGATGGGCTTCTTTATGAGTCAGGGCTATAACGTTCTCGCAGTCGAACAGCGCGCGCACGGCAGAAGCGAAGGCAAATGGATAACCTTCGGCATAAAAGAGCGCTACGATGCGCTTTCTTGGTGTAATTACCTCTTAGACACCTACGGCTCCGATATAAAAATAGTACTCGACGGTCTGTCAATGGGCGCAACGACGGTGCTTATGGCGGCAGGGCTTGACCTTCCCCAAAACGTCAAGGGAATAATTGCCGATTGCGGCTTCACGTCCCCTTGGGACATCGTCACCGAGGTCGCAAAACGCGATATGCACATTCCGAAATTCCCGCTTCTTTATCTTATGATACCGACCGTCAAGCTCCTTTGCGGCTTCGGTCTCAAGGACGCTTCGACCGTTGACGCAGTAAAGAACAGTAAACTCCCGATACTGTTCGTACACGGTCTTTCCGACGATTTCGTTCCGCACGAAATGAGTTTAAAAGCATATAACGCACGCCCCGAAAACAGCCGTCTTGTCAGCGTCGAGAACGCGACTCACGGAATGAGCTACGTCGTCGACGAAGAAAGATGCAAAAAAGAGCTGGGCTATTTCTTAAACGAAGCAACCGAAAAAGGATATTTCTAAAGTATAAAAATCCGCGAGCCATCGCGGATTTTTGTTTGACACATAAGTTCTATCCGCCATTTTGCAAATCTCCGCCACGTCTTTGTAGGGCGGGGGCTTGCTCCTCCCGCACGGGAATGATGTATCCCTCTCCGTCTGCTACGCAGACACCTCTCCCAAAGGGAAGGCAAGAAAACGCTCCGATGCTTCGCCCGAAAATTATTCATTATTCATTATTCATTAAAAAAGCACCTGCCGAAGCAGGTGCTTTTCTCTTTTGTTATTACTCGCCGAAGGGGTTGAAGCCCGGGAACGCGAAGGTTCCGTATTGATA
>CAZVVM010000001.1:1052-50246 GCA_964630635.1 uncultured Ruminococcus sp. | reverse complement strand
ATATCGACCATACAGGTGTCCTCGTCCATTGCGATAAGT
Source organism: uncultured Ruminococcus sp. (assembly GCA_964630635.1). GTDB lineage: Bacteria > Bacillota > Clostridia > Oscillospirales > CAG-272 > Colimorpha_A. The sequence continues at coordinate 50,207 of CAZVVM010000001.1, read as the reverse complement.
CCGCCGGAGCCGATCATACAACCGACTGCGGTAAGGTTATCGTAGTCAACGGGAGTGTCGATAAGAGACGCGGGAATACATCCGCCGGAAGGTCCACCCGCCTGAGCTGCCTTAAAGGACTTGCCGTTCGGGATGCCGCCGCCGATCTCTTCAACGATCTCGCGAAGGGTCGTACCCATCGGGATCTCAACAAGACCGGTGTGCTCGATCTTACCGCCGAGAGCAAATACCTTAGTACCCTTTGCGGTAGGAGTACCCATCGATGCGAACCATTCAGCACCCTTGAGGATGATCTGAGGAACGTTTGCGAAGGTCTCAACGTTGTTTTCAACGGTGGGCTTGCCGAACAGACCCTTAACTGCCGGGAAAGGAGGACGGGGACGGGGCTCGCCTCTGTTACCCTCGATAGAGGTCATAAGAGCGGTTTCCTCACCGCAGACGAATGCGCCTGCGCCGAGACGGATATCCATATCAAAGTCGAAGCCGATTCCGAAAATATTCTTTCCGAGAAGTCCTTTTTCTCTTGCATCTACTATTGCCTTCTGAAGACGGGTAACAGCTATCGGGTACTCAGCTCTTACATAAACGTAACCTTGAGTTGCGCCGACTGCATAACCTGCGATAGCCATTGCCTCGATAAGGCAGTGGGGGTCGCCCTCGAGAACCGAACGGTCCATGAACGCTCCGGGGTCGCCCTCGTCTGCGTTACAAACGACGTACTTCTGATCTGCCTTATTGGGAGCGCAAAGTGCCCACTTACGGCCGGTCGGGAATCCGCCGCCTCCACGTCCGCGGAGTCCGGAATCGGATACAATCTGGATAACCTGATCGGGAGTAAGCTCGGTAAGACACTTAGCGAGTGCCTGGTAACCGTCACGGGCAACATATTCGTTTACGTCCTCGGGGTCGATAACGCCGCAGTTACGGAGAGCAACGCGGATTTGCTTACGGTAGAAGTCAGTCTCATTGAGAGACTTGATCTTTCCGCCCTCACCGACGGTCTCTGCGTAAAGAAGTCTCGTTACGACGTTGCCGTTTACGAAGTGTTCCTTTACGATCTCGGGAATATCATCTACGTTGACCATAGAATAGAAGCTTCCCTCGGGGTAAACTATCATGATCGGGCCGAGTGCGCAAAGTCCGAAGCATCCGGTAGTAACTACCTTAACTTCGTTCTCGATGCCGTTTGCCGCGATCTCGCGCTTAAGCGCTTCAACGATCTTGAGACTGTTCGACGAGGTACAACCCGTACCGCCACAGACAAGAACGTTTCTCTTGTAATCGCACTTTACGGATGCAAGCTTTTCATCACCGCGGAGAGCGATGGTATGAAGAACCTGCTCACGAAGAGCGTTAAGTTCTGCAACTGTTTTAATCATCAGTGCTTTTTCCTCCTAAATTAGTTGTGTACCGCAGAAGCATTTATCAGTCTTGCCGGAGTAGACCAAAATCAGCGCGGTTCTTAAATAATATTACTGATACTTTGCAAGGATAGTGTCAACGTCTGCACCCGTAAGACGGCCGTAGACTTCTTCGTTGACGGTAAGAACCGGTGCAAGTCCGCACGCGCCGATGCAACGGCAAGCCGTGAGACTGAATTTTCCGTCGGCAGTACACTCATCTGCTCCGATACCGAGCTTTTCTGCGAACTTATCAAAGATGATGCCCGCGCCCTTTACGTAGCAAGCCGTACCGAGACATATCGAGATGTTATACTCACCCTTGGGGGTAAGCGAGAACTGTGCGTAGAAGGTCGATACACCGAATACCTTTTCGATCGGAATATCCATTCCGTCGGCGATCATCTTCTGCACTTCATAAGGCAGGTAGCCGTAGATTCCCTGTGCTTCCTGCATTACAGCCATAAGCAGACTCTTATCGTGCTTGTTAGCGTTGATTACAGCTTCAAGCTTTGCTGCCTGCTCGGGCGTTCCGTTAAACGGATGATTACTGATTTTCTTTTGCACGTTAACTGAACCTCCATCGTTTTTTAATGTGCTTCCGGCATAATTATTAATAATGTTTATATGAAAACAGCCATATTTATTCAGCATATCTTCATATCTACATAAGTATAACATACCCAAAAGAAATAATCAATAGTTTTTCTTGAAAAAAACTGTTTTTTCGATAAAATTTTAGCGATTAAATTTTAACTTTTATGTTCTATGTTGACTTATTACGAAAAATTTGTTAGAATAATATTATATTGTAAAATTGAGGTCATATAATGCTTATAATAAAGCCGATTGAAGATAAAAACGAACAAAAGGAAATTACGTCGCTTTGCGGTGTCGAATTCAAGCCCGAGCTGTTTGCATACAAGGCGCACAATGACGGTGAGCTTCTTGCCTGCGCCCAATTCGATATACGCGAAAACGGCGCGGTAATTGACGCAATGCGTCAGGTTATCGGAACGGACGAGGATTTTGAGGGAATGTTCATTCTCGGACGCGCGGTCCTCAATTTTCTCGATCTCTGCGGTGTCGTAACCGCATATTACCCTTCGCCAGCAAACGAAAGCGAGGCGCGTCTTGCAAGAGCCGTCGGTTTCAAGGAAATTGACGGGGTTCTAACCGTCACTCTGACGGGTATGTTTGACGTCAAATGTGATGGGCACTGTGAATAATCCGATGCAATTACCGACCGAAATCAACACCTGCCTTTCCCTGCTGAACCGACACGGCTACAACGCTTACGTCGTCGGCGGAGCTGTTCGTGACCATCTTATGGGCAGAACTATAAACGATTACGACGTTTGCACCGATGCTCTGCCGAACGAGGTTGAGGACGTTTTTTCCGATTACAGAGTTATTGAAACGGGATTAAAGCACGGAACCGTAACGGTCTTGCTCGGTTCATCATCAATAGAGATCACCACATTCCGTACAGACGGAAGTTATTCCGACGGACGGCATCCCGACTGCGTTGATTTTACGCGCGACGTAGTCAAGGATTTGAGCCGACGTGATTTTACCGTCAACGCTATTGCCTATTCACCGATTGACGGTTATATCGACCCGTTCGGCGGAATCTGCGACATTAAATCAAGAACGATTCGCTGCGTCGGCGATCCGATGAAGCGCTTTTCCGAGGACGCTTTACGTATCCTGCGCGCACTCCGCTTCTCATCTACGCTTGAATTTGAGATCGAAAATGAAACCTCTGATGCAATATTTACCCTCAAGGATAATCTGTCGTTGGTTTCAAAGGAACGCATCCGCGACGAAATGAAAAAGCTTATATGCGGTAACGGAATGAGCCGCGTAATGCACCGCTACCGTGACGTTATCGCGCTCATCATTCCCGACATTTCGAAGACATTCGATTACTGTCAGAATAATCCGCATCACGATTTTGATCTTTATACGCATATTATAAAAACCGTCGCCAATCTCCGTGCTGACCCGATACTCCGTTTGGCGGGCTTGCTTCACGATATAGCAAAGCCGACGACCGAATTTAAGGACGAAAACGGAATCAGTCATTATTACGGTCACGCCCATCACGGTGCCGAAATGGCAGAGAGTATTTTAAAAGACCTTCGCCTTTCAAATGTCGAAATAAAAAGAATCGTGACGCTTATAAGGCATCACGACGGTGTAATTGACGAAACGGAAACGGCTGTCGGCAGAAAATTAAGCAAGCTCGGCAAAGAATTATATTTCGATCTGCTTGATCTTCAACGTGCAGATAACGCGTCGCAAAAGCTTGACGCCTCTTTACGCACGGAGCATAACGAGTCTCTGCGCAAAATTGCAAACGATATCCTGTCGAATACTCCCTGCCTTTCCCTCTCCGATCTCGCGCTCAACGGCAACGATATGATCGCGCTCGGTTATAAAGGCAAAGAAATAGGAAAAGCCCTTTCGCTCCTTTTCGACGCCGTACTGAACGGCGAGCTTGAGAACACGAAAGAGGCCTTGACCCATTATATTGTGAACAAATTCAGGTGTTAAAATCGAGGCAAAGACGCTGTACCGTATAAGGACGTACAAAGCCGTTCGCAACACGAACGTGCTCGGGGTGTTCCTTATATACCTTGAGCGCATCTTCGTCTTCGAGCGTGCTGTCGAGCATCATATCGGCGTTTGAGCTTTCAAGTCTGCCGATCTCGATCTTCATTGACAGAAGCCCGGGGATCTTTCCGACAAGCGCTTCGAGCTCAAGCTTTGCGTCTGTCTTAACCTGTTCCTTTTCAGATTCCGAAAGCTTTTCATCGAGCTTCCATAAAATTACGTGTTTAACCATTTTTTCACCGCCTTTTCTTTATTATAACAGATTATTTCGCTTTTGTCATCATCAATTTTAATTTTTTAAACGAGGCAATTCCAATGAGCAAAATCAAAGACTTCTTTAACAAAATCAAGGAGCAACTGAAAGAAGCAGACGGAAGAAAGAGATTTATCTTAAATTCACTTAAGTTTCTTCCCGCAGTAATACTCTTTATTTCCTACATTGTACTCATATGCACGGAAAGCTACGACCCGAGGACGGTTTTGGTTATGACCGGATTCGTAGTGCTTCTTTTCGCAGTACCGACAGTAAAGCTGCTTGGTTGCAAATGGATGAAGAAGCTGTTGAGCTTCGGCTTCTTCTTTATTGCCCCGCCATTCATCTTTATGATAGTAGAAGCGCTTACGAGAAATTATTTCTGGGGACTGCCCGGCACGATGAAGATCACGCTCTTCAACGTCATCTTTTATTACATCCTTGCGTTTTTCGTTCTTGCTGTAACAACGAGAACAGACGTTGCAATTATCGTTACTGCATTGATCCCGTCAATTCTCGGTATTGCCAACAATCTCTCGGTTCAGGCAAGAGATATGCCGATTTATCCTTGGGACGTACTGTCCGCAAAGACCGCGATGTCAGTAGTTGGCAATTATGAGATGAGTTTTTCGCCGGACTTCAAATTCTGCATATTCTCGCTCATTGCCATCATCGTTTTTGCTATTCAGCTAAATATGCGCTTTAAGTTCAAGAAGCTATGGATAGGAATCTTTCCCGCAGTGGCTTCCTTTATGATGCTGTTTGGATACGTGTCATATATCAACAACGTTTTCAGCTCGGAGGAGAACGCGCTCAAACACGGATTCTATCCGTCAATGTTTGACGCAAAATATCTTTACAATTATAACGGAACTCCCGTCACGTTTATTTACACGCTGGGACTGCTCGACATTGACCCGCCTAAGGGTTATAAGCCGGACAACATACGTGAGCTGTATGATCAATATCAAAACGCTGCAAAAGAGGACTATGAAAAGAAGGCGGATAACGTAAGCCCTAACATAATCGTAATCATGAACGAGGCATTCTCCGATCTTTCAATTCTCGATGACATACCGACAAATAAGGATTATATGCCCTTCATTCATTCGCTTATCGAGGAAGACCGCGTAAAGCACGGACACGCGCTCGTTTCAATAAAAGGCGGTAACACTCCTAATTCCGAATATGAATTTCTCACAGGCGGCTCAATGGCCTTCTTCCCTGCTGAAACGATCCCGTTCCAGCAGTATATTGAAGGTCACACATATTCCGTTGTTTCTCAGCTCAACAGTCTCGGATACCGAACTATCGGAATGCACAATTTCTACCGCAGCGGTTGGAAACGCGACGAAGTTTACGATATGCTCGAATTCGACGAAAAATATTTTCTTGAAGACATGAAGCCGATCGATGACGACGACCTAATACGCTGCTTCCTGAGCGACAGATCTATGTATAACCGAATTATCGATCTTTACGAAAACAATACTGATGACGAGCCGTTCTTCCTTTTCGGAGTTACGATGCAAAATCACGGCGGTTACACAAACGATCTTAATGGTAAGTTTGTTCCCGAAATCAAAACTCAGTACGAGCAGGAATTTTACGCAACAGACATTTTGGACAATTATCTTTCTCTGATCTACGAAACGGATAAAGCGTACGAGGAGCTAATAAATTATTTCTCAAGCGTCGACGAACCGACGGTTATTGTAATGTTTGGCGATCATCAGCCGTCCGATATCGTTACTATGCCGATCTATGAAAACAGCTCGATTACCGATCAAGGAACTTTGAAAGGACGCACCGACAGATATAAGACACCGTACATTATCTGGTCGAATTACGATCTTAACGCCGAGGCAGAAGCACCGTCAGACGTTTCCCTTAACTATCTCGGCGGTATCGTAATGGATCTGGCAGGCATTCCCCTCACGCCGTTCCAGATGTGGCAAAAGGATCTTATTGCTGAATATCCTACGATAAATGCATTTTCGTATACCGACGCGTCAGGCGTGCTTAACTCTGCCGCGGGAATAAATAAACTGCCAATGTTGAATACACTTTCACAGATACAGTATAATCTGATCATCGACAGAAAACACACTGTCAAGGAATTCTTCCAACCGGTGACGCCGTGATACATCCGATAAAACATTTCAGAACGATAACAAAGCACCGCCACAGGGTGATAGCAAACTGCTTCAGGGCGGGAATCGGTTTTCAGGGACTTTTCCACGATCTCTCCAAATATTCTCCGTCCGAATTCTGGGCGGGAGCAAAGCACTATAAGGGTACGCGGAGCCCAAATGAGGGTGAACGAGAGCTTCTCGGATATTCGCCTGCCTGGCTTCATCACAAGGGACGAAACAAGCATCATTTCGAGTATTGGAACGATTACAATCCGATAGCGCGCAAGGTAATGCCTGTCGAAATGCCGAAGAAGTATCTTGTTGAGATGTTCTGCGACCGTGTCGCGGCATCAAAGATATATCAAGGCAAAAATTATACCGACGATTTCCCTCTTGAGTATTTCCTGCGCGGAAAAGCAAACAGGTTTATTCACGAGAGGACATCCGATAACCTTGAAGAGCTGCTTATTATGCTTGCCGAAAAGGGCGAAAAAGAAACGTTCAAATACATAAGAAAATGGGTAAGAGAGAAATAACTCTTACCCATTCTTTTATTTTGTTTTGTTATACGCCTTTGCCGCATCGAGTGAGGTTATCACACCGTCTCCGTCAAGATCGCAAACTATAACGTCAAAAGGATCATTTGATGCTTCCATACCGTTGGAAAGCTTCATTATCTTCGCAACGTCGTCATAGGTAACCTTGCCGTCCCTGTCAGCGTCACCGAGAATAATTATCGTCAAGGTCTTGTAGACTCCTATCGAGTCAATAATAGAAATCTCGCAACCCGAATAAATGAGGTCGCTCTTTCCGTTCATCAGCTCGCCGTTCTTATCGCGTATCTCGATATTATCGCTCTTGGTCAGCAGAGAAAGAAGTCCGTCGGCGGTAAGACCGTCGGCATTTATGATGAAATGATCGCCAACTTCCTTCGCGTCAAAGCCGCTTACGGGATAGAAGCCGTCGGTTCCCGCGAAAGGCAATATTGTAATCGCAATAGGATCAGAAGCTTTCACGTTGAGCGTTTCGGCATATCGTATCTTAACGGTATCACCCTCGTTAAAGGTGTAGCTTCTGCCGCTTTCAAGTGCGATATAATCATCGGAGCCGTTGAGCGAATATTCAACGCCGCTCGACGTAACAGTAAGTGTTCCGAACCGTTCGCGGAGCGACGGCTGAACGACGGTATAATCGAGCACATTCGTGTTGTTCACACGCTTTATGGTGAACTGCTTTGCATCGCTTTCTGCGCTGTCGTAGGTATCGGTCTCAGATGCGAATGCTTTAACGTAGTACACTCCCGCATTTACAGGTGGAGAGATCTCGTCCAAGCAGTCTTCATCTGAATAGTACCTGTAGGTGACGTTTCCGTCGCCGTTATACAGCGCATACGTCGCGCTTGCGGGGCTTCCGTTATACACAAAGTCACTGATCACGGCTTGAATCTGCGTGGCGTTACGCAGAGCCGTATAGTCCGCCTCCGTCGTTTTTGCGGTAGATACGGTGTTCAGACACATTGTATTTGTGTTCGAAACTACCGCATAAACCTTATAATTTCCGGGTTTGACGAAGCGGGGCGTGCAGGTAAAGCCGTTTGCAAACGGTATAGCTTCTTCGCCGTTAAGGGAATAATACCAAACTACCGAAAGCGTACCGCCGTCGCTAACCGAAGCCGTAAGACCGATTTCCGCACCGAAGGCACCGACGTAAATGCTTTCACCCGTTGCTTCAAATATGACACTCGGAACCTCCGCGTCCCTTGCGGCACGGGTAAGAGTAAGCACGTGAGTTGCTTTACTTCCGTTCTCTGCGGTCACTTCAATATAGACATTAACCTCGTCGGAAGTGAACGCGTAAGAATCGGGGGTAATTATTTCGTTTTCCAATGCTTCATCGGAATAGTATCTGACCGTTGCCTTTTCGTGTACGACACACGTTATATCTACGCTCGAAGCAGAATACGGAAGCTTTGCAAAGGAGCTGCCGCCGTCAATAACCGCGTCAATATTCACGAATGAATAGAGAGAATTATCAGAGCTGACTGTTTCGAATCTTATGCTATCGGTCGGATCAGAGGTAATATAAAGCCCGTCGTAAGTCGTCGCCGTAAGCTTTGCATAGTATATCTTTCCGTTTTCAAGCGAATCAAGGCAGATAGAGTTGTCGGTCGTTTCTTCATTGAAGCTATTACTGAAATCGGCGCTTTCGGATAGTGTCAGAATATAATAATCCGCATTATTTACTGCTTTCCACTCGAAAACCACCATCTCGCTTGAAGAGCTTTTAAGTATGAAGTTTTCAGGCGTAGAGAGCTTGACGGGATCGCCAATCAGGAATCTGTCAAACTCCGCCTCCGTCTTGTTACCGACCTTATCGGTTACAACGAGCTTCGCGTAGTAGACGCCGTCGCCGAGAGTGACCGTGTGTCCCGATTTTGCTTCTTCACTGACAGAGCCGGAATAATCGGAATTAACGGAGTATACGAGTGTATATTTATCAATACCGCTCATAGCGTCAGTCGCTTCTCCGAACGTAAAGGTCACGTTTTCTCCGCTTACGGAAACGTCAAGCGTCGTATCGTCAAAAGATGGCGGAACGCTGTCAATATTTGATATGACTGTTTCAATATCGTATGTCGTAACGTTTCCCGAAGGATCCTTAACCGTTATCGTTTTAGCGGGAATCGTCTGATTTTCGGTTATCAGAACAGTACTTGCACGTCGGTAACTGATACCGCCGTCAAAGGAGTAATACACCGTTCCGCTGTTATCGGTTGCGTTTACGTTAAGCGTTACGCTGTCCGAAACGTAGCCCTTGTCGGAGAGAGTGACGCCTGTTATGGACGGCGCAACCTTATCCTCCCAAATAGCATAGAGAACCGTTGATTCGTTCTTTGAATAGATATCACCCGGCTGGTATTCGGGGGCTGTCACGGTGGGATCGGAGCTCCAGCCGAGGAACGTGTATCCTTCGCGGGTCGGCTTGGTTTCGGGAATGGTCGCGTCCTGATTAAACGCTTTATTGAGCACCGTGTAATCGGCAGTACCGCCGAGCAGATTGAACGTCACGTTATAGAGATATCCGCTCTGATATACCGCATAATTCAGCGCTACCCAGCCGCTTCCTATATACGCCCAATATCTCTTATCGGAGGAATTATATACTACTTCTTTTACGGTTATACGAGCATTGTTACTCAAACTGGTAACCTTGCCGTAGCTTGTACTCGGTCCCTTGCGGACGGTTAAGCTTGATGATACCTGTACCTTCCATATTTCACTGCCGCTGCTCGACGGAACAGTGATAACTGTCGCTGATTCATCGGTATTCATATACGGGTCAAAAGCTTTAGCCGTAACTGTATAGTTTCCCGCTCCGTCAAGAGACGTGAGCGGAATCTCCGCCGCGAACACGTTTTCGTTCGGAACTGCGTCAAAGCTTGCTTCAAATCCATTGTCATTTTTGAAAATGAACGATAAACGCTGAATCATCTTGTTATCGGTTGCATTAACGGTAAGCGTTATTGCGCTACTCGTCATTGAGAGTATTTTGATCTCCTCAACGAGCGGCGGGATATCGTCAGAGGCAGATTTATCAATTACAAATTCAGACGTATATACCGAATACGTTTTGCTTGCTGCGTCGGCACCCGGGAAATAAGCTCTTTCGGTAACGAAGATCTCGTAGGTATATTCACCGTCTACAAGTCCGTCAATGCCAAACCCCTCGGAGAAAACGTTATTGATCTCAAATTTGTTTGCATTTACATCAGTCTCGTACGTTGCAACAACTCCGCTGTCATTTCTGATCTCGGCCTTAACCGATTTGATCACGTTGGATACGGATACCGTTCCTGAGAAATAGATATCGAAAAACGTGCCGTACGTACCGTTCGGAGAGGACTTGTCCTCGTACTGCGCTCCAAACGTATACGATGAGAAGCCGACGTCACTTTCGGGTATCCATTTATCAAGCGAATCCTTCGATACCAGATACCAAAGCTTACCGTATGCGTCGGTATAATAGCCGTATACTGTTATTTCCTTGCCAAACGCGACGGTTTCCTCCTGCGTTGACGAGGTTATCGGCTGACTGTAAATACGCGCACCGTTCGTTCTTACACTCTTCACGGTAGCACCGAGAACCATCTCTCCGTAGTCACCGAGATATCCGCCCGAGAATACGTATTCGGTACCGCTGACGGACGTATAATAAGCCGAAAGGTGCTCCCCGTAGCGGACGCTGTGGTCGATTACACCGCTTCTGAAACGGAAATGCGGAACGTAAAGCGGGTTATGTATGTATTTATCGAAGATATGTATATCCGTGCTTGTTGAATTCTGGTCGTAGGGATATGCCTGAATGTGAAGATGTACACCCGTTGAATTTCCCGTATTACCCATCTTTCCGATCACGTCACCTGCATTGATCTTACCGTATTTACAGGTTACTTTTTGCAAGTGAGCGTATATGATACAAACGTTTCCGCTCTTGACAATTACGTAGTTACCCCAGCCCGAGCCGCGGTTAGTCGTTTCATCATAGGAATTCTGAATATACAGAACCTCGCCGCTCGTTGCAGATATGACGTCAAGACGCGTACTGTCAGAATAGCCGTTATTACCTATGTCGACAGCTTGACCTTTGCCATGCGGATTTCCGCTGTAATAGTAATCAAGTCCCGTTATAACGTAGCTGCCCGGAACAGGCCAGAGCCAAGGAAGATCGTACTCCTCGTCGCTTGAAACTGAATTTATATATAGTGGCAACGAACAGATGAGCATACTGAACACGAGTATGACAGATACTAATCTGCTGAATACGCTCTTTTCATTTCCGCGTGTTGACATACAAACCTCGCAAATAATTATAGTTATATATATTTTATTATATGGTGTCGAAAAAAGTCAAGAGTTAAGATGTTAATATCCCCGCAGATGAAAAAATCGTCACCTTCAACAAAACAAGGAGACGTTTTCTGTTGAAAACAACAAAAGCTCGGTTGCCCGAGCTTTTAAAGATCTGTTTCCGTTTTTCCTTTTTGAGTTATGACGATCCTCGATTCAAAGCCGCATTCGCGCGCAAGCGCCCTTGCAGCATCAAAGCCGAAGCATAGGTTCTTTGCGTCGTGACTGTCGGAATTGAGGATAATGCTGCCGCCCTTTTCTCTTATGTATTTAAGTATCTCGGGAGACGGATACGGAACGCTTCTGTATCCGCGCGACATAGCGCCCGTGTTGATCTCAAACGGAACGTTATGAGGAAGCAAGGCGTCAAGAGCGTCGGTGCAAGCTTTGACATAGCGAGGAGATTTTGTATCAAAGCAAATTCCCTTTTCGGCGAATTTACTTATAAGGTCGAAGTGTCCGATTATATCCGCCTTTACGTTATCAAACAGCTTCCCGAGCGTAGAATAATACGCCTCGCAATAGCTCATTTCGTCACCGGCGTAGAGGTCGTCGATTATGCCTTTCGTTATCGCGGGAGTATGGTCAACGTCGTATAGCTTCTCACCGTCGGTCACATAATGAAGCGATCCGATAACGTAATCGAAAGCTGACTCGTCGTCGTTGCTGTAATAATCCTTTTCAAGTCCGCAAAGAACGGTTATCTTGTCAGCGTATTCATTTTTCAGAGCGGAAATCTCGCGGATATATTCCTTCGTCCCCTGCTCTGTCATAGCGTACACGGAGTTTTTCGTGTGGGAATGTCCTGAAAAACCGATTATATCCATTGACAGTCCAATAGCCGATTCAATATTCTCGCGCAGAGCGCTTTTTCCGTCACAATAGGTTGAGTGGACGTGATAATCGCATAGCATCAGTTTGTCATCTTCTCCTGCTTTACTTTTTTGTCGATAACGTGGCGCGACGCAAGTTCGTTATGTATATCGTCAAGAGAAATACCCATTTCGATCATAAGAACCATAACGTGGTATGTAAGATCTGCTATCTCGTAGATAGTTTCCTTTTTATCGTCTGCCTTGCCCGCGATTATAACCTCGGTGCATTCCTCGCCTACCTTTTTGAGGATCTTGTCAATTCCCTTTTCAAAAAGATATGTCGTGTACGAGCCCTCTTTCTTCTCGAGCTTTCTGCCCTTGATAAGCTCCATCAAGGAATTAAGGGAGAATGCCTCGGGGGCATCCTCAATAAGCGAATCGTTGAAGCAGGAGTCGGTTCCGAGGTGGCAAGCGGGGCCGTCCTTACGAACGGTCACGACAAGCGCGTCCTTGTCGCAGTCTGCCTTAATATCGACGATATGCTGATAATTTCCGCTCGTTTCACCTTTGAGCCAAAGCTCTTGACGGCTGCGGCTGTAAAAGCAGGTAAGCTTCTTTTCAAGCGAAATTTCAAGACTTTCTCTGTTCATATATGCAAGCGTCAATACCTTGCCCGTTCCTTCGTCAACTACTATTGCGGGAATCAATCCCTTTTCGTCAAATTTAAGTTCTTCTATCTTAACCACGGTTAAATCCTCACATTTATATCATTATTTTTCAGCAGTTCTTTAAGGTCAGAGATCTCGACCTCACCGAAGTGGAATATCGACGCAGCAAGCCCCGCATCAATTTCGGGTATTTCTTTAAAGAGCGTTACGAAATCCTGTGCGGAACCCGCTCCGCCCGATGCAATAACGGGAACGGTTGCAAAGTCACACACTGCCTTCAGCATCTCTATATCAAAGCCGCGTTTCACGCCGTCGGTATCTATCGAATTTACGACGATCTCGCCCGCGCCGTTGTCTATACAGCGCTTTATCCAGGACATAGCTTCCATGCCCGTATCTTCCCTGCCACCTTTTGCAAAAACACGGAATTCATTTCCGACGCGTTTGATGTCACAGGACAGTACCACGCACTGGCTTCCGTATCTTTTCGCACCCTGATATATAATATCGGGGTTTCTTATAGCGCCTGAATTGACGCTGACCTTATCAGCGCCGCAGGAGAGCACCCGTTCAAAGTCGTTCAGGGTGTTGATACCGCCGCCGACAGTAAACGGAATAAAGACGTTTTTAGCAGTCTCCTTTAATATATCGGTAAAAAGTGCGCGTCCATCCGACGAAGCGGTTATGTCATAAAATACAAGCTCGTCAGCACCTGCTTGGCTGTAATATTCAGCAAGAGTCACGGGTGAGGACACATCGTTAAGTCCCTCAAAGTTGACTCCCTTTACCACGCGCCCGTTTTTAACGTCGAGGCACGGAATAATTCTTTTAGTTATCATTTTGATACCCTTATCGCTTCGCTCAAGTCAATGGCACCCGTATAGTACGCCTTCCCGATTATCGCGCCAAACATACCTATTCCGTTTAGCGCGGTAATATCGTCAAGAGTTGAGACACCGCCCGAAGCGATTATATTCATCTTATAGTTTTCGGTCAGATACTTATAAAGCTCTCTGTTTGTTCCCTTCATCGCGCCGTCGCGGCTGATATCTGTGCAGATAACACGGGAAATTGAGTGTACCATGAGCGTTTCGAACATTTCGTCAGCCGTAATTTGCGACTTTTCTGTCCAGCCCTTTATCGCAACGTATCCGTCCTTGATGTCGACGCCGACTGCAATTTTGTCCTTATATCTATAAGCCATTTCAGAAAGGAATTCCTCGTTTGTAACGGCGATCGTTCCGAGAATAACCTTATCAACACCGAGATCAACGTATTTCTTTACAGTTTCTTCACTGCGTATTCCGCCGCCGATCTCAACCTTAAGAGAGGTGTTCTCGATAATGCTTTTAACGGTATCGTAAGCGTGAACGAGACCGTCCTTTGCGCCATCGAGGTCAACGATATGTATATACTCCGCGCCTGCCGCTTCAAACTTTTTCGCTATATCAAGCGGATCATCGGAATATACGGTCATTTCGTCGTATTTGCCCTTATAAAGGCGAACGACCTTGCCGTCATATAGATCTATTGCAGGAAAAATTTTCATCAGTCAAGAAATCCTTTGAGTATTTTAAGTCCAACGTCACCGCTTTTTTCGGGATGGAACTGACATCCGTACACGTTATCATGCGCGACTGCCGCCGTTATCTCTGCACCGTATTCTGTCGTTGCGATAAGCGAATCGCTACAGTCAACTGCGTGGTATGAGTGGACGAAATAAACGTGATCGCCATTATTTATATACTTAAAAAGCTTATTCTGCTTCTTAATATCGAGCGCGTTCCAGCCGATCTGCGGAAGCTTAAGCTCACTTCCGATCTCGTCACGCATCGTTTTAACGTGACCCTTGAGCAGACCGAGACCTTCGTTACGTCCGAACTCGGTTCCGTATTCGAACAGAAGCTGCATACCGAGGCATATACCAAGCAGCGGCTTGCCGTCGGACACTACCTCGCGTACCACCTCATCAAGCCCCGTGTTCTTTATCTTTTCAGCCGCTTCTCCGTAAGCGCCGACACCCGGAAGAATAACTCTCTCGGCGTTTTTGATGACCGACGGATCTCCGGTCACTACTGTGTCAGCGCCGATCTTCAAAAAGGAACGGTGAAGCGAGAAAAGATTACCTACGCCGTAGTCAATTATTGCTATCATAGAGTGCCTTTCGTCGAGGGGATCTCGTCCTTACGCGCGTCGTCAACCTTGACAGCACACTTGAGGGAGCGCGCAAACGATTTGAATACCGCTTCCGCTATGTGGTGAGAATTATCTCCTGCCATTTTCTTGACGTGGAGCGTCAAATTTGCGTTTCTGACAAGAGCGGCAAAAAATTCCTTTACAAGCTCGGTATCGAATGTACCGATCTTTTCCGTCGGAAAATCGCAGTCAAATACGAGCGTGCTTCTGCCCGAAATATCAAGCGCGGTAAGCACGAGCGATTCGTCCATCGGAAGAATAAAATACCCGTATCGGGTAATTCCGCGGCAATCTCCGAGCGCTTCCGAAATTGCCTTTCCGAGGCAGATTCCGATATCTTCAACTGTGTGGTGATCGTCAACCTGCGTGTCGCCCTTGCATTTTACCGTCAGATCAAAACTGCCGTGTGAAGCAAACAGCGTCAGCATATGGTCAAGAAAACCGCAACCAGTTTCGATTTCGCCCATTCCCTTGCCGTCAAGCTCAATTTTAAGATATATATCGGTTTCCTTCGTTGTTCTTTTTATTTCGTAGTTTCTCATTTTATTCACCTGCCGTTATTTCCTTTATAGCGGTTACAAACGCATCCATTTCCTCTTCGGAGCCGATCGTTATTCTGATATAATCCGAAATACGTTCCTTGTTGAAATGTCGGATAAGTATTCCTTTTTCCTTGAGCTTTGAATAGAGATCACGCCCGCTGATAGACGGATATTTAGCGAATATGAAATTCGCTTTACTCGGGATAACTTCGAAGCCGAGAGCTATCAGCTCGTTTGTCGTTTTCATTCTCGTTCTTGCAATTCTCTGGCAGTTATTCGTAAAATAGTCGTCAGAATCTATAGCCGCAGCGCCGACCTTTAATGTAAGTCGGTTTACGTTATAGGGGTTAGTTGAAAACTTTATTCTGTTCAGATCGTCGATGATCGCCTTTGATGCGATAGCAAATCCGAGACGCGCACCTGCAAGCGCACGTGACTTTGAAAAGGTCCTCACGATCAGAAGATTATCGTACTCATTGATGAGCGGCAAGCAGCTTTCCGCGCCGAAATCAACGTACGCCTCGTCGATCACTACGACATTATCGGGGTTGGTTTTCAGTATTCTCTCTATATCATTAACGGAAAGCGTAAGCCCCGTAGGAGCGTTGGGATTCGCTATAACGACGGTCGAGTTTATACCGCAGTACTTCTCGACGTCGATTGAAAAATCGCTCTCAAGAGGGATAATGCTTGCGTCCGAATGGTACAGATCGGCAAAAACCTGATAAAATCCGTACGTTATATCGGCAAATGCGACCTTTTTCCCGTCGGAGCAGTATGCCATAAAGGCAAAGTTCAAAATATCGTCAGAACCGTTTGACAGATAAATATTGTCGTAACCGACACCGTAGCGGTCTGCAAGCTTCTGACGAAGAATAC
Organism: uncultured Ruminococcus sp.; assembly: GCA_964630635.1. GTDB lineage: Bacteria > Bacillota > Clostridia > Oscillospirales > CAG-272 > Colimorpha_A. The sequence continues at coordinate 33,793 of CAZVVM010000001.1, read as the reverse complement.
GGCATTCGGGGTCGGAATATAGACGCAGATCGGCAATATCACTTTCACATACCGAGGCGATAACCTCGGGTGACGGCGGATACGGCGACTCGTTCGTATTCAGCTTTATATATTTTCTGTCCTGCGGCTGTTCGCCGGGAACATACGCTTCAAGGGAAGCGTATTTTTTATCCAAAAAACGGCTCATCGTTAATCTCACTTAAAATTTTTCGAATCTTGCTCTTGCACTTTTTGCGTGCGCCGAAAGTCCTTCCTTTTCGGCAAACGCCGCAACCTTTTTATAGACTGCGTTAAGAGCGTCCTTCGTGTAGTAAATATACTGCGATTTCTTCACGAAATCATCAACCGAAAGCGGGCTTGAAAAGCGTGCCGTACCACTTGTCGGAAGCGTGTGGTTAGGTCCTGCGAAATAGTCACCGAGTGCTTCGGGGCAGTATCTTCCAAGGAAGACAGAACCCGCGTTTTTGACCCTGCCGAGATAGGAGAACGGCTCGTCGACCGAAAGCTCAAGGTGCTCGGGAGCAATTTCGTCTGCTATTTCGATGGCAACGTCAATATTTGACGTTACGATTATCAGACCGTTATTGTCGATAGACGCTCTTGCGATCTCGGAACGAGGAAGAAGAGCGATCTGTCTTTCAAGCTCGTTTGAAACTTCCTTTGCAAGATCTTCGCTGTCGGTAACAAGTACGGCAGAGGCGTTCTTATCGTGCTCTGCCTGGGAAAGAAGGTCTGCGGCGATAATTCTCGCGTCGCTCTTTCCGTCGGCAACTATAAGTATTTCAGAAGGGCCCGCGATCATATCAATGTCGACGCGACCGTAGACCTGACGCTTCGCTTCGGCAACGTACATATTGCCGGGGCCGGCTATCTTATCAACTCTCGGAACCGTCTCCGTTCCGTAAGCAAGAGCTGCGACCGCCTGCGCACCGCCAACCTTGAATATTTTATCAACGCCTGCTATATAGGCAGCCGCCAAAATTGCGGGGTTGACTTTTCCCTCTTTATCGGGCGGCGTAACGATTACAATTTCCTTACAGCCCGCCACCTTTGCAGGAATTGCGTCCATAAGAACTGTCGACGGATATGCAGCCGTACCGCCGGGAACGTAGAGACCGACCTTTTCAAGAGGTATTACTCTTTGTCCGACGACTGAACCGTTTTCGTTCGTCTGAATAAAGCCCTCTTTGACCTGTCTCTTATGGAAAACGCGAATATTCTCTGCCGCTTCCTTAAGTATCTCAATAAACTCCGGCTCGACAAGCTCGAATGCGTTTTCGATCTCTTCTTTTGTTACGATGAGAGACGAAAGCTTACATTTATCAAACTTCTCACAGTATTCAAAAAGCGCTTCGTCTCCGCGCGCAGCTACGTCGGCAATAATTCCCGATACAATGTCAGTGACGTTAGCAGGAGCACTCGATGAGAATGCGTCATCACGCTTTAAGGTGTCTTGTTTCAATATCTTTATCATTCTTTACTCCTTTGCCGAAATGACTGCTGCAACTGCATCCTTAAGTGCTGTAATTTCCGCGTTCTTAAATCTGAACGAGGTCTTGTTTGAGATAAGACGCGCGCTGATTCGCATGATCTCGGTTATTACCTCAAGATCGTTTTCTTTAAGCGTCGTACCCGTCTCAACTATATCGACGATCACGTCGGATAGACCTAGGATCGGTGCGATCTCTATCGAGCCGTTAAGCTCAATTATGTCGATGTCACGCGATTGTGAGGCGTAATATTTCGATGCAATATTCTTGAATTTCGTTGCGGCACGAAGCGTTCTGTTTGGATCATCATTAAATCCCTTTGGAGCCGCGACTGCCATACGGCATTTGCCCATATTAAGATCGAGAAGCTCGTATACTTCAGGCGAATATTCTTCAATAATATCCTTGCCAGCGACACCGATATCAGCCGCGCCCCGTTCAACGTAAATAGCAACGTCTGACGGCTTCACCCAGAAATACCGAACGCCCATCTTTTCGTTTTCGAAGATCAGCTTACGGCTGTTTGAAAGGACAGACGGACATTCGTATCCCGCTTCCTCGAATATCTTATATACTTTTTCTCCGAGCCGTCCCTTTGGGAGAGCAATATTAAGCATTTTTGTCCTCCGTTACGCCGTTCTGCGTGATGTAGAATACTTTTGTAAATTCGCTTGCCTTATCTCTGTCGGACGTTATTTCGACCGAATAACCGCTTGAGCGGAGATTGTCTGCCGCAGTCATTACTTCGCTTGCAGAGACGCAGGACGAATAAACGAGCAGGACGTTACCGTCACCGAAATTTACCTTTGTCAGATCCTGAAGTCGGTCAAGGGCAACCGCAAACCCGAGAGCTCCGCAGTCGCGTCCCATCTTCTTAACGAGATCGTCGTATCTGCCGCCGAAAAGAATTCCTTCGGGAATACAGTCGATATACCCGCGGAAAATAAGCGAGCGATAATAGTTCATATCGTTTACGACTGAAAGGTCGATGCCGATATTGTCCTTATATCCGAGTGAATTAAGTGTCGTAACGATCTCGTTAAGCTCGTTAAGAGCTTCACAGTCGGATAAATAGGAGATGTTTTTGAGCGATGCAATAACGTCAAGAGCGCTGCCGTTAAGCGATACGGCATAAGCAAGCGCCTCAAATCGGTCGGTATTGAGTGAATTTGCAGCAGCGACTTCAACGATGCCGCCTGCGTTCTTTCTCTTGATACAAGTGAACAGCTCGTCCTTGATCTCGTTCGGTATTTCGTTTCCGATCAGAGACGAAAGCACACCGATATGCGAAATATCAAGACGGTATGAGCATTCGGTTGCTGAAAGACTCTTGAGCGCAAGTAGAAGCACCTCGACGGTTTCAACAGAACCTATATTTCCGATACATTCAATTCCGCTCTGGAGCATTTCCTTGAAGGACCCGCCGCGTGCATTTCTGCGGTACACGTTCTCACGGTAATGAACCTTCTGCGTACCGCTATTCCCTTTGGAATTCTTTACTATCGAAAGCGTCACGTCGGGCTTGAGTGCCATCAGCTTACCGTTTACGTCGGTAAAGGTAAGAACGCCGCCGTCACCGAGAAAATCAATATTTGATGAATAAAGCTCGTATTCCTCGAACTTACTCATTTTGTAAGGACGGTATCCGTAGCTTTCATATATCGAACGAAGAGAAAGCGCCATTCTTTCGTCTGCGCGAAAGCTTTTTAGGTCAAGTGTGAAATTCATATCTTACTTTCCGATCTTATTCAAAACTTTTGCGTAACCGCTGTCCTCATCGTCGAGGCACTTGACAACGCGGCTTATGGTAGCAGAGCTTACGCCCGTCTTTGATGTGATGTCAACGTACTTGTCATCGTTCATCAGCATTTTTGCAACCGTCAGGCGCTGTGTCATATCGTTGATCTCTTTACGGGTGCAGAGATCGTCGAAGAATCTTCGACACTCGTCGATATCCGTAAGGGACAGTATCGCCTCAAACAAAATATCAATTTCTTCGTTTCTTATCTTCTTCATTTTTGCTCCTAAAAAACAAGATGTCAACATTTTACCATAGTAAAGTGGTAAAGTCAATAGTATTTTACAAAATTAATGAGAAAATTGGCTTTCAAACAGTTCTGCATAGAAGCCGCCCTTTTCAATAAGCTCCGCGTGGCTTCCCTGCTCAACGATGTTTCCGTCCTTCATTACGAGTATAAGGTCAACTTCCTTTATCGTGGAAAGACGGTGTGCAACAACGAACGAGGTTCTGCCCTCCATAAGATCCTTCATCGCGTTCTGAACGCGAAGCTCGGTTCTCGTGTCGATCGACGACGTCGCCTCATCGAGAATGAGGATAGGCGGATCGGATATCATAGCGCGTGCAATACACAGAAGCTGCTTCTGTCCGCCCGAAAGCTCTCCGCCGTTTTCTTCAATTACGGTGTCGTATCCGTTTTCCATTCTCGAAATGAAACCGTGACAATGTACGCGCTTTGCGGCGCTTATCATTTCTTCGTCGGTCGCGTCGGGACGTCCGAGCTTAAGATTTTCACGAACGGTTCCCGCTTTAAGCCAGGTCTCCTGAAGGACCATTCCGTAATTTTCGCGCAGAGACTTGCGGGTTATCTTTCTTATGTCGTGTCCGTCTATCTTGATCGAACCCCCGTTCACGTCATAGAAGCGCAGAAGAAGATTTATAAACGTAGTTTTACCGCAGCCCGTCGGTCCGACGATTGCAACCTTCATTCCGCTCTTAACGCTGATGCTGAAATCGGTGATAAGCGGCTTTTCTTGGTCATACGAGAACGCCACGTTTTGCGCCTCGATGTTCCCCTTTACGTTTTCAAGCACGACGGCGTCGGGCAAATCGGGGATCTCCGCGTCCTCTTCAATAAATTCGAAAAATCTGTCTGCACAGGCAAGTGCGTTCTGGAGTTCTGCATACACGCCCGATATTTCATTGAATGGCTTCGTATACTGATTGACGTACTGCAAAAACGTCGACAGTTCACCGACTGTTATTATGATTGAGCTGAAGCCGAAGATGCCTGCGGCAAACAGCGAGCCGACGCAAGCAACTGCGGCGTAAACTACCGAGTTTACAAATCTGGTCGTCGGATTAACGAGCGAGGAGAAAAAGGTTGCGTTAAGGGCGCTCTTTTCAAGACGGCGGTTGATCTCGGTGAATTTTTCGGATACGTCGTCCTCGCGGTTGAACGCCTTGACGGTCTTGATATTCTCAACCGTTTCGTTGATATAATCGGTCTGCTCGCCGCGCGTTTTCGCCTGCTGGGCGAAGAACCTTTGCGTGCGCTTCGTGATAAAGGATGCGATAAAAAGCGAAAGAGGCGTTAAAAGGAACACTACGATTGCAATTATCGGGTTAAGAACGAGCATAAACACAAGCGTCGCAATGATAGTCAGCATGCCGGTAAATAGCTGTGTAAAGCCCATCAGCATACCGTCCGAGAATTGCTCGACATCGGCAATAATTCGGCTGACGGTATCTCCGACGGGGTGCTTATCAAGGTACGATAGAGGCAGGCGCTGAATTTTTGCGAAGGCGTCGTTACGCATATCGCGGATCACGTTATAGGTTATTCTGTTGTTGATTACGCTCATCAGCCACTGTGCAATTCCGCCGATAAGAGCCACGATTACGGTAATTCCAAGAACCTTTGCGACCTTGTCGGCAAAAAGCGTGCCTTCGATCATAAGGTCGATCGCGTTACCGATTATGATCGGTATAATAAGCGACGATGCAACGTATACCGTTGCAAGGATAAGCGTGAGAGTTATTAGAAGCTTATAGCGCTTGACGTAGGTGAGCGAGCGCTTGAGTGATGAAGCTGAAATTTTCTTTTTCATATCGTTCACCTCACGCATTCTTCGTCTGCGATACGCAGATCTCACGGTAAAGGTCGTTGCTATCATAAAGCTCGTCGTGCTTACCGATACCGACGATCTCACCCTCGTCAAGAACGAGTATTTTGTCCGCGTCCTTGATGGTGGAAAATCTCTGCGAGACTATAAAGACGGTCGGCTTATAATCGAGCGACGCGATATTTCTGCGAAGCTTAAGATCGGTAAGGTAATCAAGCGCCGAAGAGCTGTCGTCAAGAATAAGTATTTCGGGGCGCTTTACGAGCGCACGTGCAAGAGTCAGTCGCTGCTTCTGACCGCCCGAAAGATTGCGTCCGTACTGCTCAACGGGGCTGTCTATTCCCTTTTCAAGCTTATTTACGAATTCGGAAGCAACGGCACAGTCAAGCGCTTCGTTGATTTCTTCGTCCGACGCACTTTCGTTGCCAAAGAGAATATTGCTCTTTATCGTGCCTGCAAAAAGCTCCGATTTCTGCGGAACGATTCCGATAAGAGAAAGAATCTCTGATTCGGACATTCCCTTGACGTCATTTCCTTTAAGATAGACCGTGCCATTTGTAGTATCATAAAAACGGCAAAGGAGATTTATAAGAGTAGATTTACCCGAGCCGGTACCGCCGATAATTCCGACGGTCTCGCCCTTTTCAGCGGTAAAATTAACGTCTTTAAGCGCATGATCTCCGCCCTTTGAATATTTAAACGACACTTCTTTAAACTCAACGAGTGAATTCGATCCACAGTCGCCTGTCTCGCTCTTAACAATAGACGGCTGAATATCAAGTACCGACTGAACACGCTTACCGCAGGCAACCGCTTTCGTTATCGTAATGATAAGATTCGCAAGCTTAATAAGCTCAACGAGTATCTGGGACATATAGTTATAAAGTGCTATGACTGCCGCCTGCGAAAGAAGTCCGATCTCAACGCGGAGTCCGCCCTTATAGATGAGAAGCGCGATTGCGATATTTATGATGACGAAGGTCATCGGGTTCATCAGCGACGAAATTCTGCCAACGAATTTTTGAGCCCGATTAAGCTCGCCGTTCTTTTCATTGAAGGAAGCGATCTCATCGTCCTCTTTAACAAGTGCGCGTAGCATACGCGCGCCGCTTAAATTCTCTCTCGTTTTTGCGGTGACGCCGTCAAGACGGGATTGCACCTTTCTGTATAGCGGAATAGTTACGAGCATTACCGTGAATACGACTATTGCGAGAACGGGAATTGCCAAAAGGAAGACCGTAGATGCCTCGGGGCTGACGGTAAAAGCCATAATTGCCGCACCGAAAACGATAAAGGGAGAACGCAGGAAGAGACGAAGAGCAAGGTTCACACCCGTCTGTACCTGGTTCATATCACTCGTCAGACGGTTAATAAGGGTTGACTTACCGATCTTGTCAATATCGCTGTACGAAAGCTTCTGTATATGAGCAAATAGCTTTTCTCTTACGCGTGCAGTAAAGCCGACTGCCGCCTTTGCAGAAAAGTACTGTGCCGTTATCGACAGCGCAAGACCCACAAGTCCCATACCGACAAGAAGGAGCGCAGACCATACGATATAACTCGCATCACTCTTTTCTATACCGTTATTTATCATATTGAGGACTACGTACGGAATGAACAGCTCTATAAGCGCTTCCATAAGCTTAAGAAGCGGTCCGAGGATACATTCCTTACCGTATCCCTTCATGTTTTTCAGTAATTTAAGCATAATTAACTCCTAATTATGATTTTAACCTTATTATTATATCATACATAGAGCTAAAAAGGAAGTAGAAATAAAAAAATAAACCGCAAAATTGCGGTTTATTTTTGGAATTATCAGTACATTCCGCCCATTCCGCCGCCCATAGGTGCGGGAGCGGGAGTTTCTTCCTTGATATCGACTACAACTGCCTCGGTCGTGAGGACGATTGAAGCGATAGAGGAAGCGTTCTGAAGAGCAGAACGTGTGACCTTCGTCGGGTCGACGATACCGGTCTTTACCATATCGACGTACTTCTCGGTTGCAGCATTGAAGCCGTAGCCGATCTTCTTGCTCTTGAGAATGGTATCAACTATAACGGAGCCCTCGTAGCCGCTGTTTTCAGCAATCTGACGTACGGGTGCTTCGAGTGCCTTAAGAACGATCTTTGCACCGGTCTTTTCGTCACCGTCAAGGGTGTTTACGAGCTTGGTTACGTCGGGAATTACGTTAAGGAGTGCAACGCCGCCGCCTGCAACGATTCCCTCTTCAACAGCCGCCTTTGTAGCGTTGAGAGCGTCCTCGATACGGAGCTTCTTTTCCTTCATCTCGGGCTCGGTTGCGGCACCGACCTTGATTACCGCTACACCGCCCGCAAGCTTTGCAAGACGCTCGTGGAGCTTCTCACGGTCGAATTCAGAGGTCGTTGTCTCGATTGCGCTCTTGATTTGAGTTACTCTGCTCTTGATCTCATCGGGATCGCCCATACCGCCGACGATGATGGTGTTTTCCTTGTTGATCTTGACCTGGCGAGCACGTCCGAGCTGACCGATAGAGGTCTCCTTAAGGTCCAGTCCAAGCTCCTCGGAGATGACCTCGCCGCCCGTAAGAACAGCGATGTCGCGGAGCATTTCCTTTCTTCTTTCGCCAAATCCGGGCGCCTTAACGCCTACACAGACGAAGGTTCCCTTAAGCTTGTTGAGAATAATAGTGGTAAGTGCCTCGCCCTCGATATCCTCGGCAACGATAACGAGCTTCTTGCCCGACTGGAGTATCTGCTCAAGGAGAGGAAGGATATCCTGAATGTTGGAGATCTTCTTATCGGTAATAAGAATGAGAGCGTCGTCGATAACGGCTTCCATTTTTTCGGTATCTGTAACCATATAGGGGGAGATGTATCCGCGGTCGAACTGCATACCCTCTACTACCTCGCAGTAGGTCTCTGCAGACTTGGACTCCTCAACGGTAATAACACCGTCGGACGATACCTTTTCCATAGCGTCGGCAATGAGAGTACCGATAACTGCGTCATCAGCAGAAACCGTACCTACTCTTGCGATATCCTCGGTTCCCTCAACAGGCTTCGAGATAGCCGCAAGCTTTTTAACAGCAACGTCGACTGCATTCTGAATACCGCGGCGGAGAACCATCGGGTTAGCGCCTGCGGTAACGTTCTTCATGCCCTCGTGAATGAGCGCCTGCGCGAGAATGGTAGCGGTAGTAGTACCGTCACCCGCCGCGTCGTTGGTCTTTATCGAAACTTCCTTGATGAGCTGTGCGCCCGTGTTTTCCATCGGATCGGATAGCTCTATTTCCTTTGCGATCGTAACACCGTCGTTTATGATCATAGGCGCGCCGAACTTCTTTTCAAGAACGACGTTTCTGCCCTTCGGTCCGAGAGTGATCTTTACGGTGTCAGCAAGCTTATCGATTCCGCGAAGAAGCGCTGCTCTTGCGTCGGAGCCGTATGAAATATCCTTTGCCATCGTTATATGCCTCCTTAATCCTCAACAACTGCGAGAATGTCGCCCTGTTTTACAATAGTATATTCCTGACCGTCGCACTTGACCTCGGTTCCGGAATATTTGCTCGTGATAACCTTGTCGCCGACCTTAACGGTCATAACGACGTCCTTGCCGTCAACGAGTCCGCCGGGACCGACAGCAATTACCTCGCATATCTGCGGCTTCTCCTTTGCAGTTCCTGCAAGAAGGATTCCGCTCTTCGTTGTTTCCTCTGCTTCGACCGACTTAACAACAACACGGTCGAATAGCGGTTTGATAGTCATAATTATTTCCTCCGAAATGATATATTTTAGCACTCAAAGCTTGTGAGTGCTAACACACAATAGAAATTATACCTTGTATAAAGGCAAAATGCAAGTACTTTTTCCTATGTTTACATTTCTTTAACATTTTATGTAAAGATAGGAGAAAATAGGTTACTTTACGAAGTCAAATTCGAAATCGTACATACGGACTGTATCGCCGTCGGTTACACCCGCTTCTTCAAGCTTCTCGATAATTCCGTTAATGCGGAGCATTCTCTGGAAGTAGTTGAGAGAATCTCTGTCCTCGAAATTAACTCGGCCGACAAGACGCCAGAGCCACTCGGATTCGCAAACGTAAACCTTGCCGTCACGATAGATTTCAAGCTCATCGAATTCGCCGTCATCATCTTCGGCTTCGATATAATCGGGCTCGAATATGGTGAGAGGCGGCAGATCGTTCAGCATACGGGAAACGTGCTTTATAAGCACCTTTACGTTCTCGCCCGTCAATGCGGAAATGAAGAAGAGAGTCAAATCCTTTTCCTTGCAGTAAGCTTCAAGGTCGCTAACGTGCTCGTTGTATTCTGCAAGCGACGAATCAAACTTGTTTCCGACTATTATCTGCGGACGTGTTGCAAGCTCGGGGCTATACTGCTCAAGCTCGCGGTTAATAAGCTCAATATCCTCTCTCGGGTCGCGCTCGCAGTCAGCGTCAACGTCAACGAGGTGAAGCATAACGCGGCATCTGTCGATGTGACGCAGGAAGCTGTGACCGAGTCCCTTTCCGTCAGACGCGCCCTCGATGAGTCCGGGAATATCGGCACATACGAAGCCCTTACCGCCGTCGACCTTTACTACGCCGAGATTCGGAGAAAGCGTTGTAAAGTCGTAATCGGCAATTTTCGGCGTTGCGGCGCTGATCGCTGAAAGAAGCGAAGATTTACCGACGTTAGGCAAGCCGATAAGGGCAACGTCCGCAAGCATTTTAAGCTCGAAGATGACTTCCCTTTCCTCACCCTTAAGACCGCTTTTGGCAAAACGCGGTATCTGTCTTGTCGGGGTTGCAAAATGTCTGTTTCCCCAACCGCCTTTTCCGCCTTTACAAAGGACGAAATCGTCTCGCTCCGACATATCGACGATAATTTTGCCGCTTTCCGCGTCCTTGACAACCGTTCCGGGCGGAACGGGAAGAATAATATCCTCGCCGTTTGCGCCGTGGAGCTTATTAGTCATACCGTTTCCGCCGTTTTCGGCGATGAACTTATGACGGTATTTGTACTTTAAAAGTGTGTTATCTCCGTTTTCAATACGGAGAATTATGTTTCCGCCGTGTCCGCCGTCACCGCCGTCGGGACCGCCGTGGGAAACGTATTTTTCTCTATGAAAGCTAACCGCGCCGTTACCGCCGTTACCTGCTTTCACGTAAACCTTTACATAATCTGTGATCAAGAATATCACCTCATTCGTTTATGAGTTTTAGTAGTCCCTCTTCGTCGATGACTGTTACGCCCAGCGATTCTGCTTTCGTAAGCTTTGAGCCGGCTTCGGCACCTGCTACGACGTAGGTCGTTTTCTTGGAGACCGAAGAAGCGGTCTTCCCGCCGTTTTCCTCAATGAGGGCGGAGGCATCTGCGCGAGACATCGAAGGAAGCGTTCCCGTAAGCACGAAGGTCATCCCTTCAAGCTTACTTCCCTTTAATACCTTTTCCTTAACGGTCACAACGCCGGCGGCTTTGAGACGGTCGATCAATACTCTCGTATCGGGGTGTGAAAAGAACTCGACTATACTGTTAGCCGTTATCATTCCTATATCATCCACCTCGGCAAGCTGCTCTGCGGTAAGATCGAAAAGCACATCAATATCGGGATAGACGTTTACAATATTCTTCGCCGCCTTTTCACCGACCTGACGGATACCGAATGCCGAAAGCAGTCGGTCTGCGCCGCGCGTTTTTGATTCGTTAATTGCCGCGATAAGGTTTTCTGCCGATTTCTCGCCCATTCTTTCGAGCTTTGCGATTTCAGAAGGATCAAGATAATAAATATCAGCTACGTTTTTAACAAGCTCGTTGTCAATAAGCAGAGTTACGACCGCTTCACCGAGACCGTCAATGTTCATCGCGGGACGCGAAGCAAAGTAGGAGATCGTACGCACGATCTGCGCAGGACAGCTTACGTTAGTACAGCGAACGACGGCTTCGTCGGGGTCGCGTGAGACCGGTTCGCCGCAGGACGGGCAGGTCTTCGGCATTTGATACGGTGCTTCTGTTCCGTTTCTGTCCTTCGTCTCAACAGAAACGACCTCGGGAATAATATCTCCTGCCTTTTGAACGTAAACGCTGTCGCCGATGCGAATATCCTTCTCGGTTATAAAGTCGATATTATGAAGTGTTGCTCGGCTTACGGTCGTTCCTGCAAGACGGACGGGAGAAAGAACTGCGTTAGGCGTGAGCGCGCCCGTTCTTCCAACCTGAATAACGATATCTGTAAGCTTTGTAAGCTTTCTTTCGGGCGGATATTTATACGCAACCGCCCATTTAGGCGTATTTGCGGTCTCACCAAGCTCGACTCGGCGCGAAAGGAGATTTTCCTTAACGACTGCGCCGTCGATATCGTATGCAAGCTCGTCACGAAGCTCGCCGATATGCTTTATCATTTCGCATACTGCGTCGCTTCCTTTTAGTGTCTTAATAAGCGGAATGACCTTGAAGCCCTGATCGCGGATAAATTCAAGCGATTCGTCGTGCTTTTCAAAGGTCTTATCACAGTATTGCAGGTTGAAAATGAAAATATCAAGACCGCGCTCTGCCGCAATCTTCGAATCAAGCTGACGAAGCGATCCTGCCGCCGCGTTACGGGGGTTAGCAAATAACGCTTCGCCCTTCTCTTCGCGCTTTTTGTTGAGCTTTTCAAAATTTGCGCGTGGCAGATAAACCTCGCCGCGCACTTCAAGTATTCCAGTGTACGGAATAGTAAGCGGAATACTGCGGATAGTTCTGATGTTTGAGGTCACGTCCTCGCCAACAACGCCGTTGCCGCGCGTAGCACCGCGGACAAGCACACCGTTTTCATAACGGAGAGCGACGGAAAGTCCGTCTATCTTTGCTTCAACCGAAAACTCGTCGTTTTCCTTATCCGACATAAACGCCTTCAGCTCTTCAAATGAGAAAACGTCGGATAGACTTCCAAGCGGAACTGTATGTGTTACCTTTTCAAACTTATCGAGCGCTACACCGCCGACTCGCTTCGTAGGGGAATTCGGATCGTCAAATTTCGGATGCTCCTTTTCAAGATTCTGAAGACGGCGGAAAAGAGCGTCGTATTCAAAGTCCGAAATTTCGGGGCTGTCCTCGACGTAATATTTATAGGAATGATATTCGAGAGTTTTTCTCAAGTTATCTATTTCAGATTTGATGTTGTTCATAACTTACCGCCTGATGATTATTGACAAGCAATTAAAACGCTGATATAATAGTATTATAACATACATTAAAATTTTTTTCAAGGGAGTGAAGACATATTATTCTTACGGTTGACCGCATTGAGGGGTCTTATGCAGTATGCGTTGACGAAAACGAGAACACCTACAATATACCGCTTTCTTCTCTACCCGATGTAAATGAACGCGACGTGCTCGAAGCGAGCTTCGTTATACGCCCCGATCTGCGCGAGGAGAAAGAATCAAAAGTTAAAAGTCTTTTAGAACGACTGAAGAACAAATAACAGCTGATATCGGCTGTTATTTTTCTTTTCTGAACTCCGACGGAAGACGTCCCGTCTCACGCTTGAAGACGGTACTGAAATAGTTATGACTGCTGAACGACAGCTTCTCCGAGACCTCGCAGACGCTCATTCCGCGCCGGAGCAAACGGCAAGCAAGCGTTATTTTTGATTTAAGAAAATACTTGTGTATTCCGAGACCTGCATATTTAGAAAAGATCTTCTTAAGATACGACACGCTTATGTTCAGCTTTTTAGCAATATCCTCCGCGCTTATCCAGTCGTAAATATTTTCATCCATCAGAAGAACCGCGTTTCTGAACATATCAGTCTCAAAGCTTCTCGGGTGGTCAACTATCGGCGTATTATCCCTTGACAGTGAAACGAACAGGTTCTCGCAAAGCGACGCTATTTGCTGGCAAATTAACGGCTCGCCGTCAAGAATATGGCTATACTCGGTATAATCATAATCGGTTTCGTCAGAGCTTTCCCGAAGAAGAGATATTATGCCGTAGAGCATTTCCTTCTGGCGCAGAGAAAGCGTCATTGAACTGTCTTCAAGCTTCTTTTTCAACTGTCCCGACAGCGAAAAGGATATGACGAATATCTTCGCTTTTCCCTCTGTATAGAATTTGTGAAGCGCCATCGGCTTATGGAAAATTATGTCGTTTGCGTTGAGGTTCAACACGTTCTCGTCGGCACTGACGCAGATGCGTCCATCCTCAACGTACATAACCTCCCAAAAATCGTGCATTTCTCCCGTGAAAACGTAATGATCGTCCATACTTCTCTCAAAGCAGGACACAAATCCGTCGATCGATATAAGGCGATTAACGGGTATAAATTGATATTCCATAGCGTCTCCGTGTCTGAATTTATACATTTTGTGTCTTAAATCACATTTACATTTCAAAAAAGATATAGTATTATAGTTTTAGCATATATTTTTAATTTTGTAAATACTTTCGGAGGAAAAAACAATGCAAAACATTCGTGCAGGTGTAATCGGTCTCGGTAACAGAGGATACAGTCTTCTTACGAGCGTCGTCCTTCATTGCCACGACGTAACCGTCACCGCTGTTTGCGACCTTTATGAGGACAGAATTGAAAGAGCTGCTAAAGCAGTTGAGGACAAGTGCGGAGTACGCCCCGCTACTTATACCGACTACAAGCAGCTTATCGACGACGAAAACGTAGACGTCGTTCTCGTTCTCACCGCTTGGGAAGCACATATCGATCCCGCAGTTTACGCTATGAAGGCAGGAAAGCCCACCGCTCTTGAGGTTGGCGGCGCATATTCTCTCAAGGACTGCTGGAAGCTCGTTGAAACGCAGGAGCAGACCGGAGTTCCCTTTATGTTCCTCGAAAACTGCTGCTTCGGCAGACGCGAAATGATGACCCTCAATATGGTTGAGCAAGGACTTCTCGGTGAGATCGTTCACTGCTCGGGCTGTTACGCACACGACCTCCGTCACGAGGTTGCATTCGGTAACGACGATCGTCACTACCGTCTCCGTAACTACTTAAATCGCAACTGCGAAAACTATCCGACTCACGAGCTCGGCCCGATTGCAAAGCTTCTTAAGATCAATAACGGTAACAGAATCATATCCCTCACCTCGACCTCGTCGAAGGCAGCGGGACTTAAGCAGTACATCGCTGACAAGAAGAGCGACGATACCGCGCTTATGAACGCGACCTTCCAGCAGGGCGACGTCGTTACGACCGTTCTTAAGTGTGCTCACGGCGAGACGATAGTTCTTACCCTCGATACCACTCTTCCCCGCTATTACAGCCGTGGATTTACCGTTCGCGGAACAAAGGGTATGTATGAGGAATGCACCGACTCGGTATTCCTTGACAGAAAAGAAGATATCGACCGCGAATGGGCTTGGAGAGCTAACTGTAACGGAAACGCAAAGGAATACGAGGAACAGTACGACCATCCCGTATGGAAGAAATACCTCACCGAGGGCGTTCAGGGCGGTCACGACGGTATGGACTGGCTTGAGTTCAACACCTTCTTCGACTGCCTGCGCGAAGGCAAGGAAATGCCCGTCAACGTTTACGACGCCGCTACCTGGATGTCGATCACCGCTCTTTCCGAGCAGTCGATTGCTAACGGCTCCGCGCCCGTTGCAGTTCCCGACTTTACCAGAGGTAAGTGGGTTCTTTAATAAAAACACAATCAAAAACAAGGACTTCGGTCCTTGTTTTTTTGCATATTCGTGCTTTTTCAGGAAATATTATTAAAAACTGATTTGGAGAATTAATATGCGTAAAGGAATTATTCGCGTAAAAAAATGCCCGAGTATAATAGGTCACGCATGCGCGGTAGGTAACAAGGAGCACGAAGGACCGCTTGGCAGATATTTTGATTTTCACGACGAAAGCGACAGGTTCGGTCAAAAGACGTGGGAGCTTGCCGAGAGCGAGATGCAGCATATCGCTCTGAATCTTGCGCTGAAAAAGTCAAAAACCGATCCGAAAAATCTCGACGGACTGTTTGCGGGCGACCTGATAAACCAATGCTCCAGCTCAAACTACGGTTTGAGTGACGCAGGAGTCCCCTTCTTCGGTCTGTACGGGGCTTGTTCGACGTCGGCGGAAGGACTTATGTTAGCGACTATCTTTCTGAATTCGGCTGATACGCTTAAAACTGCCGCAGTCGTAACTTCGTCGCACAACTGCTCATCCGAGCGTCAATTCCGTTACCCCGTTGAGTACGGCGGTCAGCGTCCGCCGACAGCACAGTGGACGGTGACAGGATCAGGGGCGTTTATACTCGGAGAGGGTGACGGTGCGTATATAACCGAGTTACTCCCCGGTATAATCCGTGACGAAGGCATAAACGATCCTGCGAATATGGGCGCAGCGATGGCACCTGCGGCGATCGATACTTTAAAGCGTTACTTTGACGAATCCGGAATGATGCCCACAGACTTTGACGGCATTTTCACCGGCGACCTCGGTTATGAGGGTCATTCAATCGTCACGGAAAAGATGACTGAATATGGATACGATATGACAAGAAACTATAACGACTGCGGACTTATGATATACGACCGAGACAGGCAGGACGTTCATGCAGGCGGTTCGGGATGCGGTTGTTCGGCGTCGGTATTATCATCGTATATTTTGCCGAAGCTTGAACGCGGTGAAATGACTGATATTCTTTATATCGCAACGGGCGCACTGATGTCACCGATGGCAATATTGCAAGGAAAAACCATCCCCGGGATAGCGCACCTTATCAGAATTACAAAGGAGAGAGGTTTATGAACACGGTTGAAGGTCGGCTGTTGATCGCATTTCTGGTCGGAGGTGTATTTTGCGCGATAGCACAAATACTGATAGATAAGACAAAGCTGACACCCGCACGAATACTCGTATCATACGTTGTTATCGGTGTTTTTCTGACGGGAATAGGCGTTTACGGACATCTCGTAAAATTCGCAGGCAACGGCGCTACTACACCGCTTACCGGCTTCGGTTACTGCCTGGCAGAGGGCGTGAAAAAAGCCGTCGACAGTGACGGCTTGATTGGTGTGCTGACGGGCGGTATTACAGGTGCCGCAGGCGGAATAACCGCCGCAATGTTTATGGGCTTGGCAGTTTCTTTAATATTCAAAAGTAAACCAAAATAAAAGAAAAAGCAGTCGCCGAAGCGACTGCTTTTGCGAAATTATTAGTCGAGCTTTACAATAAAGTTGTTAATAAGTGCTGAAATTGCGCCTTCTTTATCTTTGAGGTTGTTGATGCTCTTAAGAGCGATCCAAAGGAAGACAAGTGCGACAACTGCAGTAACACCAAAAACGAGAAGCTTAACAGTAAGGGGCTTTTCACTTTCGGAAACCTTGTCGATGGAAGATCCGATAATAGCAACGGTAGCACAAAGAGCTACGAGCATAAAGATAACGGGAAGAGGGTACCAAATGAGACCGAGAAGCATATTCAGAATTGAAACAGCAATCATCGGAATAGAAGCATAAGCAACTACGTTTACTGCGCCGCTAATGCTAATCTGCTTTTTTGCAATCTTGGTGGTTGCAACGTATACCATAACGGAAGCAACTGCAAAAACGACTACTGCAAGAAGAAGAAACATACCGAACGATGTTCCTGTCGGGAATCTTTTTGCAATTTGTTCAGCAATCTTGTCAGACCACATATCGTCATAAGCGTTCTTGTAGTAAGCAAGCATACCCTGATTCACGTTTACCATCGCGCCAACAGCGAACATAAGAACGCCGAATACAGCGAGGATAACGCCGGAGAAGCTATTGTCCTTTGCGGAGTTAGCAACTACGCCAACGGGATCCTTCTTGGTGAAGAAGTTGGTGATCTGGCTGATAAGACGAGAAAGGATGGGGGGAAGCGAAGAAGATGCTGCAGCGGGAGCTGCTGCGGGAGCTGCACCTACCTGATTTCCGCAGCCGGAACAGAAGGTAGCGTTATCGGAAAGTTCTTTTCCGCATTTGTTACAGAACATAAATGTGTCCTCCAAATAAAAATAATGTACTAAAAAGTAACTATGCAGATTATATCACAGATATAATCAGATGTCAATAATATTTTAACGATTTATATACGAATTAATAACAAAACGACGCTCAAAGAGCGCCGTTTTACGTTATTCATTTACACTGTCAATAAACTTTTTGAAAGCATCTCTGCCTTCGGGCGTGCATTTATAAACGCCTGCATCAACAAGGCAACCCTCAAAGACCTTACCCGTTTCATACTCAAGAATTTCAAGTACATTATCCTTGCTGATTTCGGGATGATTACCGATAACCTGCTCTGCCCAAGCTGCGTGGCTTGCAAGAGTTTCGGTCGAGCGAAGATCGATGCCGCGAACGATAGCGTCGGCTACCTCTGCCAGCTCCTTTTTAAGACGTGCGGGAAGAACCGCAAGTCCCATTACCTCGATAAGTCCAATGTTCTCTTTCTTTATATGATGGTACTCGGGGCGCGGATGATATACGCCGAGAGGACGGTCGGGGGTCGTTATGTTGTTGCGGAGAACGAGGTCGAGCTCGTACTTGTCGCCATTCTTGCGTGCGATAGGCGTTATCGTGTTATGGCGTTCACCGTCGGTATATGCAAAGATATATGCGTCCTCGTCGCTGTAATTTATCCATTTGTCGAGTATAACTCCGCCGAGCTCAACGAGACGGTCTGGATTTTCGCTCGAAAGACGTATAACGCTTAACGGCCATTTAACGATGCCTGCACTAACGTCAGAGAAACCGTTGAAGCTGATCTCTCGCTCAATCGGCGCGACCGCCATAGCGAACGTATAGTTACCGCCCTGGAAGTGGTCGTGAGTAAGAATAGAACCGCCTACAATCGGAAGATCGGCGTTTGAACCGACGAAATAGTGCGGGAACTGAATGACGAAATCGAGAAGCTTTCTGAAGGTCGCCTTATTAATCGCCATCGGAGTATGTTCGGAATTAAATACGATACAATGCTCGTTGTAATAAACGTAAGGCGAGTACTGGAACATCCACGGCGACTCGTTGATCGTGACGGGGATAATTCTATGGTTCTGTCTTGCCGGAGCATTGATGCGGCCTGCATACCCTTCGTTTTCTTTACAAAGGGCACACTTCGGATAAGCAATATCCGACTGCTTCATATTTCTTGCAGCAGCGATCGCCTTCGGGTCCTTTTCGGGCTTCGAAAGATTGATCGTTATGTCCATCGTTCCGAACTCGGTATCGAGCTTCCAGCGTCTGTCCTTCTTTATTCTGTCCCCGCGAATATAGTTGCTGTCACAGCTCAACTTATAATACCAGTCTGTCGCTTCCTTCGGCGATTTTTCGTATAGAGAAGTGAACTTCGAAATCACTTCAGACGGACGCGGCATTATAGCGCCCATTATCTTCGTATCAAAAAGGTCACGGAAGACAACGCCGTCCTCTACCATACCCTTTGCTACCGCATAGTCGCACATAACTGAAAGGATCTCGTGTATCTCTCTTTCAGGCGCATTATCAGTCGGCTCATATCCGTCAATGCCGAGGACCTCAAGCACTCTGTTTATAGCATATGCGCGGTCATCCTTCTCGATCAGTCCGTTCTTTTCAGCGTAATTTATCAGTTGAGTTATTGCTTCGTTTATCATTTTTACCGCCTCGTTATTATGTCTGTCATTCTATAAAATACATTTTTGATAATTATACCACTTTTTGCCGTAAAAATCAATATTATTAAATAAAAAATTGTAGATAATTGCGCTTGATGCAGCACCGTGTTTTTGATATAATTTTCGAGGATTTTTACAAGGAGTATAATTATGATCGCCCACGAACCAATTAAAAGAAAACTTGACTTTCATAAAATTATATGTATTCTCAAGCAAAACACGGTTCTGATCGTTGCTTTCTTTGCCGCGCTGCTTTCTTCTTTTATAGTTCCGCCTGATGAGAAGTATTTATCGTATCTCGATTTCAGAACGCTTACCTGTCTTTTCTGTACGCTTGCGGTCATATGCGGGCTTCGTAACGTAAAGTTCTTTACCGTCGTTGCAAGAAAGCTGGTTTCGCTCGCAGGAAGCACGAGAAAAACGGTTATTGCACTTCTTATGATTACCTTTATCGGGTCAATGCTGATTGCAAACGATATGGCGCTTATCACCTTTCTCCCTCTCGGCTACATAGCACTTTCGGAAACAGGTAACAAGAAATATCTTTGCTACACCTTTATTATGCAGAATATCGCCGCAAACCTCGGCGGTATGGTAACTCCCTTCGGTAATCCGCAAAATCTGTTTCTTTACAACAAATTCAATATTCCGACGGGTGAGTTTACTCTTATAATGCTTCCGCCCTTCCTTCTTTCGATAGCTCTAATACTTCTTTCCGTCTTTATATTCGTAAAAAACGAGAAGGTTGAGCTTAACTGCGCGGACGACACGAAGCTGCCCGCAGGAAAAACCGCCGCCTATATTATGCTGTTCGCATTTTCGCTTCTTATAGTTTTCCGTCTCGTTCCCTTTGTGATCGGGCTTATTCTTATACCCGCAGCAATGATCATGCTTGACAGGAAGGCACTTAAAGACGTAGATTACGGACTTCTCTTTACCTTTGTTTTCTTCTTTATATTTGCAGGAAATATGGCACGAATAGACGCTATAAGCAACGTACTCTCTGCTCTTATGGAGAAAAACGCTCTGATATTCAGCTCCCTCTCCTGCCAGTTCATAAGTAACGTGCCATCTGCTATTCTCCTTTCTGAATTTACCGGGAATTACCGAGATCTGCTTATCGGAGTGAATATAGGCGGAACGGGAACGCTTATCGCATCTCTTGCCTCGCTGATCACGTTCAAGCAGTACCAGTCGGTCGATCCGCAGGGTGTAAAGAAATACTTCATTATGTTCTCACTTATCAATTTCACTTTCCTGGGAATACTTATGTTATTCTGTTCACTGATATAAAAATAACCGACGGTTTTCCGTCGGTTATTTCGTTCTAATGCTTATCTCTCCGCTACGGAGAGTTTTCTTTTTTCCGTCGTCTGTTACAACTGTAAGTCCAAACGATGAATCAATCTCGATTGCTTTCGCATCGTAGGTTCCACTTGGCGTGATCACCTTTACGTCTTTTCCTATCACGTTAGAAAGAGCGCGGTATTCGTCTACAAGCGTCTGCGACCCGATATTACGACAAAAGCTTGCGAGAATTGCATTGGCAAGAGCGTCGCGCTCGGCAGCTGAATAGTGATCGGAAACGGTGCCTGCAATATCCTTGATCTCGTCAGGAAATCCTCCGATCGGCGGAGCAATATTGACACCAACACCAACGACAACACCCTCAATTATTCCGCTTTCGGATATAACACCTTCCGCTAATATTCCGCAGACCTTTTTACCGTTATATATCAGATCGTTTACCCACTTTATTCTGCACTTAACACCGTATACTATATCAATCGCTTCGGCAACAGAGACCCCTGCCGCAGCGGTAATACGTATCAAGTCACCATCGTCGACCTCGCGAAGCAGAAAGCTCATATACAGACCGCCGTTATCGGAAAAAAAGCTTCTTCCGAGGCGTCCTCTGCCGCTCGTCTGACGATCGGCGATAACGGTATAGTAGTTCGGTGCGCCTTTTTTACATTCCTCTTTAAGAAAGGCGTTGGTTGACGGAAGCGTATCAAAAAATGCAATTTCTGCTCTATTTCCGTCTTCACACAGTTCGACCATGGTTTCTCCCCCTTTTCGGTATAATTCTAACTTATACGCAGAGTTTTGTCAATATTTTTGGCGTTTGTTGACATCAAAAACGATATGTAGTATAATGTTTTTAGTTTAATATACGAGGTACAAGATGAAATTCATAATGAAATATCTTCGCCCTCACTATTCTATGATGACAGTCGGTCTTATTATCAAGATCATAGGAACGGTCGTAGACCTTTTGATACCGTACATTCTTGAGCATATTATTGACAACGTTGTTCCTACGGGCAGCATCAAGACTGTTGTTCTGTTCGGCGGACTGATGCTCCTTTGCGCCGTCATAGGATTAGTGGGCAACGTTGTCGCAAACCGTATGGCTTGCGCCGTGGCGCGCGACGCTACAAGAGAAATAAGAAGCGATCTGTTTAAGAGAATATCCTACTTATCATCAAGGCAGATAGATGAGATCACGATTCCAACGCTCGAAACGCGTCTTACGTCGGACACATATAACGTTCACCATACGATAGGAATGGTTCAGCGTCTCGGTGTCCGCGCTCCGATACTTCTTATCGGCGGAATCATAATCACCTTCTCAATGGAACCGATGCTCTGTCTCGTTCTCCTTGCGGTCCTTCCCTTCATAACGGCGGCAGTCGTTATAGTGTCGAAAAAAGGAATTCCGCTTTACAAAAAGGTGCAGGAGCGTACTGACGATATGGTCGGCACCGTACGCGAGAGCGCACAGGGCATCCGCGTTATAAAGGCGCTTTCACGAGTTGAACATCAGAACAAAAAGTTTGATTCCAAAAACAAGCGTCTTAACGAAGCCGAGCTTAAATCTGGCTACGTTATCTCGCTTACAACGCCGCTTATGAACGCATTTCTCAATATCGGAATGTCGGCGGTCATACTCGTCGGCGCGATAAGAGTAAACGGCGGAAAAGCAGAAGCCGGAATGATAATCGCGTTTATGTCGTATTTTACGATCATTCTTAACGCAATGCTCAGTATAACGAGAATATTTACAATGTTCTCCAAAGGCGTAGCATCGGCTGACAGAATTTCCGAAATATGCGATATTGAGCCGGACATCTCTTATTTACCAAAGGGCGAGCGTGAAAATACCGACACATTTATTGAATTCCGTGACGTTTCCTTCTCATACAACGGCTCAAAGCAAAATCTCGATAACGTTTCCTTTACTCTGAAAAAAGGTCAGACGATCGGAATAATAGGTGCAACGGGAAGCGGCAAATCAACGCTGATACAACTGCTTCTGCGCTTTTACGACCCCGATAGCGGCTCCGTTCTCATAGACGGCTACGACATAAGATCTCTCACGTCAGAGGAGCTTCGTACACGCTTCGGTACCGTCCTGCAAAATGATTTCATTTATGCGGGAACGCTTCTTGATAACATATCTTTCGGCCGTGACGTTTCAGAAGACGAGATTTCATCGGCACTCGATAACGCCTGCGCTTCAGAATTCGTATCCGCCCTTGACGACGGAACGGATCACTGGCTCAATACAAAGGGCACTAATTTGAGCGGCGGTCAGAGACAAAGAGTTCTTATCACGCGAGCCCTTGCGGGTAAGCCCGACATACTCATTCTTGACGACTCGTCAAGCGCGCTCGATTACAGAACGGACGCAACGCTTCGCTCTCATCTGCGCGAAAGCTATGCAAACACGACGAAGGTCATCGTCGCACAGCGTGTAAGCTCAATATCGCACGCCGACAGAATACTCGTTCTTGAGAACGGAAAGGTCGTCGGTGACGGTACTCACGACGAGCTGATCTCCACCTGCGATATTTACCGCGAGATTTCGCTATCACAGATAGGAGGTGAGACGCAGTGACCCAAAACACCACTAGCGTTCAGACAAAGCCCACGATCAAATGGGGAGTCCTTCGCAAGCTCTTTCCTTATATCTGGTCGCAAAAGGGCTTGTTTATCGCCTCGATGATACTTGTAACGGTTTCAAGCGGTCTGTCGCTTGCCGGTCCTATGCTTTCGGGACAAGCCATCAAGGCAATCGAGGGCGGAAAAGGCAAGGTCGATTTTGATACGGTCATCTTCTTCTGCGCCCTTATGGCGATATTCTATATCGTATCGTCAATTCTCTCTTATTTCAACTCGATAATTATGCTCCGTTTGAGCAAAAAAATATCGTTCAATATGCGTAAACAGGTATTTTCGCATCTTCTTGCTCTCCCTGTCAGCTACTTCGATAAAAATCAGACGGGCGACATCGTAAGCCGTCTTTCCTACGATATTGACACGATAAACACCTCGCTTTCGTCCGACCTTTTGCAGATCGTCACAAGCGCGATAACGATCATCGGCTCGTTTACAATGATGATCATTATCTCACCGCCCTTGATACTCGTTTTTGCGGTAACGCTTCCGCTCTCTATATGGTTCATCAAATACCGCTCACAAAAGGTAAGACCGCTATTCAGAAAGAGATCTGCAAAGCTTGGTGAGCTTAACGGCTACGCCGAGGAAATGCTTTCGGGACAGAAGTCCATTAAGGCGTACAACCGCGAAGAGGTAATAATCGGACGCTTCAACAGCCGTAACACAGATGCCGTCAACACCTTCTACGAGGCAGAATATCAAGGAAGCGTTATCGGTCCGGGCGTCAACTTTATCAGCAACCTCTCAATGTCGCTCGTGAGTATGTTCGGAACGATACTCTACATTTCCGGCGGTATCACGCTGTCGGGAATTTCCGAGTTTATACTGTATTCAAGACGCTTTTCGGGGCCGGTCGGCGAAATTGCAAATATTATAGCTGACCTGCAGTCTGCGACCTCCGCAACGGAGAGAATTTTCCGCGTGCTTGACGAGCAACCCGAAAAGAAAGACACTCCCGACGCTCTGACCGTCGCTGACGTGAACGGCGGAGTCTCATTCAAAGACGTAAACTTCGGCTATGAGGAAGGCAAAACTGTCATCAGCGGCTTCTCGCTTGACGTTAAACCCGGAAGCACCGTCGCTATCGTCGGCCCTACGGGTGCGGGAAAAACAACTATTGCAAACCTTCTTATGCGCTTTTACGATCCGCAATCGGGTGATATTCTGCTCGACGGCAAGAGCATCTACGAAATTACCCGCGATTCTCTTCGCCGTTCCTTTACGATGGTACTTCAGGACACCTGGCTCTTTGAAGGAACGATACGCGACAACATCGCATTCGGTAACGAAAACGTCACCGACGAGGATATAATAAGAGCCGCAAAGACCGCTGGTATTCACGATTACGTTATGTCACTCAAAGACGGATACGACACCGTGCTCTCCGACGACGGCGTTAATATCTCAAAGGGTCAAAAACAGCTTCTCAACATATCCCGCGCGCTTCTTTCCGACGCGCCGATATTGATCCTCGACGAGGCAACATCAAACGTTGACTCACGCACCGAGCAGATGATACAGAAGGCGATGCTTTCGCTTATGGTAGGCAGAACGTCATTCGTAATTGCCCACCGCCTTTCGACTATCAAAAACGCCGACGTTATTCTCGTTATAAGAAACGGACAGATCGCCGAGAGCGGCAACCACGAAGAGCTGCTTGCGAAGAACGGCGTTTACGCTTCTCTTTACAATTCACAGTTCCAAAACTGACTTATGAGTATTACGCGCAGGGGGTATCCGAATGGATAAGACTGACAAAATCATATATGATATAGCCGTAGTTGGAGCAGGACCTGCAGGAGCGATATTCGTTAAAGAAATAGCAGAGGCGCGCCCCGATCTTAAAATAGTTCTTATCGACGGACAGTCTCCCGATTCGGCAAAGCCCTGCGGCGGACTGCTTGCGCCTGATGCGCAGAAGATACTTGCGAAATTTGACCTGGTGCTTCCAAAGAGTATTCTTGAGGATCCTCAAATCTTCGCCGTCGAAACTATCGATATTGAGCAAAAGCTCGTCAGATATTATCAAAGGCACTACCTGAATATGGACAGATACGCCTTTGACAGATGGCTTCTCTCCCTTGTTCCTTCACACGTTACGGTCTTGAAAGGAAGATGCTTAGAAGTCCGTAAAGACGAAAACCTCTACGGCGTTTTTGTGAAAAACGGCGAGGAAAAGGTACAAGTGAGTGCAAGGGCACTTGTCGGTGCTGACGGCGGCGGCTCTGTCGTCAGGCGTACGTTCTTCTCTCCAATGCGAGTACAGTACGTCGCAGTACAGCAATGGTTTGAAAACAAGGGGCAAAAGCTTCCCTACTATTCTTGCATATTCGACTCAAAAACGAGTGACAGCTGCTCGTGGACGATTCATAAGGGAAACTACGTTATATTCGGCGGCGCCTTCGAAAAGCAGGGATGCCGTGAAGCGTTTGATAGGCAGAAATCGCGTCTTGAATCATTTCTCGGGAACTCCTTCGGAGAGGCGATCAAGACAGAAGCGTGTCTTCTTTCGAGCCCGCGCGGAATAAAGGATTATTGTACAGGCAAAGACGGCGTCTTTCTTCTCGGCGAAGCGGCGGGATTTATTAGCGCCAGCTCTTTTGAGGGATTAAGCAGCGCGATGTTGAGCGGCAAGCTACTATCCGATGCTTTCATCGAAGGAAAAACTCATAAAGACGCGCAGAAGATATACCGCAAGAATACGCGTTCATTACGGCTCAAGCTTCGGTCAAAATCTGTTAAGCGAACGCTTTTGTGCAGTTCCTTTACGCGCAAGATCATAATGAAAAGCGGAATACAGTGCATTCACCCGTATACAAAAAAGTAACGAAAAACGGCAGAGATCAGTTCTGCCGTTTTTATATCAGTTAAATCCGAGATTTGTTAGCCAAGTATTCAGAAGCGACGTCCACTGACTTACGTCGTTTCTACCCGGTGCCATTCCGAGCCCGTGTTCGCCGTGCGGGAAAACGTGAAGCTCGGAGGGGATATTGTTCTTAACAAGCGATGAATAGAGGTTAAGAGAATTCCAGACCGAAACGCCGTCATCGTCCCGCGTGTGCCAGATGAAGCAAGGAGGAGTATCATCCTTAACTGCCTTCTCGCCCGAAAGCGAGTAAGCGAGCTTTTCTTCATCGGGATGTCCGCCGAGAAGCACCGTGCGCGAGTGTCTGTGCATGTAGTCCTCAACGAGCGTGATTACGGGATAACAAAGCACAACAGCATCGGGACGCGAAGAAACCTTGTCGATCTCGTCGCCGTCCTTACCGTAGTCAAAGGCACACATAGCGCTGTTGCAAAGATGCCCGCCCGAGGAGAAGCCGAGAACTCCTATCTTCGTCGGATCAATATTCATTCCATCAGCGTGGTAACGAACGTAACGGATCGCGCGGAGAATATCTCCCGTTATCGCGGGATACTGATACGGTGCAACACGGTAGTCAATAACGAAAGCGTTGATTCCGAAGGAATTAAGCTTTTCCGCTACGTCGTAGCCCTCGTGCTGATACGCTTTGTGTGTATATGCGCCTCCGGGAGCAACGATCACAGCACCGCGCTTTTTACCGTCACTTATAAGATACGGGGTGAGATTAGGTTCATCCTGACCGTACTCGGGATTAAAATAGGGCGCTTTTCCCTTTTCCCAGAGATAAATCTTTTCCATCAGAACAGACCTACCATCGTTCCGTCTTCAAGAACGTCGATCTTCTCTGCCGCAGGAACCTTCGGCAGACCCGGCATCGTCATAATATCGCCCGTGAGAACTACGATAAAGCCCGCACCAGCCGAAACCTTGACGTTACGGACGGTGACGGTAAAGTCCTCGGGCGCGCCGAGCTTCGTTGGATCGTCGGAGAAGGAATACTGCGTCTTTGCAATACATACGGGCAGATTTGAAAGTCCCATAGAAGCAAGCTTGTCGATCTGCTTCTGTGCTGCGGGAACGATATTTATTCCTGCTCCGCGGTAAACACGCTTAACGACTGCCTCGATCTTCTCTTCAATGCTGTATTCGTCGGGATAGCTGAACGAGAAATTGTTTTCACCCTCGTCGCAAAGACGTACGACCTCTTCTGCAAGCTCTGTGCCGCCGTTTCCGCCCTTTGCCCATACGTCGGAAAGGATCGCCCTTACGCCGAGCTCTGCGCACTTCTTGATAACGAGCGCGACCTCTGCGTCGGTGTCGGTCGGGAAACGGTTGACCGCAACGACTGCGGGAAGCTTGTATACTTCGGTAATGTTAGAAACGTGGCGAAGAAGGTTCGGAAGTCCCTTTTCAAGAGCTGTGAGGTCTTCTTGACCAAGCTCGGTCTTTGCT
Organism: uncultured Ruminococcus sp.; assembly: GCA_964630635.1. Taxonomy (GTDB): domain Bacteria; phylum Bacillota; class Clostridia; order Oscillospirales; family CAG-272; genus Colimorpha_A. The sequence goes on along the minus strand of CAZVVM010000001.1, from coordinate 6,553 downwards.
CTTCCGCCGTGCATTTTAAGCGCGCGCACGGTTGCAACTACTACGACCGCAGAGGGCTTGAGTCCTGCTACGCGGCACTTGATATCGAGGAACTTTTCAGCGCCGAGATCGGCACCGAAGCCCGCTTCCGTAACTGCATAATCGCCGAGCTTCATTGCCATTCTGGTAGCAATAACGGAGTTACAACCGTGTGCGATGTTTGCAAAAGGTCCGCCGTGAACGATTGCAGGGGTTCCTTCAAGAGTCTGAACGAGGTTCGGTTTAAGTGCGTCGCGGAGAAGCGCGGTCATTGCACCTGCCGCCTTAAGATCTCCTGCGGTTACCGGCTCGTCGTTATAGGTATATCCGACGATTATGCGCGAAAGGTGCGCTTTGAGGTCGGAAAGCGATTCGGAAAGGCAAAGAACTGCCATAATTTCAGACGCGACGGTAATATCGTACGCGTCCTCACGCGGTACGCCGTTTACGCGTCCGCCGAGACCGTTCGTAACGAAGCGGAGCTGACGGTCGTTCATATCGACGCATCTGTGCCAGGTGATCCTGCGAGGGTCGATATTGAGGGCGTTACCCTGATAAATGTGGTTATCGAGCATTGCCGCAAGAAGGTTGTTTGCTGCGCCTATTGCATGGAAGTCACCCGTGAAATGAAGGTTGATGTCCTCCATAGGAACGACCTGTGCGTATCCGCCGCCTGCCGCACCGCCCTTAACGCCGAATACGGGTCCGAGGGACGGCTCACGAAGAGCTACGACAGACTTTTTGCCGATCTTACGCAGACCGTCTGCAAGTCCGATTGTGGTAGTAGTCTTTCCCTCTCCTGCAGGAGTAGGAGTAATAGCGGTCACAAGAATAAGCTTACCGTTTTCGCATTCTCGGTTAAGGATCGAAAGATCAAGCTTTGCCTTGAATTTGCCGTACGGCTCGTAGGCATCTTCGTCTACGTCAATCTTACTTGCAATCTTTCCGATCGGCTCCATTTTGATAGCCTGTGCTATTTCAATATCGCTTAAATATGCCATTTAAGTGTTCTCCTTATTTCTTGAAATAATTTACTGCAGAAGCAAAGAGCTTCATATCGTACTGACCGATTACGTTCTTATAAAGGTTCTTGCCGATACGCTCACTGTGTCCCATCTTACCGAGAACGCGTCCGTCAGGAGACGTTATACCTTCGACTGCAAGGATAGATCCGTTCGGGTTGAACGCGGTATCCATAGTAGGAACGCCGTTAAGATCAACGTACTGTGTCGCGATCTGTCCGTTTTCGGCAAGCTTGCGAATAAGTGCTTCATCGGCAAGGAAGCGTCCCTCGCCGTGAGAGATCGGAACGGTGTATATCTGACCGACCTCGGTGCCGGAAAGCCACGGAGACTTGTTCGTACAAACTCTCGTGCGAACGAGCTTCGACTGATGGCGGCCGATTATATTATAAGTAAGAGTTGGGCAGTTTTCGTCGGTATCTATTATCTTTCCGTATGGAACAAGACCGAGCTTTATAAGCGCCTGGAAACCGTTACAGATACCGAGCATAAGTCCGTCGCGGTTATCAAGCAGGTTGCTAACCTGCTCCTTAATCTCGGGGTTGCGGAAGAATGCGGTTATAAACTTCGCAGAGCCGTCGGGCTCGTCACCGCCCGAGAATCCGCCGGGAATGAATACCATATTGCTTTCGGCAAGCTTCTTCGACACAAGCTCAACGCTACGGCTTACGTCGTCAGAGGTAAGGTTGCGTATAACAACGATCTCCGCTTCAGCTCCCGCATTTTCAAGAGCGCGCGCGGAATCGTATTCGCAGTTAGTACCGGGGAATACGGGAATAAGTGCCTTCGGGCGAGCAGTCTTCACGGCAGGAGAAGCTACTACTCCGCCGTTATATGCAAACGCGGGAATATTATCGCCATCTGCCTTTGCGTCGGTCGGGTATACGCCCTCAAGAGTTCCTTCATTAAGAGCAAGAAGCTCGGAAATCGTTGCCTTTTCACTTACAAGGTCGATGACCTTATCTTCTGACGTCATACCGATCTTTACGGCGTAATCGGCAGTCACGTCCTCGGAAAGCTCTGCTACGATGAAATCGTACATCATCGTATTATACCAAGCGTCCTTGATCGCGCCGTTAGATATGAAGCCGATCTCGTTACCGAACGACATCTTCATTATTGCCTCGGCAATTCCGTTTTCAACAGCGTAAGCCGCCTTTACTTTACCCTCTTTACAGAGCTTGTGGAATAATTCCCAAGCCGCCTTTGTAGAGTTGGCGGTTTCGTCTGCGGGAGCAAAGAGATATACGGGGTGTCCTGCTTCTTTAAATTCGGGAGAGATGACGTCCTTTGCATTGATGGGAGCGATAGCAAAGGAAATAAGCGTAGGAGGCACGTCCTTATCAAGGAAGGTTCCCGACATTGAGTCCTTACCGCCGATAGCCGCCGCGTTAAGCTCGAGCTGTGCGTCCATAGCGCCGAGGAGTGCCGCAAAGGGCTTGCCCCAACGTGTCGGCTCATTACGCAGCTTTTCAAAGAATTCCTGAAGTGTCAGATACGCATCCTTATAATCGGCACCCGAAGCGACGATCTTCGCCATTGAGTTATAAACCGCCGCGCGCGCACCCGAATAAGGATCAACGCACATAGCATCGGGGTCAAGTCCCCAAGCCATTACGCTCGCCTGCTCGGTAAACTGACCCGGAAGTACGGGAAGAACCGCCGCCATTGACTGTGCGGGAGTTTTCTGCGTCTTACCGCCGAAAGGCATAAGAATCGAGCCGGCACCGATCGAGGCGTCAAAGCGCTCGACAAGTCCGCGTCTGCTTGCGGTCTTGAGGTTGGACGCCATTTCGCGGAGATTTCCGTATAGAGCATTCGAGAATACCGAAAGATCCTTCTCGGTTACTTCAAGATTAGTGTGCTTATCAGCGCCGTTAGTATTAAGGAATTCACGGGAAAGGTCTGCTATCGTCTGTCCCTTCCAGCTCATAACCATTCTTGCTTCCTCGGTTACGACGGCAACGCGGTATGCTTCAAGGTTTTCGCTCTCTGCGTATTCGATGAATTCATCGGCGTCGGAAGCTTCAACGACAACAGCCATTCTTTCCTGGGATTCGGAAATTGCAAGCTCTGTTCCGTCAAGACCGTCGTACTTCTTGCGTACGGCGTCGAGATCTATCTTAAGACCGTCTGCAAGCTCTCCGATAGCAACCGAAACACCGCCTGCACCAAAGTCGTTACATCGCTTGATAAGACGCGTGACGTCGGGATTTCTGAACAGACGCTGGATCTTTCTTTCCTCGGGAGCATTTCCCTTCTGAACCTCGGAAGCCATAGTGGTAAGCGACTTCATATTATGGCTCTTTGATGAGCCGGTCGCACCGCCTATACCGTCGCGGCCCGTTCTTCCGCCGAGCAGGATTATAACGTCGCCTGCCTCGGGGCGCTCACGGCGCACGTTATACGCAGGAGCAGCGGCAACGACAGCGCCGCACTCCAGACGCTTTGCTACGTATCCGTCGTGGTAAATTTCCGCAACGTGACCGGTAGCCAGACCTATCTGGTTACCGTAGGAAGAATATCCTGCCGCCGCGGTCTGGCAAAGCTTTCTCTGCGGAAGCTTACCGGAAAGGGTTTCGCTCAAGGGCTTACGGGGATCAGCCGCACCCGTTACACGCATCGCCTGATGAACGTATGCGCGTCCCGAAAGCGGGTCACGGATACAACCGCCTATACAGGTTGCCGCGCCGCCGAACGGCTCGATCTCTGTCGGATGGTTATGCGTTTCGTTCTTGAACATGAGAAGCCAATCCTGATCCTCGCCGTTTACGTTAGCGGTTACGTGGATCGAGCAGGCATTTATCTCCTCGCTCTCGTCGAGCTCGGGAAGAAGTCCTCTCTTTTTGAGGACCTTGCCTGCGATAGTCGCAATATCCATAAGAGTCTGCGGACGCTTTGCCGCCTTCTCTTCGCCGTAGACCTCGATACGCGCATTAAGGTAACGCTCGTACGCCTCGGCAACGGTCTTATCGGATATTTTTACGTTATCAATATGGGTCGAGAAGGTCGTATGACGGCAATGGTCAGACCAATAGGTATCAACAACTCTGATCTCGGTTATGGTAGGATCGCGTCCTTCTTCGTTTTTAAAGTAATTCTGAAGGAACTTAAGATCGTCAAGGTCCATAGCAAGACCGAGAGTATCAAGAAGCTCGGAAAGTCCCTTTTCGTCAAGGGAAATAAAGCCGTCAACGGTTGCGACCGTTTCGGGGATAGCATAATCAACCGCAAGGGTTTCGGGCTTCGTAAGCTCCGCCTCACGGCTCTCAACTGCATTGATTACGTACTTTTTAACTGTGTTAATATCGTCCTCTGTAAGGTTTCCGCCGAGAATATACACCTTTGCGGAACGAACTGTAGGACGCTCGCCCTGGCTCTGTAGCTGAATACACTGCGCTGCAGAGTCGGCTCTCTGGTCGAACTGACCGGGAAGCGGCTCAACGGCAAAAACTACGCCGTCGGTTTCTTCAAGATCGGCGCTGACCTTATCAAGCTGGGGCTCGGAAAAGACGGTCTTTACCGCCTGCTCAAAGAGTGCCTCGTCAATATTCTCAACGTCGTAACGGTTGATAACACGTACCGACGTAAGATTTTCAATGCCTACGAGATTTTTCAGCTCATTATATAAGCCGTTCGCCTCGTGTGCAAGCTCGGGCTTTTTTTCTACAAATATTCTGTATACCATATTATTCCTCCAGCGCTTTCAGGGCGCGCGCACCGATGTCTTTGCGGTAGAAAGCGTTAGCGAAGCTTATCTTGCTTACGAGCTTATATGCATCGTTAATTGCTTCAGGAAGCGTCTCTGCAACTGCGGTTGCACCGAGAACTCGTCCGCCTGCCGTAACAAGCTTTCCGTTCTTATCAGCCGCGCCTGCTACGTAGACGTTACTTGCTATTTCGTCGGGGATATCTATCTCAAATCCCTTTTCATAGCTCTGCGGATAGCCGTTTGACGCCATAATTACACAGCAAGCGTGCTTGTCCTCGAAAACGACCTCTGTTTCGGACAGAGTGCCGTCCGTCGTTGCCTTCATAATTGTCAGAAGATCGCTCTTAAGAAGCGGAAGAACGACCTGCGTTTCGGGATCACCGAAGCGGCAGTTATACTCAATGACCTTCGGTCCGTCGGGGGTTATCATCAGTCCGAAGTAGAGACATCCCTTAAAGGGTCTGCCCTCCTGCACCATTGCATTTACGGTCGGAAGGAAGATCGTCTTCATACAAACTTCCGCAACTTCCTTTGTATAATACGGGTTAGGAGCAACCGTGCCCATACCGCCCGTATTAAGTCCCTCATCGTTATCGTGCGCTCTCTTGTGGTCCATAGACGAAACCATCGGCTTGACGGTCTTTCCGTCAGTAAACGCGAGGACCGACACCTCGGGACCCGTAAGGAATTCTTCGATAACAACTCTAGAGCCGCTGTTCCCGAAGACCTTGTCGCTCATCATACTCTTG
>CAZVVM010000001.1:0-1042 GCA_964630635.1 uncultured Ruminococcus sp. | reverse complement strand
TTCCTCTCTTGTCATAGCGATTATAACGCCCTTACCGAGTGCAAGACCGTCTGCCTTAATAACTATCGGTATCTTGCAGTTGTTTAGATAATTAAGAGCATCAGCTTCGTTATCAAATGTCTCGTACTCCGCCGTCGGAATGCCGTATTTCTTCATAAGATTTTTCGAGAATATCTTACTGCCCTCGATCTCTGCCGCCGCGGCGTTGGGACCGAAGCAAGGGATTCCCTTTTCGTTGAGCGCGTCAACAGTGCCGAGAACGAGGGGATCATCGGGCGCGACGACTGCATAGTCGATTCCGTTATTAACGGCAAAATCAACTATTGCGGGAATATCCTTTGCGCCGATATTGACCAAAGTAGCATCATCTGCCATTCCCGCGTTACCGGGAAGGGCGTAGATTACGTCTATCTCTTTGTTTTCTTTCAGCTTTTTAATGATGGCGTGCTCTCTGCCGCCACCGCCAACTACCATTATTTTCATAGCTGCACCCATTGAACAAATATTAGTGATGGAAAAGTCTCATTCCGGTGAATGCCATAGCCATTCCGTACTTATCACAGCACTCAATTACTAGGTCGTCACGGATGGAGCCGCCGGGCTCTGCTATGTACTTAACGCCGCTCTTCTCTGCTCTTTCGATGTTGTCGCTGAACGGGAAGAATGCGTCGGAGCCGAGCGCAACGCCGTCGATCGTATCAAGGTAAGCTCTCTGCTCATCCTTTGTAAAAGGTGCGGGCTGTGTGGTAAAATACTTCTGCCAGTTACCGTCGGCACAAACGTCCTCTTCGTTCTGGTTAATATAACCGTCGATTACGTTATCACGGTCGGGACGTCCGATAGTGTCCTTGAAAGGAAGGTTAAGAACCTTGTCAGACTGACGGAGGAACCAGGTGTCTGCCTTACCGCCTGCAAGACGAGTACAGTGAACGCGGGACTGCTGACCTGCGCCAACGCCGATAGCCTGTCCGTCAACTGCGAAGCAAACGGAGTTGGACTGCGTATATTTAAGGGTGATAAGCGAGATTATAAGGTCGCGGAT